>JANQKI010000133.1 GCA_028281165.1 Opitutaceae bacterium | reverse complement strand
ATCGGGATCATCGTATCAGGAGCCATCGCCTATTTTCTCGGTTGGCACTTGCCTGAAATGGGAACTGGAAAAATCGAGATCGTTAAAGACATCGAACCCATCTCGGCTAGTCTGAATATCTTTCATTTTCCTCAATTGCTCACCCCGCCCCCCTATGAATTAACGCGTGAGCTGGGTCTCGGAGCAATGGCCTTGGCCATACTCGGGCTTATCGAAGCAGCTTCTATCGCTAGAGCGGTCGCCGCGCAATCAGGACAACGTCTCGACTTCACCAAGGAATTTATCGGCCAGGGAGCCTCGAACATAGTTGGATCGTTCTTTTCCAGCTTCGCCGGTTCAGGCTCTTTCACGAGAACCGCCGTTTGTTTCAAGTCGGGAGGCCGGACTCGAATGGCAGCTATTTTTTCCGCCCTTTGGACAGCTCTAACCATCCTCATTCTGGCGCCAATCGCTAACTACATCCCCAAAGCTGCCCTGGCCGGGATCCTCATCGTAGTGGCCTATACCATGGTCGATAAACGCCGACTGATGGTGACGTGGAAAACGGGAAAACATTCGCGCATGGTTCTATTTGGAACTCTCGTTTCCACCCTCATTCTACCCTTGGAATACGCTGTCTTCGTCGGCGTGTTTCTCTCAATCGTTATCCTGCTTAGAGTAACCGGAAATACGGATCTAACTCAACTCGAACAGCAACCGGACGCCGGCTTTGAAGAAGTCCCCTTCAACCGCGCAGCCCCTTCCGAGGTGGTAACGGTAAACATGGAAGGCGATCTGTATTTCGCGGCGGCAGAGGATCTCGACTACGAATTGCTGAATTGCCTGACACCGAAAACGAGGGTCGTCATTCTGCGCATGAAGCGACTGAGAGCGGTTGGCAGTACGGCGATGGCAATGCTGGAGCATTTCTGGGAACTTCTGCATAAACGCAACATTCACCTCGTCCTTTCCGGAATCGAAGACTCCCTGAAAAAGGTAATGACCGGCTCCGGCTTACGAAAGCGGATTGGCGAACAGAATATTTTCTACGCAGATAACAAGCTCTTCCAGTCCACGGAGCTAGCCCTGGCTCGAGCTTGGAGCATCGTGGAAATGGAAAAGCGCCGCCAGGAAACGCAAAGGCACAGCGCTGAACAATTGGATACAAACATCACTGCCGAAGCGATCCTCTCGCCTCGGATTTTGCGATTTGGAAATCAGCATCAAGTCCGTGAAGCCCTTTGGCTTATTTCGGAAATGCTGAAGCACATGCCAAGCAAGTCGTCACGCCCCTTGTTTCTACAAGACCGCGAAGGGAAATTGGACTGTTCATTGAGCTTGAGCTCGATTTTGCAGACCCTTTCAAAGGATCTAGACGAGGAGGAGACGGAGTCGCTTAGCGAAGGCGAACTCGCCGAAAAAATGAGGCTCAACTTTTCCGTCAGCATTAAGGATATCGCCCGAAGCGACCTGCCGAAAATCGAGCTGCAAACAGGTTTAGCGAAAACGACTCTTCTCTCTCGAGACAACAAGCTTCAAGCTCTACCTGTATCTGACGAAGAGGGACGATTGAAAGGGATCATTACGCAACTGGATATCCTGAAAGGAATAGGAAAAGCCCTAGACATTAATCCGGAGGAGGAGCTGCCCAATGCCTGAACAAAAGACCGCTGCCGACCTCATGACAAAACGGTTCCTGCGTATCAGCACACAGCATACGCTCCGTGAAGCCGTGGGCATCATTCTATACGGAGAACAAAAGAAACAGGACACCGGAGCCATCGCGATTATCGATACCGAGGGAGATTTTGCCGGCATCCTTACTCCACATAATGTAGTTCTAGGTTTAACGGGCGACTGGACTCCGACTGAAGAATCTTCACAGGAAAGCGATTTTCTAGAAAACGCTCAAAATCATATGAGCCGAACAGTCGGGGATATTCTTCCCCCGATTCAGCCCATCGTAAATCCGAATACCAAACTCGGTAAATTGATAAAACTAGCAGGAGAAGCTGAATACGAGTGCTTGCCCGTCATCAATGAAGGCCGCGTCGAAGGTCTTGTATTCACTACGGACATATTCAAAGAGGCGGCTAACATTGCTCTGACTCCAGAGACGGAAGGCATCGTATTAGAATAATGATTACCCGATTTTTCAGAAATTCACTCTTGACATAAGAGAATCACGCTACAGCTTGAAACCGTTATTTTAATAGGGAGAGGAAATTAGAAAGGAGACGAATGACCATGAATGTATACCAAATGAAAAACAGCCACCCCGTCGTTCGTCTCGTAGCTAGATAAGGCAATAGGCAGCCCTTAAATCATTAATGCTCCACCGCGAACGACGTTAAGTTCGCGGTTTTTTTGCGCCTATTCGAACCGCGAAGAGCGACGGGGATTCCCGTATCCACTTCGATTATGCTAAATCGAAGAATAGATTTTTGTATCCATAATTTATTACGATTCCAATTTTACACCTCCTTGAGGCAATTTCAAAATGACCCGAAATCTTTTAAATCTTGGCTGGAACGAAAGCCTGCAACAGGCCTTCGATTCCCTTGGGGAAGCTAGCCTAAAACCAGCTCGCATCGCTCGAGAAAATCGAGGCGAGTACGTCGCATTCGATGAATTTGGAGAATTGCGCATTCGACTGCCGGGTTCCTATCTTGCTCACAAAACCAGACATCAATGGTATCCTATTACCGGAGACTGGGTTGCTGTAGAGGGGGAAGTGATCCGGGAAATACTTCCGCGACGAGGAGTATTTGAAAGAGAAGCGGCAGGCAATCAATCGAAGGTTCAAAAAATCGCAGCCCACATAGACTACGCCTTCCTGGTCGCTGGGCTAGACCACGATTTTAATCCGAAACGAATCGAACGGTATCTGTCCTTAGCCTCTAGCAGCTCGATATCGCCGGTGATCGTCTTAAACAAAGCTGACCTCTGCCTGAACGTCGAGGAACAACTCGCCCAACTAGATTCCGTGGCGGAGACAGCTCCGATCCATCTGGTAAGCGCTCTGACACAAGAGGGTCTCGATGCGCTTTCCTCATACTTTCAAAGAGGCACGACCATCGCCTTGCTAGGGTCCTCAGGAGCCGGCAAGTCCACCTTGATCAACGCCCTTATTGGCAAAGATCAATTGAATGCTAACGCTGTTCGTAAATCGGACAGTCGAGGTCGCCATACAACAACTTGGAGGGAGATGGTTCTTATGCCGCAAGGATCTATGATTTTGGATACACCCGGAATGAGAGAGATACAGCTTCTGGGCGATGACGAAGGTGTCAAAAAGGCTTTCTCAGATATCGATGAATTGGCCAAGCAATGCCGCTTTCGTAATTGCAGCCATACAAGCGAGCCAGACTGCTCCATAATCGAGGCGCTCGAAAACGGTACGCTGGAAAGCGAACGCTTTCATAGCTATTTAAAGCAAAAGGCGGAAAATCGCCGTAAACGTAATCGTAAAGGAATCGTCGATACGGATATGGCGAATGTCCTTAAAAAGCGAAAACGAAAGCTGCTTAAATCTATAAGCGTTTCGAAACGCAAAGCGGAAAAGCAGCGCAGGAAGCTATCACGATCAGTCGACGGTGATTTTGGATACAAGTAATGACATTGCATGCGGAATTCGAATTTTCTGAAGCGGATTGACTACGAACGGAATGTATAGGATTGCCAGGTTCAAATAGCCACGTAGTTCCAGTACAGAAAAAACTGTAACTATCAGGGCTTCTGGAGTGTACTAGCCGTGAATCCTCTAGAATGGCTCCGATTATTCACACGCAGCAATTGGACAAGCGCTTCGATCGTTTCCAGGCCTTGGACAAGGTAGATCTCTCGATCGCTCCTGGAACGGTAGGCCTCTTGGGACCCAACGGAGCAGGCAAATCGACCCTGATCAAATGCTTGTTACAGCTTCAAGACAAGGATAGCGGTAAGGCTGCGCTACTGGGAAAAGACATAGATATAAACGGTCGCGAAGTGAGAAAACGCGTAGGCTATGCGCCTGAACAGGATTGCCACATCCCAGGCATGGCTGGATGCGAGTACGTGACCTACTGCGCTCAACTTTCCGGCCTACCCTTTGAATCCGCACGACAAAGAGCTCATGAAATGCTTGATTTCGTTGGCATGGGCCAGGAGCGCTACCGGAAAGTGGACACCTACTCCACTGGTATGAAGCAGCGGATCAAGATAGCTCAGGCCATCGTTCATGATCCTGAGCTTATCTTTCTGGACGAGCCTACCAATGGGCTCGATCCCAAAGGACAGGCCATCATTCTCGATCTCATCGAAAGAATATGGAAAGAGTCTAATATTTCAGTCGTGCTCTCATCCCATCTACTGCATGACGTCGACCGGATATGCGAGCAGATCGTGATCATTTCCCAGGGTCGTATTCTCGTTCATGATACACTCGAATCTCTGAAGAAGAAGCGAAAGCCTGAAGCGGAAATCGTAGTTGTCGATCGCGGCCCTGAATTGGTCCAAGCTTTAAATGAGCATGGCTGGCAAAGCGAGATTCTGAGCAATGGGCACGTAAAAGTTGAACATGGGCAGAATTCGCTTAATCCATTGATTGGAATTTTGAAACGCCTTGGCATCACTCCACTCGAAATCAAGGCCAGTCCGAACGCCCTGAACGAACTCTTCGTGCAAGCGCTGGGGAACACGGAATCGACGTCATGAGCCTTAAAGCGGACAGCTATCAACACTGGGAGGGACGATCCACCGGCATTTGGCGTCGCAGGTATGTAATTGCCCAATACGGAATAAAATTGTGTCTCCAGTCAAAGGTGCTCAAGATACTGCTCGCTCTGGTTTGGAGTTCAGCCCTGGGCCTCACTAGCATTTATTTCCTGGCGGGACAGCTGCTCTCTCCGGAAAGCGGAATATTCGCCAACCTTATGGAGAAATTTCCCAGAGAGATGACGACCATTATCAATGGAGTCACTTCCTGGATTCTCTTGTATCCAGAAATTTGTGTCGAAGGTCTCTATCGAGGAACGTTTTTTCTGGCGAGCAACGCCTATATTTTCGCCACCTTCATAGCGGTGGCGACATTCATACCCAAGCTCATCGCTCACGACTTGTCGAGCCAAGCGATCATTATCTATAATTCGAAAGCTCTAACCCGATTCGACTACATGCTGGGAAAGTTTGGGATCGTCTTCTCGATTCTCAGCTCGTTGTGGGTACTGCCTATTGTGGTGGCTTGGCTGCTGGGGAGTCTTATGTCGCCAGGCTGGACTTTTCTGGCCCACTCGTTCGACGCCCTGCTCCGAGCTCTTGGAATTGGATTGCTAGGCATCACTTCACTGAGTCTGGCGGCATTGGCCATTTCATCTCTAGCTAAGAAGACCAGCACAGCAACGACCTTCTGGATCTTCGCATGGATTGGCACAGGAGTCATTTCAGGACTCGTCGGCTTGCGCTTCACTTGGGGACGCTACATCAGCCTTCCCGAAACGATTAGGCACGCCAGCTGGAACGCTTTCGACCTCACCAGTATCCTGGAAAACGCGCAGAACATGCTACCATTCTTTAACGTCCTAACGGAACCTATCAAGAAAGACCTCGACAAGGCTCTCATTGATCAGGGATCGAGCCAAATCGTCCCGATTATTGTGATCCTGCTTTTCTGCTTAGCTTCAATGGCAATTATCAGTCTACGAACCAAACCGGAATGAACTATATCGTACAGGCAAAGGAGCTCAGTTGTTTCTATGGAATGGTCCTGGGCTTGAACAACGTAAGCTTCAATCTCGGATCAGGCATCACGGGGTTGGTAGGACCAAATGGAGCCGGGAAAAGCACGCTCATAAAACTGATGACCGGCCAGATTAAGCCTTCATCTGGACAGCTTCTGGTTTTCGGGCAAAAGCCGTGGAACAACCCGCAAATTCTATCGCGGATCGGCTATTGTCCAGAACATGAATACGTTCACAAGGAGATGCTTCCCATAGACTGGCTTCGGTCTTTAGCGATGTTGTCAGGCATTCCCTTCGGCAAGGCTCAAAGCATCAGTAAAGAGGCTTTGAAAACCGTAAAACTCTCCGAACGGCACTGGAAAAAGAAGATCGGATCCTATTCTAAAGGGATGCGCCAGCGAGTGAAGCTGGCTCAGGCGATACTCCACGAGCCGAAACTCATCATCCTCGACGAACCGATGAACGGCCTAGACCCCATGGGACGCCAGGAAATCGGCAACATTCTCAAAGACCTTAAGAATTCCGGTATCCATGTAATCATTTCAAGCCATATCCTTCACGAACTAGAATCCCTGTGTAACGATTTCGTAATGCTAAACTGGGGACGCGCCTTGGCCTCCGGTCGTCAGTCTAAAATCCGCAAGGAAATCAAGAATTGGTCAGAACAGATCGCCATTAGAACGAACCAGCCACAGCAGCTTGCCGAACACCTCGTCAGTCTGGATACCTTGAAAGGCTACTTAGTGGAGGGAGAGGAACTGATAATATGGCTGAAGCGGCCTGAAAGCTTCTACCAAAAGTGGCCAGAATACCTCGTTGACTGCGAAGCGGAAGTATACGACGTCCAGAATAAAAGCCAAACGCTAACCAGTCTCTTCGAGCGAATCGCCCAATGACGACAACATTAACAGACACCGCAGACTCGACGGCAGAGCAGAGAACGATAGCCGGACTCAAGCAGGCTATCCTGGGCATCGGCTACCTTAGGATGAAGGAAATGTTCAGCTCGAAATCGCTGCTAGCGGTATCCGGCGTCTCGATGATCTTGATACTAATCACTTTTATTACTGTTGCTTCGGGAAATGCAGGCCAATTTCAAACTTGGATGTTTCACCTGTTCGCCCTTCGTTTCGTGCCTCTGATGTGTTTGGAAAGAGCTGGAGGCAGTCTGCGAAACGAGATCAAGGACTACACGATCGAGTATCTGTGGACGCGATCGCCGAAAAAAAGCCATCTAGTAATAGCCGAGTATATAAGTTCAGTAATTGTAACCGCATTTAGGGTTTTCATATTTACCACTCTGATTCACGCGACTGGAATGTATTTGGAAATTACTGACATATTTTCAATGTTCGGAAGAATCCTGATGATCGAGTTATTCGCTATACTCGCCTACTCTGCTCTGGCCATGCTGATCGGCTTGCTCACCGGGAAGTACATGATTCTTGGAGTCATTTATGGATTGATTGTAGAGATAGGAATCAGCCAAGTGCCGCTAAACTTGAACAAGATTTCAGTATCCCATCATTTAGCGACGATGATGGGAGGACCTTCTTCATTGGCTTACACGCATGCGGGGGCGAATCCATTCATGGGAGCATTAGGCTGTACGGTCATAGCCGCTATAGGCCTAGGCGCCGCCTGCATTCTTTTCTCCAATAAGCAATACCGAATGGGAAACGAGAAGGAAAGTTAGGCATAGAATTTCCCTGTAACCTAAATGCGACCTGGCGTGAACTAATAGGTAGAAAAACATTAAATATGAACTTCGCAAAATACATCATAGGAGCATTTGTAGCCATGGGAGGGCTTGCCAATGCAGAGACGCTAGACAAATCGCAAATTTCTCACGACGCCAAATGGCTCGTTCACCTGGACGCAGATGCCATTAAGGAATCATTCATAGGAGGGCGAATCCTGGAAATGGCTTTGGCTGAAATGGAAAACGAAGGCTCCATACATTTCGATCTAGAAGGCCTCATAGACGAAGTGTATTCGGTTACCGCTTACGGTACGTCCTTTGACCAGGATCCTGAAGAAAACAGCGTGCTTATTCTGAGGTCCAGCGAACGCTTCCGGTCCATTGTAGACGCCTTTATCTTGAGTTCCGGCCTGCTCGAAGACGAGGATGGCGCGGAAGAAATACAGGAAGCCCCCTATCCTACCTACCTGTTTAGCGACGAAGTGCACGTTTCTTTCCCCAAAGAGGACCTGGCTTTAGCTAGCAAATCGCTTGCTCAAATAAAGAAAGCCATGAGGGTGATCGAAGGCGAAACGGAAAGCATGGACGATGCGGATTCCGACCTGACCTTGTCCAAGGAAAATGGATTCTTCTTTATAGCGACTGCCAGCGGTATCAATGATATCGACGACATTCCGCCAAAAGCTCGCGTATTGCAAAAGGCGACGGGCGTTCAGCTATCGCTGGGAGAGGAAGAAGAGATCTTTGTATCCAATATTACCTTATCCACTACGGGCCCAACCGTATCGGACCAGCTCTACCGCATCATTCAAGGAATGATCGCCCTAGCCTCCTTTACCGAAATCGGTGACGAAAGCCTCGCCTTGCTGACAAGAAATATATCCGTTACCAAAGGACAGGATTTTGTCTCAGTCGATCTGCGATACCCTAGCGCCAATATAGAAAAACTGATGATGAACTTGGCACAGCAAGGCGGAAACCTGCAAGCTCGCCAGAAACCTAAGATCGATTACGACAAGGCTGTGGAGGATGGCGTTGGCGGAGAGGCGATTGGTGTAGCTAACGTTGACGCGAAGGCGGATAATGGAAACCTGCCTCGCAATGCGACAGATGCCGATCCCGAAACCTTCTGGGGATCCAGAGCCAGAACTTGGATTCGCCTGGAGCTCGAATCGCCAAGTCTGGTCAGGGAAGTTCAAATAGCTTGGAAAAACGGCTTGGAAGGACGCCACAGATTCATTGTTCAGACTTCCCAAGACGGAGCCAAGTGGACTAACGTGATTCATAGAAGAGCGGCTGGCGGTTCCGACCAACTAGAGAGCTATAACATTCCGGATACAGCTACATCGTGGATACGGATTCTATGCGAAGGCAAAGGCGGCGATCGACGAAGTATCCAAATTTCGGATTTGCGTATCTTCGGACAGAGAGACTATGTCGCTTCTGAGCCGGAAAACAGTGACGAGTAGGCTTGACCAACTTCGAACACCGAATGCTTTCAGCAACGACAGCCATGCCCAACCCTTTAGAGGCTCTAGAAAACGAGAAGAACGAACCTCCATCCGAGGCGAATCAGGCTTCTTTCGCGCTACTTGTCGAACAGCACCATGCCAAGCTCTACAGCTTCATCTATCGCTACACGAAGAATCGGCAAGATGCGGAAGACTTGACGCAGGACACTTTCGTCAAGGCCTTCAAGAATTTCCATAGATACGATAGCAAGTACGCCTTCTCATCCTGGCTGTTCACCATCGGAAGACGGACGGTCTACAATCATTATCGAGCCAAGAAATCGACGGATGCGCTCGCTTTTGAAATCGTGGATCCAAGTCAAACTCCCGATAAAAGAGCCGAAGGCGACGATCGAAAACGCCAACTCTGGAAGGCCGCGAAATCGCTCAAGAAAGACTACTACGAAGTGCTCATCTTGAAGTACATCGAAGACCTTTCCATCAAGGAAATCGCTCAAGTCTTGAATAAAACGGAGACCAACGTTAAGATTCTGCTCTTTCGGGCGCGTAATAAACTTAAAGCAAAATCAAAATGCATGCCGCCATCGTCATGAAAAAGAAATTCTACATTTTCCTTATCAACTGGTACCAAGCTTCCGACAAGCCACTTCCACAATGGCTGGAGAAGGCTTGCGAATCAGATCCTGACCTCAAAGCCGAAATGAAGGATGACCTTGACCTATCGCTAGGTCTAGACGCCAGAGACTTCGAGCAAGTCGCAGAACCCTCGTCAAACCTCTCTGAGCGGATCAATCGCGCCTTGAGTCGAGATGAAGCCAAACCGGAAGCGACCCCTTTCAATCTTCAATTGATTGGGCTGGCAGCAGCGGCCTGCTTGGCAATCGCGCTTGGCTACCACCTGCTTCAACCCGAATCGGAACCTGGGGCTCCGCGAATCACGAAAATCGAAACGCCAGCCATACCTGAAGTCGCCATTGTCCCTCCGGATTGGAAGAATCCTTTGGATCAAGAAATTGAATACGTAATGGCGGATGCCAAAGGCGCCATTGATTTCCTGGCCGCCAGCTTTCTGCCTTCAAAAGTCTACAACCCGTATGACGGAGGCGAAACGGAGGACGCTATCATAAATTAGAAACGTCGCCAGCCAGACTGGCTACCCGGTTCCCTTTTCCTTCTCAAGGCAGTCAGAACAGATGGCTCCCTCCTTTCGGTAGCGAAATTCCAGATCAGGATGCGTGACGTCAGTGGCTCCACAAACTATGCACTTGTGGAAAGGCTCGCTCTTTAGTTCGGCATCGATCTTAGCCATCTTAGCCTGGTGCTTCTTGCGACGTTCGCGCGACTTGAAGATCTGAATTATATCCGAGCCAAAGAATAAGAAGAAATTGAATACCGAGGCGAGGGCGTAAAGTTTGATAGGCCAGCTTCCAGACACAACCGACCAGGCAATGCCAGCCCCCGAAAGCCATCCCAGCCACTTTACTTTCACAGGCAGAACAAAGAACAAGTTTAATTCGAAATCAGGAAAGAGAAAGGCAAAGGCCAAGAATACCGACATTCCAATAAAGACATTGTCCACTGGAACGTTTACGCCAAAAACAACAATCGATAAGGCGGAAGCCGCAATCGTAGCGATAATGCCCACAACAATGTAGAGCGTGAATTTTGTCTCGCCCCACTTAGACTCGAGTGAACTCCCCATCAGATAGAAAATATACCAAGCGAAGGCTAAAAATATAAGCGGAGCTCTGGGCGGTATCAAAAGAAATGATACAATGCGCCACACATCGCCAGCTAGAAAATGGGGCAAGGAAAAGACCATCACATTGATGATGTTCGGATCGCTCAACGATAAGCCCCAAGCCGCGATTTGACCTACGATCAATATAAGCACCAGATTCGGTACTCCCATCCAACTCAAGCGGCGTTCCAGCTTATCCAGAAGTTTCATGCTTGTCGGCTAGTCCTGTTGCCCTGCCACCAGGGGTCAAGACTCAACATTCGGGATAAACCGCCAACGTCTCGATGGAAATCCCGCCCCTAGCCTTCTGCTTGCTAGCGACGCGGCAGGATTTTGGCCTTATATCCGCCACTACGCGATCGCGAATGTCGACGGTCATCTGCTCCGCAAAGACAGCCTTATTCCGGAGGCCCCAGAAGTAGAGTTTGAGGCTTTTGGATTCAATGCACAGCTCGTTGGGCTCATATTCAATGGATATCTCGTAGAAGTCAGGTTGACCCGTTATCGGGCAAGAGCTGGTCACCTCATCGCTGGACATGGTAACCGTCTTTACTCCCTTTGGAGCGGGAAAGGTATCGAGCTCGTCGACAGGATGCCGAACCGTTTTGCCTAAGTATTTCGATTCCATTATGCGGAAAAGCCACAGTAGGCTTTCCTGAGCAAGCGTCGCAAGCTTATCGCGCTAAAAGAGGAATCGGATTGAGAAGTCTCAACGCTAGAGGATACGTGACTTCGAGATAGAGGGGTCTGCTTGAATTCGTTCCAAGGTGGCCGATGTGGTTCATTTGCAGAATATGAAGAGATTAAAGACGACTCGTTGAAAGCTGAAAATGGTGAACAGTCAGCTCCGAAAAGGGTTGGATTGTAGGCCTCTAGGTAAAAGACCCGCGCTTTCTTGCGTCTCCAAGGCAAACCAAGACGCTTCATTTTTTAAGAAGCGTTAAAAAATACCGATAGAGAGATGTCGCTAGAAACCATCTCTAAAAATGAAAGCGATCCGCACCTGTATATCCACACTAGCTCTGTTGGCGGCCACGGCTTTATCTGTAAACGTAGCCTACGGTCAATTTATTGGTCCAAAGCCAAAGGAGAAGGCAGCTCCCAGATTAAGCCACGAGCTGCGCTACGAGTCTGGAACGGTTTGGCTTCTAGCCTACATCAATAAGTTCGGCTATGTTGTGGGAGCCGAAATCAACTACTCTTCCAATAGCCTTTTGAATCAAGCCGCTCTAGACGCCATTCAAAAATGGACTTTCGAGCCAGCGAGCGTCGATGGAAGACCCATTGAGTCGCAAATCATCCAACCTATCGAATTTACCGAAGGCACCATTGCCTATACTCGCAAATCCAAAGCTAAAAAGGATCGCGAAGCGAAGCCGATAAACCGCAAGACACCGGAAATTCCTGATGAGCTGGCTTCTTTGAAAGGCTATGTGACACTTAAGGCTGTCGTCGATCCACGCGGTGGAGTGCCCAAAGCAGAGGTTATCGAAACCACCCATGAAGAACTCTCCCAGTACGCTATTGAAGCGGCTCGCAAATGGAAATTTCGCCCAGCAATTCGTGATGGAAAGGAAGTCGCAGCAGAAGTTGTCATTCCATTCTATTTCACGGGCAAGGCCAGCAAAGCGATGTTCACCAAAGCGAGGTTCCCAAGCCAACTGGACCTGGCTCCCAAACCCGTTCGCCGTACCAATCCAATTATTCCTGATCATCTCGCTAAAGAAAGAGCCGAAGCTAAGCTCCTTCTTTTCATCGACGAATATGGCTTCGTCGCCGACAGCGAAATCATTGAATCTACTAATGACCAACTCGCCTATGCGGCAACGGAAGCGGTTCTCGACTGGAGCTTTAAGCCAGCGCTGAAGAATGGCGTCCCAGTGGATTCGAAAATCATCCAGCCTTTCAAATTTAATGGAGGCATCGTTGTCTCGCAGAAGCTGCTAAACCGCAAGCCGCGCATTCGAAACTCGCCAAAACCGGAACTTCCCGAAGAACTTCAAGGCATTCGTGGCTATGTTAACGTTCTCTTCCAGCTCGACGAATACGGCAATATCGAGCACGTGACGACGCGAGACAGCTCTCACGACGAATTGATACAACCCACTATCGAAGCAGCGAAAAAGTGGAGTTTCAGGCCTGCCATCAAAAACGGGAGGGAAATCAATTCGATGGTTCTCGTCCCGTTCAAGTACGGCAGCATTTAGTCGCGTATCCAAATTGCGGTAACGCTGATTAGCTTTGGAAATTTTTCTAAAGCAGCATTTTCGAGATTGCCAGAGCTTCCGTGAAAGTTTCTAAAGGCGAGCGATGAAACCGACCTTAGTCGTTCTCGCCGCAGGAATGGGTAGCCGTTTCGGTGGCCTGAAGCAAATCGAGCCAATCGGGCCTAATGGCGAATGGATCCTCGACTTCTCGGTTTACGACGCGGTTCAGGCCAACTTCGGGAAGGTCGTTTTTGTAATTCGTCGCGAAATGGAGAAAGCCTTTATTCCTGTAAGGCAAAGATATGAGCAGAGCATTGAGGTAGTCTTCGCATTTCAGGAACAAGGCGATGTTCCCCAGAATATATCTTCGGTATGCGAGCGAGAGAAACCGTGGGGTACGGGACACGCCGTCTATGCCGCTCGGAATGCGCTAACCGAGCCTTTCTCCGTCATCAATGCAGACGACTTCTATGGCAGAGAAGCGTTTGAAGCGCTGTCCCGTTTTCTACGTCAAGGATCTTTGGATACATTCGCTCTCGTTGGCTACCATCTCGTCAATACGCTTTCCAAACATGGTACCGTTTCGCGTGGCATTTGCAAAGCTGACTATTGCGAAAATCTAATCAAAGTAGAGGAGCATAGAGAAATAGGCTATACGGAATCCGGTCAACGCATTGAAGGACTGAATACAGCGGGAGAAAGAATAGTGCTGGATCAAAATGCCGTCGCTTCCATGAACTGCTGGGGATTCCCGACCTCGTTCCTTCCCAAGCTGGAATCCTTGCTTGAAGCTTTTCTGGAAAAAAACGGCAGCGATCCTAAATTCGAGTTCTACCTTCCTTTCGCGGTCGACGAACTCATTCAAAAAGGCGAAGCCAGCTGTAGAGTCCTTACCTGCTCTGCCAAGTGGCTCGGTATCACCCATAGGGACGATCTGCAAAATGCCAGAGAGGAACTCCAAGCGCTTTTCGAACAAGGCGAATACCCCTCCAGTCTGTGGGACTAGATTTGTTTTGCTAGGTAGCTAAAGCCGAAAAAGGAGATACGCGCTATTCGGAAACGACTTTAACCTTCTGGCCATCCTGAAACTTAGGCATATCCTGTACGATCACTAGATCGCCCTCTTCGAGACCGGATAGCGCTTCAATCTGAGTAGTCCCTTCATAGCCAGTTTGTACCTGGACTTGAGATACAAGTCCGTCACGCACGATTAAGGCCGATCCTAGCTGAATCGCCCTTTTAGGGACGAGCAAAGCGTTTTCTCGCTGGTCTAGAGTAATGACAATATCGCCAGTCTGCCCAACATTGAGTTGCTCGCCATTCTTATCCAAATCGATGTAGACAGGATAGCGTTGGGTTTCTGGATCCGCCACGCCAATAATTCGCGTGACCTTTCCTGAACTTCGACCACTGAAACCCAAAAGTTGAATACTGGCAGGCATTCCTTCACGAATGTCGGCAAACATTTCCTCTCCGATAACCGCTTTTATCTCGCGGGTTAGCGAAACCACCTCGGCGACCTCTTGACCTGCGGCTATCAAATCTCCTTGATACGCGTAAACTTTGGATACCACGCCATCTATGGGCGAGATTATGCTCATCTTTTCCTGTTCTCGCTTCAGCTTCTCCAAGGCGTTACGCTTTTCGTCAATTTCCAGATCAGCCTGCAAGGTCTCCCTTTGAATGGCATCCTCATGGCGCTTCACCTCTCTTCGAGCGGCATCAACTTCAGCTTGAGACCTTTGACCACGATCGAAGTCCGTTTCGAAATTCTCTAGTACGAGACGAGCAGCAGTAAGCTGGACCGCGGTTGGGGTTTCAATTTCCGCTGCAAGCTGAGCGGACTGCAGATTGTTCTCCGCACTCGATATTTCCAATTCAATATCACGTGTATCCAATCTGACCAGAACCTCGCCCATCTTGACCTCGCTACCCACCTTCAAGACCGAATCGGCGATCCTACCTTTAAGATCGCTTCTAATTTGCATTTTCTCGGCCATGACTTCAACAGTACCAGGAGCCGTCTTAACCACCAGGCCTCGTTCAACAGGAGCGACAATCGCGATTGGCTTTAACGTATTAAGTACATAAATACCAATAGCAGCAAAGATTATAACAGTTATTGCTAGCTTAACTATGTTTCCGGTCTTCATCGAAATCGAAAGCCTTTTAATTGTTTTGCCTGTCCTTATAGGCCTCCGCGAATGGATCTAATCCAATCAGCGATGTCAATTCAGACAAATAATTCAAGTAAATCACCCTCGCTCTTTGCGTCGCGATTTCTTGGGCAAGTTGAAGCTGCTCGGCGTTGGACAGAGTCTCTCGTGAGGCCCTGCCTGCCTCCAAGTCTTCTTTCGTTCGACTAACGCTTTCGATTCTTTGCTTAAGACGAAGCTCTTGGTTGACCAATATTTCAGACGTAGTCCTCAACCTGTTTTTCAAACGCTTAAGCTCATTCTCCAATCGATCACGCGTAATAGAAGTATTCAGCTCCGCTTGTTTTAAATTGGAAAAAGCTACCTTTCGATGCCCTTCTGTTTCGTTGCCATCGAAAATATTCCAACGTACTTCCAAGCCAGCATAGGCCAACTCTTCATCCCTACGTACGCCACGATCATCGAGATTGAATTGCGTAAGGCCGGAGGTGAGATTCAGCTTTGGCTTCAATCGTGAATCGGCAATACGGTATTCGTGCTCCGCAACTTCCAAATCCTTCATTTTCTGCTCGATCGCCGGGTGATGCTCTAACCTGCTTTGATATGAGCTGATAATCTCGTCCATTCTTTCATCGGAAATCGGGTCAAATTCAGGAACGCCTCCAACAAGTTTCGATTCGAGAAATTCAGTATCCACACCACTGATACTAACTAGAGCGAATAAATTGTCCTCAAAAGAACTACGACGATCCATTTGATTGATTTCCATCTGGCTTAGTTCGATTTCCATATTCTCGATCGCAACAAGTGAAACGGCGTCCTGGCGTTCGCGCTGATATTCCAGATTAGCCTTCATCCGATCGTATTGAACCTCATGCTGTTCAATCTCCAGTTTCTTGACTAGCAAATCCAAATAGCTGGATCTTATCTTGAGCAAAAGGCTGCGGAACGTAGCCAAGCTTCCCAACTTGATAATATCGTATCCCAGTTCGCCGATCCGTTTTTGCGATTCCAAAGCTCCCCAATGATAAACCGGCTGCGTCAGGGTTACCGAATAAAAGGCTCTATCATTAAGATCCAAGCCGGATTCGGTAATCACGTCCTCTTTTCGAGCATCCAACGTAGTGGATACACGGGGACGCTTACTCGCTCGACTGATCATTCTCCTGCCTTCGAATTCGTCCTCGAAAAACTGCCGCTCCTTCATGGCATTGGAATGATCAGCCGCCCCCTGCAAAAGCGGCATTAGGCCAGGCAGACTGTTTTCCGGCAGTCTTGATACCAAAGCCTGATCGGCAATGACCATGCCTGCAATTGAATGGAAGGCTGCAAGAAGGAAAAGTAAGCGAAATGAGAATTGAAAAGCCGAAGAGAAACCAAACATAGCAAGAACAGCTCTGCGACAGGCGGCAGACGTAAAAGCTCCGTTCTGGGATATGCTTGGTCAGTAATCAACCTCAATCTAGCCAGCCAATCAGACACGAAGACGTGGATTAAAAGGGCTTTGACTAGAATGAACTAGATTTGATCTTGCTAAATAAAGAGAACTTCATTGACTCGTCTCTCTAGTGAATCGTTTTCAGTCCAGCTATTTTTACTTCTGGTTTTTCTTCTTCTGGGACCGCCCGGAGGCTGGCTGACGATTAGCTATTTGAGATAACTAATCACAATAAGCGAAAAGCCCTGGGTAAATAAAACCCAGGGCTTTTCGCTTTTCTATTTTAACATCAAAACGAAATGAACGCTCAAACACTTCCACCCGATCAAAAAGAAAACCGACAGTCGGTCGATACCGACACCAGGCTCCTATCTGCCAGCGAAATTCGAAGAGAATTTCCCATGACGCCGACAGCTCGGCAGACTGTCTATCAAAACCGCAAGGCTATCGAAAATGTCCTAAGAGCTTCAGACGTTAGTCGCCTCGTAGTGATATGCGGTCCCTGTTCCATACACGAAATTAGTGCCGCCATGGAATACGCCACGAAGCTTCGCAAGCTATCAAAGAAGGTTTCAGAAAAGCTAATTTTGGTAATGCGGACGTACTTTGAAAAACCACGCAGTGTGGTGGGATGGAAAGGCCTTCTCTACGACCCAGATCTCCAAGGCAGATCACACAAAGCAAACGGCCTCTCGCTGTCGCGACGCTTACTCAATCGAATCAATGAAATAGGAATCCCCTGCGCCACTGAATTCCTAAATCCTCTGCTAGCTCCCTACCTGGAAGACGGGATCGCATACGGCTCCATCGGTTCCAGAACCGCTGAAAGTCAAATACACCGAGAACTCGCCAGCAGTCTAAAGATGCCGATTGGAATGAAAAACGGAATGGAGGGCGATATCGAGACGGCTCTAAACGCGACGAAAGCAGCTCGGAAAGCCCACGCTATGTTCGGGATGGGCCAAAACGGAGACCCCGCCATCATTGAAACAACCGGGAACCCCTATACTCACGTATTCCTGAGAGGCGGACGCAAAGGTCCGAATTACGATTCTCAAAGCCTAATGGACGCGAAAAGTGGCATATCCGATTCCCATCTAAAAAGACCAATAATGATCGATTGCTCTCATGGCAATTCCGGTAAAGATCACAAAAAGCAAGCACAGGTTGCAAGAGAAGTAATCAGCGAATTCGTAAGCGGACATAGGTCCATTGCTGGAATCATGCTCGAGAGCAATCTCTTCGAAGGTCAACAGACATTCCGAGCGGGAAAGCCGCACTGCTACGGTCAGTCTATCACCGACAGCTGCATCGGCTGGGAGGAAACTGAGAATCTAATATTGGAGATAGCGGAGAAGATTTAAGGATTGATTTTCAGCCAAAATCGAATCTGCTTTTCGCTTCCTCATCTAGGCCCAGGTGGTGGAATTGGCAGACACGCTGGATTTAGGATCCAGTGCCTTCGGGCGTGTGGGTTCGACTCCCACCCTGGGCACCAGCCTTCGCTCGCAACGGAGTGGAGAACCGAAGGCTGTCACGCCGTAGCCTCGCAAGGCAAAAGCAGACATCAAGGCAACCTACAAGTTGCGAGACTACGTCTTGGCCAAGCCACCCAATCTAAAGTAGCGCGCCCCGCATAGCTTCAAAGCGAAGCACGGGCAAAACTTATCTTAGCAGGCTTCCATATCTAGCTTTAATTCTTTGGGAAAGCGCTATTTTGAACTTATTTCAGCGCCTTTCGAGATCCAGCGCGTACTCGAGAGCGACCTCAACTCTCTCTTCATCTTCTCCACGATTTCCGGATATTCGCTAGCAACATTTCGCGACTCCTTTTGAGACGAATGGTGGTCATAGAGCTCAACGTATCCGTCTCTGTGTTCTATATAGCGAAAACGCGCATCGCGCAAAGTCTCAGCATCGCCATAGTAGCTGAACGCTTGGCCTTGCGCTTCCCCCGGGCTGTCAAGGGCGTAGCGCAGCGATTCGCCGGACAGATTATAAGGAGGGACAATACCTGCCAAGTCGCACAATGTTGGATACATGTCGACTGTTTCTACGATATGCTCGGTCGCGACGCCCGCATGCGCTATGCCCGGAGTCGAGATTAAGAACGGCGATCGCAAAGACTCTTCGAAAAGACAATGCTTACCCCAAATCCCTCTCTCGCCTAAATTCCAGCCGTGATCGCCCCATAATACGATGATGGTATTTTCAGCCAGGCCAAGCTCTTCCAGGCGTTCGAGCACTAGGCCGATTTGAGCATCGGCATAGGAAACGCTAGCCGCATAATATCGCTTCAGTTCCAACGCGAAATCCAGATCCACTCGCGGATCCTTACCCCATCGATTGTATCGCATAAGCTCTCCGGACTCATGCCAGGTGGTTCTCCAGTCCGGCTTAGCGGGATACGGAATTTCGGGTAATTCTTCCACTTCATAAAGGTCCACATAGCGAGCTGGAGCGCCGAAAGGCAAATGGGGCCGCAACCAGCCCACAGCGAGAAAGAAGGGCTCTTCATTCTTCGATAGTTCCTCAAGCTCCTTTAAAGCGATCTCCGTCGTGACCCCATCTGGATAGACGGTATCAGGACCATCGTAAGATTGAAATACGTCCATCGTCTGAAGCTGAGGACCACGAATCTCGCCTTCCGCCAAGCCATGCATAAACCCAAGAGGATCAAGCCACTCTCTAGCTTCAAACGGCTGCCTGCTCCAAGACTCAGGCATTTCGATAACCGAAGCGTCGGTCCATCTTTGGCCGCCCATACCTCCTGGATGATGCGAGACTTTTCCCACCGCAACGGTCGTGTATCCATTGGACCGGAATAAAGCGGGCAAACTCGGGCTATAGTCAGGCGAATTCGTATCCAATCCTTCAGCGCGACGAAAAAGCGCCTTATTATCCGATGGTCCATACCGGCCGATAAGCATTGCGAAACGAGAAGCTCCACAAATGGGAGCCTGCACATAATGTCGATTAAACACGCGGCTCCTAGTCGCGAGTCTGTCGATGTTTGGAGACTTAATATACTCTACTCCGTAGCATGCGAGCTCTGGGCGCAGGTCGTCCACGCAAAGCAGGAGGACATTAGGTCGAACTTTCGTTTCGGCGCAAGCCGTACTCAAGCACAGCAGAGCTACCCGTGTGACAAAAATGATTCTTATCATAGGCAGTAATATAAAGCTTTTTAGGGCTTTAGAGGCAGTGGCGTGGCATATTGAGAATAACTGACAAACGTTGCCTGAAACGGAACAGCTAAGCGAGGTTACTTTTTCTTCCTATTCTATTGGATAGGAATCCATAGATTGCTACAACGATGAAGCACAACACTGGCAGGATGAATGAAACGCGTATTGGCTCCAAAGTCATCGAGCCTAACTGGAGACCGGATCCGTCGATTAAGGAGCCCTGCCAACGTGGCATAAAGGCTCCTCCCACGATCGCGAAAATCAAGCCGGCAGAACCCAATTTGGCGTCGTTCGCGGTGAGTCCATCCAATGCGATACCGTAGATCGTGGGAAACATCAGAGACATACAGGCGGACACGCCAATGAGACAATAGAGTCCCAGCATACCTTGAATGAAAATCGCTCCTAGAGTTAACGCTATTCCGCCAATCGCTAGAATGCCTAGCAGCAAACCAGGATTCAAATACTTTAAAATGAATGTGCAAATAAAGCGACTGGTTAAAAATATAACCATCGCCAATATATTGTAATTCTGGGCCTGGGCTGCGCTAAGGCCAATCAGCGTCATTCCGTAGTGAATGATGAAAGTCCAGCACATGATTTGAGCGCCGACGTAAAACGCCTGAGCGACCACGCCGCCAAGGTAATGGAAATTGCCGAGGCGCTTAGCGAGCGAAGACAGTTCTATCTTCTCTTCTTCGTGACCTGTATCTGGCATTTTTGAAAAAATGAATACCGCGAGAACTGCCAGTACAACGAGAGCGATAACGACGTATGGAAATTTCACTACACCGAGATCATGGACAACCATCGCTTGATGCTCGGTTACATTCGTCTTTGCGAATGTCTCAAGAGCATTCGTCACTAAACCATCTACCTCGCTGGGCAACATGGTAGCGTACTCGGGATGCAGCGCTTTTTCCGCCTCTCTAAACTCTCCAACCTGCAAGCTTGGCAAAATAAACACGCTAGCTACCAGCATGCCAGATAGCGACCCTATCGGGTTGAACGCTTGCGCCAGATTCAATCTGCGTGTCGCCGTTTCGGGCGAACCCATCGAGAGAATATACGGATTCGCGCTTGTCTCCAAAAAAGCAAGACCGAAGGTTAAGACGTAAAAGCCGATAAGGAATACACTGAAATCGATCATCGCGGCAGCGGGAATCGTAAGCAATGCGCCGGTCGCATAAAGCGCCAGTCCAATCACGATTCCGCTTTTGAAGGACAGCTTGCGGATCACCAGTGCCGCTGGAATCGCCATGGTGGCGTAGCCGCCATAAAAAGCCCACTGCACTAGGCTGCTCTGCGCATTGCTGATGAGGAAGATTTCCTTGAAAGCGCGTACTAATGGGTTCGTTATATCATTAGCGAATCCCCATAACGCGAATAGACTCGTTACCAATATAAATGGATACACATATTGCGGTTGAATAACTTTATCATTCGCTGTAGGGGCGACTTCAATGGGTTGCATAAATCGGAGTTTGGAAAGCCTATCTTTCGAGCGAGTCCTTCTGAATGAATGCTATTTATAAATCGGACCGTAGTTTTTACAGGCGCGGAAATCCGCGCCTTCCAGTCCCTCGGTACCGAAAGCTCTCCAGGCGCTGGGACGGAATATCCGCTCTTCGGATACGTTGTGCATGTATACGGGGATTCTTAGCATAGACGCTAGCGTAATGTATAGGTTGCCCACGTGGCCACTAGTGAGAACACAGTGGTTCGCGCCCCAATTGTTCATTACTTCATAGGAGCTTCGGAAGACTCCCTTGCCTGTCAGAATGGGAGCGAACCATGTCGTAGGCCAAGTCGGATTGGTTCGATTATCGAGCGCGTCGTGAATACTGACCGGCAAATCGACCGAATAGCCTTCCGCGATTTGAAGAGCAGGGCCGAGTCCGTCCACCAAATTCAATCGAATCATCGTGGAAGGCATCCCACCGCGGGTCTTGTAGCGAGTGCTCCAGCCGCCTCCAGGAAAATATTCAGTGATCGACGGATGCCATGTTGTCGCCTTTAGGCAGGCGTCAGCTTCTTCGTCGCTGATTTCCCAATACGGCTTCATAGCTGGATTACCCTCTTCATCGGATTGCTGTCCAGTTCCATCCAAAGCCGCTGGACCCGAGTTGATCAGATGCAGAATACCATCCTCAATAAGATCGCCATCCAACTCCTCGCCAGTTGCCTGCCTGATGGCATCCTTGCTCCAGTAGGTCCTCAGATCCGCGAAAATCTGGGCGCTATTCGTAAGCAAAAATCCGAACAGCATCCCTGCTCCATTCATGGCATCATTTTCCGTCGCCACGATATAAGGCGCCCGTTTTCCGCTCCAGTCAAAAGACGTATTCAGAATGGCTTCCAGAAAATCCCCATTCGGGAAATGATCCGTCCACTGTCGCTGACCTTGGAAACCAGCTGCGATCGCGTTGTGGCCTTGAGCTTGTTCGCCCAGACCCATCTCCGCCAATTTCGGATTCCCTACCATAAGATCGCGCGCGATCAGCGCCATTTTTATGGACACATCCCATTCCTCATCGAGCTGATGACGAGATCGTGTTTGGGATTCCTCATTGCAGTCTTCTCCCTCGGTACAGTTTTCCTTAACCCACTCCCTCGCTTTTTTGTATTCATCCAGATCGAAGTGGCTCTTTTGGATACGACCAACGAATTCCGTGAGGTCCATATCCTCGATACGCATGCCAAGGTACTTTTCCCAGAAGTCGCTATCGACCATAGAGCCCGCAATGCCCATCGACGTTCCTCCCATCGACAAATAAGAGCGACCGCGCATGAGAGCGACCGCCAGACCGCAGCGCGCGAAGTTCAGAAGCTTCTCCGCGACATCCTCCGGGATTTCTTCGGCGCCCGCAGGCTGAACATCTTTGCCGTAGATTCCGAACGCCGGGAGTCCTTTTTGCGTATGTCCCGCTAGGGCTGCAGCAAGGTAAACAGCCCCAGGACGTTCCGTTCCATTGAATCCCCAAATCGCCTTTATGGTTTGCGGATCCATATCCATGGTCTCGGAGCCATAGCACCAGCAAGGTGTGACCGTAATGGTAACCATGACACCATGTTTCCGGAATTTATCCGCAGTCGCAGACGCTTCCGCAACCCCTCCAATACACGTATCCGCAACGACGCATTCAACAGGTTTGCCATTGGGGTAACGCAGGGTTTTCGCGATCAAATCGACAACGGACCGGACCTGGGACATCGTCTGCTCTTCGAGCGATTCACGAACGCCGCCTAAGCGACCGTCAATCGTCGGACGGATTCCGATTTTGGCCATTTCGCCCTTCCAAGGGCTTAGGGACAGCTGATCTTCAGACATACGTTTTTCCTTCTTCTATTATCAATGCTCCTATTTAAGGCTAATTGGCTACAATAGCCCTTAGCAGATGCAGATTTGATTCTCGATCGAAACGCCCCAGTCGATGGCCAAAACAACTCTCCTTGTATCCATAGCTTCAAAAACGCAAATTAGCCGACCGACTTCGTTTGCGCATAGGGACAGTCGCCGACCTAACGCCAGTGTCTCAAAAACAGACTCTTACTTGGAATAGCTATTGCTTGCATACCCAGCAATTCTTGATCTAATTTGATAATGAGTTTTGAACAAGCGCCCGTTGATCGAATCGAGATAGCTTCCCATGTCAGGAACGCCCGTTACGCTTCATCTTCTATAGAAGAAGATCCCAAGAAGTTTCTTTACATTTCGGGCTACGAGGAATGCAGTCCCCTCTATGATCTGCGAAGGAAAACCTTTCCATACTTGACCCTCGAAATGATCGTCCGAGGTGGCGGAAAACTCGTTTTAAACGGACGGAAGTTCGACATTCATCCTGGATTTTGCTTTTGTACGGGACCGAGAGTCAGCGTTCATCTCCAAGCGAGCAAGACTCAACCGTTGAATAAATATTTCATCGCTTTTGGTCATGAAATAGCTTCATCAGATATCCGAGCCAGTCGGCTGTACCCAGGTTTCGTATACAGAGATGCGAACCCTGCGATTCTAGAAAAATGGAACGAGCTTATCCTCGAGGAAGGCATCTCGCAATCAGCCGAATCGGCGAAAAACGTCATGTCCCTCGTACATGTTCTCGTTCGAAAAATTACGCCGTCGATTGGTTTGCGCTCCAAACCGCAATCACCCAACGCCCTCGTCGAACGAGTCCTGCGAGAAATCGAAACGAACTTTCGAGAGCTCAGCGCTCTCCAGGAAATCGCGGATCGATTCGGAGTGACGAGCGAACATCTCTGCCGCGTTTTCAAAGCCAACCACAAGATCAGCCCCTACAAGATTCTCAGTCGTCGCAAAATGGAGCATGCCTACGCCCAATTGAAAATGAGCGAAACGCCTATTCAGGAAATCGCCCATTCGCTTGGATTCACCGATGCCTTCCATTTTTCTCGCGCCTTCAAGAAACAGTACGGATACCCTCCAAGCGTAGCGAGACACGAAATCAAAGACCTTCTTGATCCTGCATTTTCAAGAGAAATAAGCTCTTAAGTTCGTTTAACAGACTTTGGGAAGAAAGCGGGCGACACGCCGTATGTATTTTTGAATACACGAGAAAAATGGGCGGCGTCATTGAAACCGACTTCGGCGCCCGCTGCTTTGATTGACAAATTTTCTCTTAGAAGCAAACGTACAGCGTGATTCATTTTCAAGCGAATCAGATTTCGGTACGGCGACTCGTCATCGTATTTCCTGAAGAGACGCGCGATATAAGCCTGGTCGAGATTCACTTGCTCCGCAAGTTCCGCCACTGAATTCAAAGAGCGATAATTCTCCTGAATTCTATCCTTGCAACGCCGATAGCTTTGGTAAGCAGGAGATTCAGACTCTCCATTTTCCTGTTCGGACTCTCCCAATTGGATAAGGAGCAATTCGGCCAACATTGCGCAAGATCGTTCCGCCTTCGCTCCGCCTCGGGCGCCGAACTTCACCATCTGCCGAAATACCTGTTCCACCCATTCCGCACCCGCCAAGTCCAGGCAGCCTCTATGGCCAAGCGGTCCTTCTGCGAAAAGGCGCTCCGCTTTCGAGCCAGATAGATCAACGAAGCATTTGGTCAATGGATACGTGTCTCCATTCTCGATACGCAGTTTGGAATCTGGCCTGTAACCAAACACGCTTCCTGGTCTCAGCTCGATAGAATCCCCTTCGATCGTCGCTCGAGCTCGGCCCGAAATGACGTATTCAATTCCTATATACCTGAAATCTTTACGTTCCAATCGGTAATCCGGAGAGCATTTCTCGATTCCGCCACAGGCAACGACAAAGGATTCTTGATGATCCGGATTCAGGTTCAGAAAAAAGTACGCCGCGTCCAGCACTTGGCTGGAAATGAAACTGGGAAGAGAAGTCTCAGACATAGGCTATCAAGCTTACTCGGATCAAACTGCACACATTTCATTACTAAGTCAAAAATATCCAATAGTTGGTCATAAGCAGCTATTCCTACCATCGCGAATTTCAGCTATATTAGCGATCAGTTGCCTCGTTTTCGTCTAAAACATGCTACTCATGCTAATACGACGGAGCATTCCCTCGGAAGAAGGATTTCTATTTCGAATCGAAAGATGACATCAAATATCGCTAAGCCCTCAACTAGCGACGGAATCGATCCCGCGACGATTCCCGTCCGCATGCTTTACAGCGGCTCCAAGATGCCAGCTATCGGCCTCGGCACCTTCGGCTCGGATCATGTATCCAACGAAACGGTTGCCCAAGCTGTCAGACATGCCATTTCTATCGGTTACCGCCATATCGACTGCGCTTCGGTTTACGGCAATGAACAAGAAATCGGAATCGTTCTTAAGGAATTGATCGATTCAGGGCGAATCGACCGCCAAGAGCTTTGGATTACATCAAAACTCTGGAACGATAAACATGCAGAGGAAGACGTTCTCCAATCCCTTGAACAAAGCCTAAAAGACCTGCAGCTCAACTACATTGACCTTTATCTCGTCCATTGGCCCTTCCCCAATTTTCATGCGAAAGGATGCGACGTCTCTTCACGTTCGCCCAATGCCAAATCCTACATTCATGAGAACTTCATGAAGACTTGGCGCCAGATGGAAAAAGCCGTCGAACTGGGTCTGGCGAAGAATATCGGCACTTCCAACATGACGCAGGCGAAACTTGAACTCCTGCTCGCCGATTGCTCCATCAAACCGGCTGTAAACGAAATGGAACTCCACCCTCATTTCCAGCAGCCCAAATTCTACGACTATGTAGTCTCCAAAGGAATACAACCAGTAGGCTTTTGCCCCATAGGTTCGCCTGCTCGACCCGAACGCGACAAAACCGAAGTCGACACAGTGGACACCGAGGATCCCGTTTTGCGTGAAATAGCTGCAAGCCACGGCATCCACCCAGCAACGCTCTGCGTGAAGTGGGCCGCGCAACGCGGACAAATCCCGATCCCCTTCTCAACGAATCCTCGCAATATGCGAGCCAACCTACAGTCGCTCACAACCACTCCCCTCAGCGATGCCGAGATGGATGCTCTTTCGAGGATCGACAAAAACTGCCGCCTTATCAAAGGCCAGGTCTTTCTTTGGAGAGACAACCAGGACTGGCAAGACCTGTGGGATCTGGATGGAGACATCACCCATTAGTATCTAATTTATAAATACAAATAAACATATGTATAATTCCAACGTTTACTCTCGCGCCTCAATGAAGGGCGCCGTTCTTCCAGGAGACAGCTCAACCTTGCTCAAGGAGTTCGAAGTCCCCGAACCCGGACACGGCGAGGTTCTTATTCGAATCAAAGCCTCCACTATCTGCGGATCGGATATCCGCTGCATCTACCATGAACATCTCGGCAAAGGCCCGGAAGGGTACCAAGGCGTTATCGCCGGGCACGAGCCTTGCGGCCAAATCGCCAAGGTCGGCCCAGGTTGCCGCCAGTTCAAGGAGGGCGATCGTGTAGTTGTGTACCATATTTCTGGGTGCGGCGTATGCAACGACTGTCGCCGAGGATATATGATTTCCTGCACGAACGAGAAATTCCGCCGAGCATACGGCTGGCAGCGCGACGGAGGTATGGCTCCTTACATGATCGCCGAGGAAAAAGATCTTCTTTATCTTCCTGACCAACTCAATTACGTCGATGGCGCTCAAGTCGCTTGCGGATTCGGTACGGTTTACGAGGGCTTGGAAAAAATAGGCATCAGCGGAAACCACGCTGTCCTCGTGACAGGCCTTGGCCCCGTTGGACTAGCTGCAGCGATGCTCTCTCGAGCTCTCGGAGCCAAACTGGTCATCGGCACGGATGCTATCGAAGAACGTCTCGAAATCGCTAAAGATCTAGGTCTTTGCGACCACACGCTCAAAGCGGGAGCAGACAACGTCGAGCAAATCAAAGCCCTTACCGGCGGCCACGGAGTCGAACGCGCTGTCGATTGCTCCGCTCACCATGCCGCTCGAAAAACAGCTGTCCAAGCCACGCGCAAATGGGGTCGCATCGTCCTCATTGGCGAGGGGGGCACCATGGATTTGAATCCGTCTCCCGACATGATCCATGACCAAAAGACGATCTACGGATCCTGGGTTACCTCTACCTGGCGCATGGAAGAGCTTCTCGAACGCCTTGTCCGCTGGGGCATTCATCCTTCCGAACTGGTTACTCATCGCTTCGCGCTGGAAAATGTAGGGGACGCCTACTCTATCATGGCTTCCGGCAAATGCGGCAAGGTCGCCGTGTGTTTCGACGAAGAGCTAAACGTATAGAAATTTCCCCTACAGCTCGTTCGGAAAAATCAGCCGAATTCGTTCGAGCCAAGCAATCACCCCGATAACAAAATCTTATGAGCAACACTACCCTAGAATCGCCGCTTGAAGAGGAATCTTCGCGAAAATCTTTGACCAATAAGGTTATCGAACCGCAATTCCTCTTTCCCTTCATTCTCGTCACTTCGCTCTTCGCGCTGTGGGGATTCGCTAACGACATAACCAATCCGATGGTCAAGGCGTTCGCCAAGATCTTTCTCACCGGAGCAACCGAGGGGACCCTTGTTCAAATGTGCTTTTACGGCGGATACTGCGCCATGGCGATTCCTGCCGCTATGTTCATCCGCAAGTTCTCCTACAAGACGGGGATATTGCTTGGACTGGGACTTTACGCGACGGGCGCCTTGCTCTTCATTCCCTCGACCAATATTGGAGAATTCTATCCCTTCCTCATTTCTTACTTCATCCTCACCTGTGGTCTCTCCTTCCTAGAGACGAGCGCCAATCCCTACATCCTATCCATGGGTTCGCCACAAACCGCAACGCGGCGTTTAAACTTCGCTCAAGCGTTCAACCCCATGGGGTCTTTAGTGGGCATGTTCGTCGCTATGAACTTCATACAAGCCCGCATGGATCCCGCCAGTACCGAAGAACGCCAAGTTCTTTTGGATACGAATCCTGATGCCTACAGCACCATGAAATCGAGCGACTTGGAAATCTTGAGTTCGCCCTACATCATCATCGGTCTCGTTGTAATCGCTATGCTGCTCATCATGGCATTTTCGAACATGCCGAAGCATCACGACCGCAACACGAAGCTGAACATCGGTCCCACGCTCAAGCGTCTCGCCGCAAATCCGCGCTACTACGAAGGAGTCCTCGCCCAATTCTTCTACGTCGGCGCGCAGATCATGTGCTGGACGTTCATCTTCCACTACGCGACGAATCTCTTCACCAGCCAGGGAATCGCCGAATCGACCGCAGAGACAATGGCATCGAAATACAATATCGCCGCTATGATGATCTTCTGCATCAGTCGTTTTATCTGCACGTTTCTCCTTAAATACGTCAGTCCTGGAGCTCTGCTCAAATCGCTTGCTCTCGGCGGACTGATCCTAACCGTCCTTGTTATTTCACTACAGAATAATCTTGGCCTGTACTGTCTGGTCGGAATCTCGGGCTGCATGTCTCTCATGTTTCCCACCATCTACGGCATCGCCCTCAAAGGCATGCAAGACGACGCGAAATTCGCCGCAGCTGGTCTCATCATGTCAATCGCCGGCGGATCGTTTCTCCCCATGATCCAGGCGTCCATCATCGACCTGGGCTCCTTTGGGCCACTGCCATCCGTCAATGCCTCGTTCGTCATTCCCGCAATCTGCTTCGTCGGCATCATTATCTATGGTCATCGAACCGTTCGTAAGCACGATCCTGATTACGATAAAGCCGGAGGCATACCAGTAGCCGCTCGCGAGTCCTAGCTCCAGTTTTCAACTACAAAAAGCCATGCTGATTGGTATTTCTCCCGTACTTAGTCCAGAACTTCTCAATGCTCTCTACCGAATGGGACACGGAGACGAAATCATTCTCGCCGACGCTCACTTTCCAGGCGAGTCATTCAACAGCAATGTCCTGAGAGCAGACGGGCTGAAAATCGCTCAACTGCTTGAAGGGATCATGCCCTTGTTCGCTCTCGATGAATACGTGGACAATCCGTTAAGCATGATGGCTGCCGTTCCTGGAGACGAGCTCGATCCATCGGTTGAAGAAGGCTACCTGGCTGCCATACGTAACTATTGGCCGGATACGAAGGCTTCTGAACGAATTGACCGATTCGCCTTTTACGAGCGAGCCAAGAAGGCTTATGCAGTAGTCATGACCGGAGAGACCGCCAAATACGGAAATATCATTCTGAAAAAGGGAGTCACCCCGATCACCTGATCAATTGATCAATCGTATCTGCCCTATACTTTTCTAAGGCTGTTCTATCACGATCAGTCCATTAGCGTCCGCTTCCGGCGATTCTCGAACACTCTTCTGACCATCTGGCCAAAGGATTTCGATTCTAGCCAAGACCAAAGGCTTCATAGCAGTAAAAGCCAATATCGACGTGGATTGCGCCATGTATCCGCTCCCTGCCGCAACCTCCGCCATCTGCATCAGTCCCCCTGTATCATAAATTCGAACACGGGCGCCGATAGCGTTCGGATTACCCGGTTGGCCTCTTAGCTTCACTCGAACTGCATCCGCGCCCTCGATCTGCTTGCGTCGCAAGGCGATCGACGAGTCGTTATTCCTGCCCACCAGCAAGTCAGGCCGGGCATCGCCGTCAACGTAGCTCATAACGACCGACTTGGCGTCTCCGGGGATAACGATACCGCTTTCGCGAGGCCAAATCGCCTCGAACCCGCCCAGGCCATCTCCCGCCAACAGCAGGCTCAAGCCGCCATCCATATGACCGGTTTCCGGCTCGGGACCGTAGTTGTTCTGAGCGATAAACAGATCCTGATGCCGATCGCCATTAAAGTCGCTAACGACAACACCATTGCCCGGCGCGATTTGAGCCAGTCGCGGCAGAGGCTTAAACACGAATTTCGCATCACCATCATTCAACAACACGCCGCTCTCCAAAGTAACCGCCTCGAGCTTATTCATCGCCCCGAGTGTAATCTCCGAATAAATATCCTGCAGCGAGGACAACGCGAAACTATTGTAGGTATCGAACTTTTTCCGCAACGAAGGGATTGCGTAGGATGAACAGCTGAAACCACGCACCGGATAGCATACATCCTTTTCGTATTTGGCTTCGATAATCTTGCTTTTGCCAGTGCCCTCGACATCTCCGAAAAACAGCGTAGCGGGCTTTTCAGCAGTCGCCTTGTACTTTGTATTCAATCCCGTGTTCGTTAGCGCGTAGTCCATGTCTCCGTCGTGATCGAAATCTCCCCCAGCGATCCCCTGCCACCAGCCGGTCAACCCAGTCAATCCCGCCTTCTGTGACGAATCGACTAAGCGCCCTTCATCATTGCGAAATAATCGAGGCGCTCCCCAGCGATGAGCGAGCATCAGATCAATCCAACCATCTCCGTCGGCATCCGTCCATAGGGCGCTCGTCACGATGCCGGATTTCGCCAGGCCGTTCGCTTCGTCTTCGATCGCGACAAACGTTCCGCCTTCGTTTCGCAACAGATGATTATCCGCGGCCAATGGGTATTGCCCAGGCACTGCATAACCTCCGACAAAGAGATCCAGATCGCCATCCCGATCGAAATCCGCTGCGGCTACAGCGCTACCCGAGTCACGGAAGTCTGGAATGATTCCGCGCGCAGCTTTCATATAATGGCCATTCCCACGGTTTATATATAATCGATCGCTTAGCGAAACATCGCCTGGACCGCATTCGTTACTGCCCGACACTACATAGAGATCCTCGTCGCCATCGCCATCGGCATCGAAAAACAATGCCGACATGTCCTCCGATAAGGCATCGCCCTTAAACGGCTCCACGGTTCCCCGCCCCTTCCCGAATACAAGGGCTCCGGATTGACCTCTCGGACCGCAAAAATAGTAATCGTCCCTACCATCTCCATCCGCATCGCCGACAGCGATGCCCGCGCTGAGTTGCGACACCTTCTGCGGCATCAAAGGCTGTCGTGTATAATCATTGTAACTACGCTCGGTATGGCGATAATACGGTGCCGTATCCATCTCTTCGAACAAAGGAATCGAAACCTCAGGACGCCGAGCGAACTCTTCAAACCCAGTCGATTCGGTGATGGTATAAAAACGGTTCGCTTCTAGATTCTCGAATCTCTGCTTTATCCCCGAAGGCCACTCGACGATGAGTTCGTCGACAGAGCTATTCTGCCCGAGCCCAAAATGCGCGAGCGGCTCGTTGCTGGACATAAAGCCCTGAGCAAGCGTCAGCTGTCGAACCTGAACCGAATCTGAAATACGCGCCTCGACTCGCGCTCCAACTCCCCATCGATTGCTGTTAATACCGACCAATCGCAGCAAAACCGAGTGTTGATCGCCGCTTCGATTCTCGAACAAGGAAACTTCCTGCCCGAAATTCGAAACCACAATATCGAGATCCCCGTCTCGATCAAAGTCCGCCAGGGCTGCACCATAGGCCGCAGAGAATTCATCGAGCCCCCACTCCCTGCCGACTTCACGAAAATCGCCATACCTGTTTTCAAAAGCCATGTTTTCCTGCTTGAAGATCGGCATGTCTCGCCACATTTCTCCGCCCCGCTGTACCTCGCTTCGCTGCAGATCGCTGTTCATGAAATCCCGCGACATTCCATTGGTGATGAATAGATCCACCCAACCATCATTGTTTAAATCGCCAAATTTGGGAGACCAAGTCCAGTCCGTGCTCGCGATGCCGCTCATCTGCGCCGCCTCGAACATTCGTCCGACGCCGGTATTGAGAAACAACGCGTTGCGCATGTACTGCTGCGGTTTTGCGTTAACAAAAAACCAGCGATCCTTACTCATGTCTCCCATTGCCATCTTGGATCGATAGTGATTGCTGCCAGCCATATCCGTAGCTAGGAAATCAATACGCCCATCATTGTTCACGTCCCCTGCATCTGCGCCCATAGAATACCAAGGTATATGCGGAACCACGTCTTCAATCACATCGATAAACGTTCCGTCACCATTGTTTCGATACAGTTTATCGGCCCCCTTGTAATCATTGCTTACGTAGATATCGAGATTGCCGTCTTGGTTGTAATCCCACCAATTGGCGGACAATCCGATATTGTATCCACTAATACCAGCAGACTCATTTACGACTTCGAAACGACCCTTGCCATCATTGCGATACAGAACATCCTCGCTGCCCGCGATGTGAATGCGATATCCGCCGTTACCCAAATCGAAAAGGTGATACCATTTCCGATATTTCGGGGCGATGACTGGCTCGCCCGACTCATTCATAACAATGATACCCCTATCAAATGCCTCCTTGGCCGAATTCGGAACTTCTCCCGCTTCTTCCCGACGTAATCGATGGGTTACCAAATAGCCGTCTAAATCGCCGTCGTTATCGTAGTCGGCAAACGACATCATGGAGCTGGCTCCCCTATAATCGAGACCGAAGGCTTTGGCCTGTTCCAAAAAGCTCCCACTCCCCTGATTTACGAATAACAAGTTCTCAGCGTCGTATGCGCAGACGAACAAATCCAAATCGCCATCGTTGTCGATGTCCGCAAACGCCACGCCCCCAGTCCAGACACCAGAGCATGCGACACCAGCATTATCCGTCACGTCCTCAAACTTCCATTCGCCAAGATTCCTGAAGAGCCTATTCTCTCCGGAGTAATTGGAGAAGTAGATATCCGGCAATCCATCTCCATCATAATCTCCAACCGCCACGCCATTGCCCGACGTCTGGTCGTAGAGCATTTCCACGTTTGCCTCTTCAGGAAAGGCGGGTATTAGGTCGATTCCAGTCTTTGTCGAAGAAAGACGCTTAAAGCGCTTCTCTCCGGACGAATCCATTCGAGGATTCAAGGCCTTAGACTGAATTGACGCGCTAGCAGTCCAGATACCTCCCCCGATTGGAACTACCATGAATAGAAAAGCGTACGCGAAAAACGAATTACGCGGACTCAACGGCTTCCCTCCTATCAAACTCGACTTTTAACCGCGCCCCATAAACAACGCCATAGTCCTGTAATTCGAGCCTCGTCATTATAAATCGTCCGTTTCTGTCGCATAGTCTGCGGCAACAAATCTCTCTCGGACTATTCGGAATGTTGTCACAGATCCTAGAAACGTTTCATTGAGAATCGCCAAAGGAAGCGACCTATCCGGAATCCGCCCCAAGGAATGCGACTGCCAACGATCGGGATAAATCCAATTAATTTTTCGAAAAACGAAGTTTTTTCGAAACACTTTTAATCTCGTAACAATACCTTTAGGATGGTTCTGAAAAAACACATATCAGGCTTCTCTGAGGAGCTTCCTAAAAGAGATCAGCGTCAGGCAATACGAAGTCGATGGCGCCGCGCTTCGAACTGAAAGAAAATCCAATTCGATATTATGGAATCCAATTCAAGCTGAAAGGATAAAGCCTTGTCCGAAAATAACCAATACAACCGTTTCCTCGAGCTAGCAGGAAAACTCATTGATGATGAAATCGACCAAGATGGTCTCGACGAGCTGGTTCGTTTGATAAAGACAAACGAGCGATTCAACCAAGAGCTCCTCGACCAACTGGCTATAGACGAATGGATCGATCAATACGAAAATGAGCGCAGAACCGGCGCCCATTTCACTCGCCAACTCCTAGCGACCATAGAGGCGGAAAACGATAAGGACGAATTCACCAGAAAAGTCCTTGAACGATCCGACTTGCAATCGACCGAAAGAGGTCAGAAAAAAATCCATTGGCTGCCAAGCTCATTGAACATAGCCGCTTGCATCGCCATTTTATTAGTATCTGTTTTTTGGTTACTACAGTTGAATAAGCCCAACGCCGAAGGCCTATTCTCGCCCTTCGAAGAAACGAATCACGGAATCGCCGTCGTCACCAATTTGGTCGGAAGACTCAATCAAAACCTGGCTCGCGTCGAGAGCGATGACACGGTCGCTCCTGGCTTTCTAGAATTGGATTCGGGATTCGCTAAGCTGGAATTCTACAGCGGAGCCCAGCTTTCGCTTGCCGGTCCCGCCAAACTCGAACTAATCGACCCGTCCAAAGTAGTTTGTCACTATGGAAAACTGAAAGCCAAGGTGCCCTTGGTCGCTCAAGGTTTCACGATTCTCACTCCCGAATCCGAGGTCATCGATCTCGGAACCGAGTTTGGAGTTGAAGTGACGAAGAACGGCCAAACTGAGATTCATGTATTCGATGGAGAAGTCGAAGCGTACGACGCGCTCGGGACGCCAGATTCAAAGCAGCTTCTGCTCGCAGGAATTGGACTCAAGATCGAAAGCGGCGATAGTTGGCAGAAAATCACAGCGGAACACGATCGATTCAGCGCCTTGAATGAAATCGCGGATCTCGAGCAGGATATGGCCGAGGATCTCTTCAAACGTTGGGAGAATGTGAATACGGCCCTCAAGAACGACAACCGATTAATCGCCTACTGGGATTTCGTGCCTCAATCAAACGATCCTCGCATTTTGAAAAACAGAGCATCCAGTGGATCGAATTTGGATGGAGCCATTGTCGGAGCGAATTGGACCGACGGTCCTTGGCCGGGGAAGCAAGCCCTGAACTTCAAGCGACCCGGCGACCAAGTACGGGTAAACATACCTGGTAATTTCGAAGCAATTACATTCGCCGCTTGGATTCTTGTTGATGGAATCGACCGAAGCTATAGCTCGCTCTTTCTCACTGACGGATGGGATTTCGGAGAATTTCACTGGCAGTTCAGGCACGATGGAATTCTCGAATTGGGGATCAACCACGAGCTTGAGAAAGGAGACAATCACATCTCGAAGCCATTCGTGAATTTAGGCAGATTGGGACGCTGGTTTCACATCGCCACCGTACTGAATCCAGAGACTAAAATCGTCACCCACTATCTGGATGGCCAGATACTCAGCGTTTCAGATATCAGCAAGAATGTCACCTTGAGCGCAGGTCCTGCCACTATAGGTAATTGGAATTTCCCCGTTAGTATTTCGCCATTCAAGGTTCGTAATCTCAACGGTCAGATATCCGAACTCATGATATTCAGGGAACCCCTATCGGATGAAGAGATTCGATGGCTGGCTCTTAAGAACGATAGCTCTTCCGAGAGTGCCGTAGCCAGCAGCCAGTGAAATTGCATTAAGCCATTCATCTCGACGAATGCCCGGCAGGTATAAGCAAGGCGCTCAAATACGGTTTCGAGAGCTTTTCTCGACGGCTGAATTTCTCGGCGAAACGTATCCATGAAACTACCTTCAAGACAAGTTCATCTCGATTTTCATACTTCCGAATTCATCCCAGGCATTGGCAAGGATTTCGACAAGAATCAGTTCCAGGAGGCGCTCCGTATCGGAAATGTGAATTCTATAACGATCTTCGCCAAGTGCCACCACAGCTGGTGCTACTACCCTACCAAGGTCGGCATGCCACATCCAAATCTAGAACGCCATGACTTGCTAGGCGAAATGATCGAGGCATGTCATGAGATAGGCGTCTCAGCGCCGATATACATAACTGTAGGATGGTCCTCCAACGATGCGGAAAATCACCCAGAGTGGTGCGCCACGAATCCAGATGGTTCATACATAGTCACTGGAGGAGCGAAGGCCGAAGGCCAAAGCGAAAAGAATCCTGATCCCAATGCGAGACGCCCCATCGCCAGCTGGAAGTGGCTCTACCCTCTCGATGACTATCTTGAGCACATCCTAGCCCTCACGGATGAAATCTGCAGCTCCTATTCAGTGGACGGCATATTCTACGATATCACGAATGGTCCTGTTTCCTACAGCGCGTCCGCCATCAAGCGCATGCGTACCAGAGGATACGACCCCAAAAAAGAGGCAGACATCCTCAAGTTCAACGAATGGGTATGGAAGAATTTCATGAGCTCTTGCCGCTCGGTCATCGAAAATCGTCACCCTGCAGCAAGAGTATTCTTCAATGGCACTACCGTGATGCATTCGAAATCCCCATTGGCTCGAAATACGCAAGTGGGTATGCACGAGTCGAATACGCATCACGAGCTAGAAGACCTGCCCACGACATGGGGAGGTTATGACAAGTTTCCCCTTCGTTCGAAATTCTTTCACAATACAGGCAGGAAACTCCTGGCCCAGAGCGGGAAGTTTCACACCATGTGGGGAGAGTTTGGCGGATTCAAGCATCCGGACTCCATTCGCTTCGAGGCCGCTTCCATGATCGCATTCGGCGCTGCATGCAGCATGGGCGATCAACTCCACCCCAATGGCGCCATGGATATGAGCACGTATCGAAGCATCGGGTACGCATTCGAATACGTGGAACAGATCGAGGAGTATGGGCTAGGAGGAAAGCCAGTCAGCAATCTCGGCCTATACTTGACCCAGAGCGAATCCGACGACGAAGGGACCAGCCGCATGCTGCTCGAGACTCATAACGATTACGTCGTCGTAGATCCGGAGACGGATTGGACCGAACTCGATACGATCGTTCTTTCCGGGGCAGCGAGTCTGGACGAGACCCAAGCTCGGAAGCTAACGGAATTCGTCAAACAGGGAGGAGGGCTTCTCGTGCAAGGGGAAAGCGCCCTCGACTCAAGAAAGAAGGAATTTTTCATCGAGATCGGCGCGGACTACCTTGGAGAGGCAAATTACGACGAAGACTACTTGGTAATTGGCGATCAACTACGAGGCAACATCGTAGCGAGCCCAATCATTAACTACGAGGCCGCCCTGCGAGTGAGTGCCCATGAAGACTCGGAAATCCTAGCCGCCCTGCAGGAGCCCTATTTCAATCGAACCTACGAGAGATACTGCTCTCACCAAAATACTCCAAACCAGCTGGAAGACGCTCCGCATCCAGGAGCGATTCGCAAGGACCGCGTCATCTTCCTTCCTCACCGTATGGGTAAACTCTATTTCGAGCACGGAGCTCGCGTTCACCGGGATATTTTCACGAACGCGCTCGAACTCTTATACAAGGATCCGATCCTAAGAATCGACTTGCCCAGCGCCGGACGTATCAGCTTTTTGAAACAAGCCGAGTTCAGTCGCTATGTCCTCCACGTCCTTTATGGTCCTCCGATGATGCGAGGACGATGCGAGATTGTAGAAGACTTTCCTGCGCTTCGCGATATTGCTGTTGAAATACGCGTCCCGGAAACCATCGCCAAAGCGCAGCTTGTACCGCAGAACATCGAAATAGATTTCCGCCAGACGGATTCCGGTTCGATCGAATTCTTCATACCGGAAATGGCAGCGCATCAGGCAATCGCCTTCGCATATCAGTGAGACCGTCTCGATTAAGCCAAATTTGCGATTTTTCCGAAACGCTTCAGATTAGGCGACAAGGTTCTACGGATGGCTAACGACAAAGATGCTAAACGGGCGGAATTCGCTAGTTTCGTAGCGGAGCACCAAGCCTCTCTACGGAGTTTCTTAAGGGTCATCGGCGTATCTCAAGATTCCGTAGACGACTTAGCTCAAGAGACCTTTCTCGTAGCGTTTAGAGAACTCGATCACTTCGATAAGGACGAAGATTTCGGCAAGTGGCTTCGAGGAATCGCTCGCAATCTGACGCGTAACGAATTACGGAAAAACGCTCGCCGCGCTCGCATACTGGACCAGAAGCTCACAGACCATCTACTGAGTGAGGCGGAAAAGGATTGTAGTAGAAAAGAGTACGAAGAAGTCGACTACAGAGCTCTGAGGGATTGCTTGGAGCACTTGCCGGAAAAGAGTCGAAAACTCATCGCAGGTCGATACGCGGACGAGTGGAAATCGTCGTTTCTCGCGGATCAATTCAATATGACTGCAACTGCGGTACGTCTGGCGCTGATGCGCATTAGAAGGCAATTGAGAATCTGCGTCGAAAGCAAGTATCCCAATGCCTGACAGAGCTGTAGAAAACCGATTTCGCAACTTGCTGGGATGCCTTTTGGAAAACTCCATCGAGGTTTCTGAACTACGAGAGCTAACGGAACTAGTTAAGACGTATCCAGAATTCTGTGAAGAACTGAAGGATCAACTCCGAATAGACGAACACTTAGCCCAATATGAAAACCCGAATCGTAGCCAAAAACGCTTCACGCAGGCTCTTGAAGCGGCGCTCGACGCCAAGGCCGACGGAGGCGCTTTCATACAGCGAATCATCGAATTCGCTGAAGTCGACATCGAAGAATCCGGAAATCGTCGAGCGCCTTGGATCATTGCGATTTCCGCCATTGCCGCATGTATCGTATTCATGGCTACCTGGAGCGGAAGTCCAAGTAGCGATGACGGTTTTTCGGACTTGGAATTAGCTAAAGAAGGGGTCGCGGTTGTCAGCAAGCTGGTTGGAGAGCTAAGGCACGATGATGATCGTAAAACGCGTGGCGACATGATCGGCAAAGGTATGTTGGAGTTGAAAACCGGATATGCGACGCTCGAGTTCTTCAGCGGAGCTCAAGTATCCATTGCGGGACCAGCGATTCTCGAACTTTCGGATTCCGACCGCGTCATCTGTCGCTATGGCAAACTGCGAGCCAAAGTTCCGTATGTGGCTCAAGGATTCACCATAGAGACACCACAATCCGATATTATAGATCTAGGAACCGAATTCGGCGTAGACGTCAATCAAGTAGGCAAGACGGAAATCCATGTTTTCGATGGTGAAGTCGAAGCCTACGATGCGGTCGGCACGCCATCTTCGAAAGTAACGCTTGAAGCGGGCCTTGGTCTGAGTATCGGCAACAGCGGCGAATGGGAGGACATTTCCGCGGAACAAGAAGGATTCGTCGATCTATCGAGTATCCATAATCTGGAGCAACGAGTTGCCGCAGAAGAATTCGCAGCGTGGAAAAAAGTGAATGCCGCCGCGAAATCAGACGAACGTCTCATAGGCTACTGGGATTTCGAACCCGATGCCAAAGACGAACGAGCTTTGCGTAACCAAGCGCCGACAGTAAACAATCTAGACGGGGCAATCGTTGGAGCCAGCTGGTCTGAAGGACCATGGCCTGGAAAGAGCGCCCTAAGCTTCAAACGTCCTGGTGACCAAGTTCGCGTACATGTGCCTGGAGATTATGACGCCGTTTCTCTGGCGGCATGGGTACTAATAGATGGCCTCGACCGAAAGTTTAGTTCGCTCTTTCTTTCAGATGGTTGGGAACGTGGCGAATTCCATTGGCAATTCCAAAACGATGGCGCGCTCAATCTCGGCGTTAACAACGACTTGAAAAGGGAACGTGGTCCGTTTGAAGACGCCCAAGATCATTTGTCGAAACCGATTGTGAATCTAAGCAGATTGGGACGCTGGATGCACGTCGCGACCGTAGTGGATACGGACAA
>JANQKI010000119.1 GCA_028281165.1 Opitutaceae bacterium | reverse complement strand
ATAAGTAGATAGCGAAAACGTCTCTTAGGTGACTTAAACTAAGACGAAGACTTATTGCGCTTACTTGCCCTGTTATCGCTTGGAAATGGCTTTTGTAGCTCCCATGAAAGGGCGATAGGTTGAGGGTGTCATGAGATTCTGGGTAAGTCGGACAGGTGAGGTTAGGCGTGTTGGGGTGTGGCAGATGGTCATTGTTGCTCTGCTGTTGTGGGCCAGTCTTTTAGTGGGCTGCTCTACTATCCCCATTCACGAACAAGGGTTGGCCACAAAGCCTAACATGGGGTTTAGCGATTCCTTGGGTAGCGCTTTCGACAGTTCTGTGATTTCTCAAATCGAACCTGGCTCTGGAATCGGGAATGGAGGTCAAGCCGCAGGATGTATCGCATGTCGTTAACGCGTTTAAGACTTGGGCTGATTCTGATCCTTTGCCTTCGCTGGGAAGCGCTTGTCGCCTCGAATTCGTATCCGGAAATCGGGGATGAAATTCGCTCTCTCAAAGTTTGGCCTGAGGGAGACCCGATCGAGAAAATTTCAGATGGTGAAGTTGTGGTTTTGGATTTCTTCGCTCATTGGTGCGGTCCCTGCCTGGGAGTGTCTCAAGCATTATCGCAGTGGGAAGGCGATAGTAGCGTCCGGGTGATTCCAATAAACGTCGAACAACGAAATCCTGAAAAAACGATACGCTTCATGGAGAAAGCGGGTCTCGACGAAGTCTATTTCGATGAAGATCATTCGTTAAGCGATAAGCTTGGAGTGTTTTCCTTGCCCCTCGTCGCTCTCGCTAAAGTAGAGGGCGATCGCATTCTGATTTTGGACTGGTTTGAGACGTTTCCCGGAATTTCTCATCTGGCTCAGCGTATTGAATACCATGAGGCGAAAGAACGAAGTGGTTATGCCTCTTCTAAGTTGGAGACTGGTCAGAATCAAGGTTTGGCTAAAAGTTATAATCGGAGCGATATCCTCGATGGGGAAATAGTAGAAAGCTCGCTCGACATTCAGGTGATTGGAGCGTTCGAGCGGTTTTCTTCTTCGGATATCCAGATTAGCCATACGCTGGTAACCGCAGAATTGGATGGCTCTCAATGGGTAAACGCGCTTTCATTTTCGCGTAATCGTTCGGCTATCGATTATGCTCCTTCTTCCAGTGACTTGATCGGTCTAGACGCTTTTCGTTCCGAGGCATCGGATCAAGTTTCGTTAGACCTGGAACGGATCCACAATCCTCGTCTGAGCTCATTGTATTCCTTCAGCGCTTACGATGGTTACACAGATTTCCGCTCAGTCTGGCTGGATGAGTTTTACCGTCAGCAGTTCGAGCCTGTCGAAGGCTACGAAGAAAGCGATCCACAAGGGTATTCGATCTCCCTAGGTAGCCGCTACGAGTACCTGCCCGCTTCGGCCTTGCTGGAGGTGGTCGCCGGATTTCAGTTCGATCAAATTTCGCCTGCCTATGAAGCAGCTCCTTTTCAGCCACTAACGCGTGGTCTTAGTGAAGTGGATACGTCGTTCGTAAGGGCTTCGTCCGAAAATCTTCTTTCGCCTCGTCTTCGTATGAAGCAACAGCTGCAAACCGCGGACACTACCGAACGGGCTCTTCGCTATTCTTATCAAGTGGACATTAACTATGCGGCGACCGAGTCATTGACCGTTAAGGGAAGCTTTGGATTGACGAGAGAATCTTCAACCTTCGACTCGAATCATCTAGGAGTCGCTATCGAACGAAACCTAGCAGGGGGCTTCTTATTTAGTCTTTCGGGTCGTCGATACGAGGATAGTGGAGAAATCGTCGACCCTCTGATCCTATCGACTGCCGCTCCTGCGCTTGAAACGACTCGGTATGGAATGGGACTCTCTTGGTCGGGCGAACGCCTGGCCTTCAAACTCCTCGCGGGCAGGTACCGCTCCGACTACGATGCTGTGCCGCCCATTTCATTCCAGTTCGAAAACCTGTATCGGGACCGACGGTGGGACTACTTTCGCTGTTCAGGCTCGTACGTATTCTAACTAGCCATGCTTAAGAAAATCGTATTCGTCATTTGGATTCATTCTCTTGTTGTTTTTATGGGATTTGCCCAATTGCAAGAGGGAGACATCGTTTCGAATTTCACTCTTCCGAAACACGGTGGAGGGACCATTTCGCTTCATGATTACGAGGGACATATAATCGTACTCGATTTTTTCGCCTACTGGTGCGGTCCCTGCCAGACGTCATCCCCTGAGCTGGAAACGGATGTTGCCGAATACTACGAAAACCTTGGAGGTACTGCCAACGGTATTCCTGTAGTGGTTCTGGCTGTCAGTATCGATAACAACAATACAGGAGCAGTGGATTCCTTTGTGCAAAATTCGGGTCTGCAGATAGTAGCCTTAGACTCGGGAGCGGCTTGGTCGCAATTCGGCCAGGGGTACGTCCCGCACTTCGCGGTGGTCAATGGCGTAGCGGGAGCGAATTACCAGCAGTGGGAGGTGATTCACACAAACTATGGCTATCGAGGAGCGAATTTTTATAGGAATCAAGCCGAAGGAGTAGCGCTGGTCCAAGCCAATCCTCCCCAAGACCCGACGTCATTGATTGTCCAGCCCGGAGATGGCTAGGGCTAAGCCGTTGGAACCCTTTATCTACAAGCGTCAGCGGAAAGTCTTCCATCAATAGGAGCAGCTTGACCTTCTCTAGTTATCGTTGCAGGCAGGAAAGGGCTGCCTTCTCATTGGAATTTATGAAGGCCAATCAAGAACTGCCTTGCTGATCTTCGGTATATTTGGATGATCGCCGTTGTGTTCTACGCGGATCTTCATATCCATTCCAAATACTCCCGGGCGACGAGCAAGGATCTCGATCTCGAGCGTCTTTCCTTGTGGGCCAGAAAAAAAGGCATCCAAGTTTTGGGGACGGGCGATTTCACTCACCCGGCCTGGATGGCGGAGATCAAGGAAAAGCTAGTTCCGGCTGAATCTGGTCTCTTCAAGCTCAGAGACGATTTGGAAAAGGAGATCGAGCGGCAGTACGAACTTCCTCCTGGTCCGGCTACGCGCTTCATGCTGGAAGTCGAGATTTCAACGATCTACAAGAAGGGCGAGAAGACGCGCAAAGTGCATCATCTTGTTTACGCTCCCGATTTGGAGAAGGCGGATCGCATCGTTAGCCAGCTTTCTCGTATTGGAAACTTGAATTCAGATGGCCGACCGATTCTCGGCTTGGATTCGCGCGATCTGTTGGAAATTACGTTGCAGGGCGGAGAGGGTTGCTGCTTGATTCCCGCCCATATTTGGACGCCCTGGTTTTCCGCTCTCGGCTCTAAATCCGGCTTCGACACCATCGAGGAATGCTACGGAGACCTATCATCGCATATCTTCGCTGTCGAGACAGGGCTCTCCTCGGATCCCTTGATGAATCGTACCGTGTCGTCGCTCGATCGATACACGCTTGTATCCAATTCAGACGCTCATTCTCCAGGCAAGGTGGGACGCGAAGCCTCTCTCTTTCATTGCGAACTCAGCTACCGGGCAATGATGGAGGCTTTACGGAACAAGGAAGGCTACGGCGGTACGGTCGAATTCTTTCCCGAAGAAGGAAAATACCACATGGATGGTTGTCGGAACTGTGGCATCCGTCTCAGTCCCGAAGAAACGGAAGCCTGTGGCGCGAAATGTTCTGGATGCGGCAAGCCCGTCACGGTTGGGGTGATGAATCGTGTGGCGGCGCTCGCGGATCGCAGGGAGGCTGCCCTGCCGCCACGCGAACCGTCCTATTCAAGTTTCGTTCCTCTGCCCGAGGTGCTTTCGGAAATCGAAGGGGTGGGCGTGAATAGCAAGAAGGTCAAGGGTGTCTACGAAGATGTTGTGAGTACGCTTGGCTCGGAGATGTTTATCCTTGGCGAAGCGCCGATCGACGATGTCGAAAAGTCCTGTTCGTCTTTATTTGCCGAGGCTCTCCGGAGAATGCGCGCAGGCGAGGTCATTCGTGAGCCTGGCTATGATGGCGAGTATGGCGTGATTCGGCTGTTCAAGCAAGAGGAGCTGAAAGCGGAAAAGAGTACCGGTTTTCTTTTCGATATTCCGTTCCAAGATTTGGATACAGAATCGGAAAGGAATTCCCAGCCTTTAGAGCCATCTGGGGTCGAGGAGCCAAGACCAAAGCGTCCTGAAGCGCCAGCGCGGAGCGAGGCTGCCTCCATTCTTGACCATCTTGATGACGAGCAGCGCGAAGCTGCTTCCCATTTGAGTGGCCCGCTATTAATCGTGGCGGGTCCGGGCACTGGCAAAACGCGAACGCTTACTCATCGCATCGCTCACCTCATTAAAGATCATGAGGTTCCGTCTCGTCAGTGTCTTGCCATCACTTTCACTAACCGGGCTGCCGCCGAGATGCAGGAGCGCCTAGCCCAGCTTTTACCTGACTGCGATCAGTCTGTTTCAGTAATGACGTTCCATAGTCTGGGCCTCTCGATCCTCAAGGAGAAGGGAGAAATGATGGGACTTCAGCTTCCTCTCCGGGTCGTGGATGAAAAGGAGCAGGCTCGTCTCCTGATGGATAAACTATCGCTCTCGCAAGTTGAGGCGAAACGCTGGCTGCGAAAACTTTCCCATCTTAAGCGAACGGGAACTGATCCAAAGGCCGGTTCGGAAGAATCCGGTGTCATGGAAGCGTATCGAGATGCCTTGAATGCAAGTGGCTCGGTTGATTTCGACGATCTCATTCGGCTGCCTCTATTGCTGCTTAGCGAAAATCCCGAACTGGTCCAAGCCTATCACGAGCGCTTCAAGTGGATTTCCGTCGACGAGTTTCAGGATGTGGACGAGCAGCAGTATCGGCTTTTGCAGATGCTCTGTCCGCCTGCAGGAAATCTGTGCGCCATCGGCGATCCCGATCAGGCCATATATGGCTTCCGAGGTTCCGATGTCCGCTTCTTCCAGCGTCTCACCAGCGATTTTCCTGATGCCCGGAAAGTGTATCTAAGCAAAAACTACCGTTCCATTACGACCATCGTCGATGCCTCGATTCAAGCCATCACTCCGTCTACCTTGGAGAAAGGGCGGTCCCTAGAGGCTGTTTTCGAAGCTCATCGGCCTATCGAGATCCGTCAATGCCGCAGCGAGGCCGCCGAGGCTGAATGGGTGGTCGAGAGTATCGAACGAATGATGGGCGGGACCAGCCTTTTTTCGCTGGACAGCGGACGGGTCCAGGACGGCGAAGATCGTTCGCTTTCCTTTTCCGACTTCGCAGTCCTTTACCGTACCGATAGCCAGACTGAGGCCTTGCAAGAAGCTTTCGAGCGTTCCGGCATGCCGTATCAGAAACGCGGACACACTACTTTGACTGATCATCCGATTGTTCGAGCTATGGTGGATCGCCTGTCACGATCGGCGTCTGATCAAAGTATTGCCGATCTGCTAACGGCGGAGAGTCAAAGATGCATCGCTGAGGGAGACAGCGAGGCCGAAGTCCGATCCGTGATGCAAAAGCTGCGAGCCCTTTCCGTCGACTGCGGAGAGAGCCTAGAAAACTTTCTTTCGGTCCTGGCCTTGGGGGCTCAGACGGATTTGTGGGATCCGCGAGCCGAACGCGTATCCTTGTTGACCCTACATGCCTCGAAGGGGTTGGAGTTTCCTGTCGTTTTCCTTGTCGGCTGCGAAGACGGGATCATGCCTCTACGTTGGGGAGATGCTGACGAAAGCGACCTTGCCGAGGAACGGCGGCTCTTTTTCGTCGGAATGACGCGAGCCGAGGAGCGGCTCTTCATGTCGCATGCCGAAACGCGAGCCTGGAGGGGCGAGCGGAGAGAACGAAGGCCGTCTCCATTTCTTCAAGACATCGAAAAAGTTCTGCTTCGCCAGAGCCGTCAGGAGACAAAGCGCGTCAACAAGTCTAGAATCGATCAGCTAGAGCTCTTCGCTTAGGGCTGGAAAGCCGAGCGTTTC
>JANQKI010000101.1 GCA_028281165.1 Opitutaceae bacterium | reverse complement strand
GAATTCGGTCTGCAATACTTCGACGAAACCTACCGAGCTCCCGTGGTTACCAATGTGCCCACCATCGTTTTCAGCGCGACGCTTGACGGAAACTCCTATTTCGACGCGGCCGAGGAAGCCTTGGTTGGATTTACCAACCTCACTCGAGTAACTATTATCAACGGCGGGCATTTCGATTTCATGCAGAATCCTATAGTCCATCAGATGGCGGTCGACTTCATGCAAGGCAGAGAGGTGGCCACAGAAATTACGGTACCGCTTCCCGTTTTCCCTAACTAGGTTCGAGACAATTGGGAAATGAAATATTTCTTCGCCTCGATAAGCTGCGTTGCCATACTCCTTTCGGAAAGCATCGCGACGGATGCCACAAGACTGAATGCAATAAAGTCAGATCCGAACGACGCAGTCCTTCTACAATGGAACGCCGAACCCTCGAATGACTATCTGGTTCTGTATTCAGATGATCTGACAGTTTGGCAAAATGCAATATCTGGCAAGGTGTATGGGCCCGACCAGGAAGAACAAATCCATTGGTCGGATACAAACCCAACGCTAGATTCCAACGATCCCGAGAGATCGAAAAGACGCTTTTTCAGAGTAGTCCAAGTTCCAAGCGCCATTGAAGCGAGTGAAACGGCCTACACCTTCGTCTCGATTTCCGGAGAGAGTGTAGACGCATTCCGAGGGAGTTTTCGAGTCCCTGAAAATCGGACGAAGCCGGATAGCCGCGAACTGGACCTTTTCTATGTGAGATTTCCTTCGACCAGCCAAACGCCCGGTTCCCCTATCGTCCATCTGGCAGGAGGTCCGGGCAACAGCAGTGTCGAAGACATAGGCCGCGACGATCTTTTCGACACCTTCATGGAACTTCGAGCTTTCGGAGACGTGATCGCATTCGATCTGCGAGGAACGGGATGGTCGAACGACATACCACCCTTTCAAGGCAATCCGCTTCCTCTTGAACAGCCGCTCACCCTGGAGGCGATAGAGGCTCAGCTTGCCGAGGATGCTATCCAAGCCAAGATGTTTTGGGAGGAGACAGGCGTCGATATCTCTGGATACAACCCTTTGGAAATCGCCCGTGATCTCGATGACTTGCGTCGAACGCTGGGGGCGGAAAAATTGAGTCTTTGGGGAGGCAGCCATGGCTCGCATTTCGCTCTAGCAGCCATACGTGAAATGCCCGGCAAGATCGATCGAGTCGTGCTCCATAGCATTGTAGGAATCGAACAAATGAAGCTGCCAACCTGGTACGAAAGCTATCTGAATCAACTGCAGGCCGCTATCAATACTCAGCCTGGGGCCGCTGGAGCCTTTCCCGACTTCAGAGACCTGATGCGGCGAACACACGCCAAGTTCGACACCGAGCCTATGGAACTGTGTTTCGATAGCTCGGGCGAAACGATCTGTTTTGTCGTTGGAAAGCTCGATTTGCAGCTCTGGGCGCTCGCCACGAACTTCAATCCGACGGATGCGTCGAATCTCATGACTTTTTATCGAGCAGCGGAATCAGGAAACCTGGCGCCTTTTGCTCCCTTCATTTACGAGGGGCTAAGAAAAGACGGACTTCTATTTAGCGGTATGAGAGAGGGGGTCTACAGCATGTCAGGAATTTCGGATACGCGAAGAGTAGATATTATTGAGCAATCAGAATCATCGACGATAGATGGCCAAATCAACTTTCCCTTCGATATTTACATCGATGTGTTCGATCTGCCGGATTTGAGCGATATCTATCGGGCGAACGTTGTTACCGATGTGCCGACCATAGCTTTCTCCGGCACCCTTGACGCCCGAACTCATCCCGAAGCTGCCGAAGAGGCTTTGACTGGCTTCTCGAGTCTGAAGCGCGTGACGGTTCGTAACGGCGGCCATTTCGATTATTTTTCGAATCCAGCCGTCCGACAGATGACGATGGATTTCTTTCGCGGTCAGCAGGTGCCAGACGAAGTCACACTGCCGCTCCCAAACTTCTCCGAATAAATTTTCGTAGTTATAAAATAATTACATAACTGGAGTATAGAATGAACTTAAGTGACGAAACGCTATACTCGCTCATTTCGAAGGCAAGTTGCTGAGCGATGCTGGGAGCGCTCACAAAGACCGCTCTCATAAATCATTAACCATATGGGCAACAAAATCATCGTCTTTTAAGCAACGTCACCTTCCACGAAAATGCCGCTGGCGCTTATCAACGCCAGCGGCTATGTCGTAGATCTTGTCGTTAAGACGCAATGAGGGCTTGCCAAGTGGAGCGAAGAGCGTACTGCTAGCCAGTTTTTGAAGGCTTGCCGTTATGAGTGACCAGAAAACGCTGATCGTTGCCTACTACAAATTCGTCCCGTTACCAGACTACGAGGAGCGAAGGGAGCCTTTGCAGAGGGTGTGCCAGGAGAATGGAGTGAAGGGGACTATTCTGTTGGCGGCGGAGGGAATCAACTCGACGATGGCGGGTCCGCCGGAGGGCGTAGAGGCTGTTCTCAACTACTTGCAATCGGATCCGGCGATCGGGGAACTTACGGTCAAACGCAGCTGGGCCGACGATGAGCCTTTCTATAGAATGAAGGTTCGCTTGAAAAAGGAAATCGTACGACTGGGAATGCCGGAAATTAATCCCAACGATCAAGTAGGGACCTACGTGGAGCCCGAGGACTGGAACGAACTGATTTCGAACCCAGACGTCCTGGTGGTCGACACGCGAAATGACTACGAATGCCAGATCGGCGCCTTCAAAGGAGCGGCCGATCCGCAGACAAAAAGCTTTCGCGAGTTTCCCGAATATGTGAAGCAGAAGCTAGCAGATAAAAAGGGACAGAAAATCGCCATGTATTGCACAGGTGGGATTCGTTGCGAGAAGTCGACTTCGCTCTTGCTTAACGAAGGTTTCGAAGAGGTGTATCATTTGCATGGCGGCATCCTGAATTACCTGGAAAAGGTGAAGCCGGAAGACAGTCTATGGGAAGGCGAGTGTTTCGTTTTCGATAATCGCGTGACCGTGGATCACCGTTTGGAAGCGGGGGCCTTCGACATGTGCCATGCTTGTCGTCATACGCTGTCCGATGAAGACAAGCAGTCGGAGCATTTCCTTGAAGGGATCAGTTGTCCTCACTGCGTGGATACCTTAACGGACGAGCGGCGAATGCGAGCGGCAGAGCGCCAGAAGCAAGTCGAGCTCAATGCGGAAAAGGGACTCAAGCATATCGGGGCAAGCCAAAAGGATATCGAAATCCGTCGAGAGGAGAAGCGAGAGCTAAAGAATCAGCAGCGAGCGTTGCGATCGGAGAGAGAAGCGACTTAGAAAAATTAACAAGATCCCTACGTTTCACTTCGGGGCAGGATCCTTGCTTCGCAAGGGTATGTTAAATAATCGAGTTTCGAATCCTGTGTTGGCAAAGCCAAGATCCTGCCGCGAACGATAGTGAGCGATCAAGCTTACAAAGTAAGCGTTGTTAAAACCAACTCCGTGGCAAAAGAACTAGCTCAGCAATTCCCTCAGCAATCCATCCACAGCTTGCGGGTTGGCTTTGCCTCGACTCTTCTTCATGACTTGGCCTTTGAGAGCGTTGATGGCCTTTTCGTTGCCCGATTTGAAATCTTCCACCGGTTTAGGATTTTCAGCAATGGCTTCTTTGCACCAAGCAATCACTTGATCCTCATCGAAGTCTGGCTTGAGGCCCTTTCTTTCAATGACTTGCTCAGCCGTTTCGCCGCTCTTGTACATTTCTGTGAATACAGCCTTGGCGATCTGCTTGGTGATGATTCCTTTATCTACCGTGTTTACCAAAGTAAGTAGTAAATCGGGCGTCATTTTGCATTCGTCCAAAGACACTCCCGATTCATAGAGTTCTCGCTGCAAATCGTTGACGACGTAGTTGCCGATGGTCTGAGCTTGCTGAGGGTTCTGCTTTGCGGCGCTCTCGAAATAATCGCTCATCTTCTTATCCGGAACCAGGACGGAGGTAATCGTATACGGCAACTCGTACTCCTCCATAAAGCGACGCTGCTTGTCGAATGGAAGCTCTGGGATTTCCGATCGTATCCGGTTTCTCCATTCATCGTCAATCTTGACTGGCATGAGATCTGGATCCGGAAAATAGCGATAGTCGTGGGCATCCTCTTTGTCACGCATATGCTCGGTACGCCCTGCATCGGCATCCCAACGCCAGGTAGCTTGTGTAATTACATTGCCACGACGAAGTTCATTGGTTTGGCGCTTGATCTCATAGTTAATACCGTTCTTGACGCCGGTAATGCTGTTCAGGTTCTTCAGCTCGATCTTGGTTCCCAGCTCTTTCTGTCCGACGGGACGCACAGAGATATTCGCATCGGCTCGCATCTGCCCCTTCTCCATATCGCAATCCGAGACGCCACAATAAATCATAGTTTGCCGAATGGCGGTGAGGAAAGCGAAGGCATCCTCGCCCGAGTGCATATCCGGTTCGCTAACGATCTCCATAAGCGACGTACCCGCCCGATTATAGTCGACGAGGCTGTCATCCGAAAAATGATTTAACTTGCCGACGTCATTCTCCAAATGGATACGAGTCAGCTTGATTTTCTTGTGTTCCCCCATGACATTGCGGGACTCGCCTTCCAGTTCAATTTCAACGTAGCCACCTTCGCAAATGGGCTGGTCGTATTGAGTGATTTGATAGTTGTTAGGACTATCGGGATAAAAATAATTTTTCCTATCCCACTTGCATTGATCGGGAATAGCGCAGTTCAAAGCCATTCCCGCCTTGATGATACCGTCGAGAGCCCGCTTATTCATCACTGGCAAAGCGCCAGGAAGCCCTATGATGACAGGGTCGACCAAGGTATTCGGTTCATAACCAAATCCAGCCCGACAGCGTGTGAAGATTTTGGATTCAGCTTTAATCTGAACGTGAACTTCTAGACCGATGACAGCTTCGTATTCCATTGATCGTTAAAAGGTTCTCACCACGAAGGACACAGAGAATGCTAAGAAAATATTTTCAATCATTCGTGTTTTTAGCGTATTGGTTGATGTCGCTTCGCTCGGTACGTTGTTTCGAAAATCTATAAGTTTGGATGTTGATTTTTGTAGTCGTGGGCGTCTTCGAATTCTTGGGCAATAGCAAGAAGCTCTTCCTCTTTGAAAGGCTTGCCTAGGATTTGCAGACCGATCGGCATGCCATCGCTGTATCCGCAGGGCAATGATAGCCCTGGGATACCGGCAAGATTGGCGGATATCGTAAAAATATCACTGAGATACATCTCTAGAGGATCATCCGATTTAGTTCCCTTTTTGAAAGCAGGACCAGGCGAAGTCGGAGTCAGCAATGCATCGACTTCTTCAAAGGCGTTAAGAAAATCCTGGCGAATGAGAGTACGCGTCTTTTGCGCTTTAAGGTAATAGGCATCGTAGTAGCCGCTGCTTAGAACGTATGTACCCAAAATAACACGACGCTTGACCTCTTCTCCAAATCCTTCCGCACGGGATTGACAGTAGATGTCTACTGAATCCTTGTCGTCGAATTTCTCGGCTCGATGCGTGTAGCGGATTCCGTCGTAACGAGCCAGGTTCGAGGAGGCTTCAGCCGTTGCAATGATATAATAAGTGGCGACAGCGTATTCGGTATGCGGCAGAGAGACCTCCTGAATTTCACAGCCAAGATTCTTATAGAATTCGACGGCTTTCTCAATCGGTTCCATAGCCGATGGATCCGACACGTTGGCGAAATACTCCTTAGGCAAACCCAGCTTCCATTTTTTGCCTTCCAAGGAGTTCATCGACTCCAGGTAAGAGCGAGTCTCGGAATCATAGGATGTAGAGTCTCGCTCGTCGTGTCCGGCGATTCCCTGCAACAAAATCGCCACATCCGCAACACTTCGGCCCATAGGCCCAACCTGATCCAGCGATGAAGCAAACGCTGCCAAACCATAACGCGAAACGCGGCCATAAGTCGGCTTGAGACCGACAATGCCGCAATAAGAGGCTGGTTGACGAATCGAACCCCCAGTGTCGCTGCCGAGAGCCAGAATGGTTTCGCCCGCCGCTACCGCAGCCGCCGAGCCTCCCGAACTTCCTCCAGGGACACAATCGAGATTCCAGGGGTTCGAAGTCAGGCCCATAGCAGAGTTTTCCGTTGAGGAGCCCATGGCAAACTCATCCATGTTTAGACGTCCCCAAAGAACGGCTCCTTGCTGTTTCAATTTCTGGATACAAGTCGCATCGTAGGGTGAAACAAAGTTTTCCAATATCTTACTTGAACACGTCAATGGTTGTCCGTCTACGGCTAATACATCCTTAATTCCTACGGGAATCCCATCCAAAGGACCAAGAGCGCCATTTTCAGATCGTCGCTTGTCGGAAGCCTCGGCTTGAAAAAGAGCGTCGGCTTCATCGAAACTGTTGAACGCCCTCACCCGATCATCCACCGATTTGGTGCGGTCTATAACAGATTGAGTAAGCTCCACTGACGAAACTTCTCCCTTTTCGAGAAGCTCACTTAACTCGGATGCCGTTTTATAATAAAGTTCTTGGCTCATTAGGTTTTCACCACGGAGTACACGGAGACACGGAGGTATTAGAGAACCATTCGTTTAATGCCATCTTTCATGAGGGCTACTTTGTAGTTCATTAGAAGACCCACTTTGCAATTAGTTAATTTCATATAGGTTAGGAGCTGCGACTCGTGGACCGGGAGCAAAGCGTTTACATGTTTGTTTTCCACGATGACTTTGTCTTCAACAATCACATCCAAAATAAGCTCATCTCCTACCTTGATTCCCTTGCACTCAAGAGGAAGCGACAGTTGATTTTTCCAAGCCAGCCCCAGAAGATCAAGTTCCCGACAGAAACTTTGCTCATATAGTCTCTCGTTGAGCCCAGGACCCCAATATTTGTGAACTTCTATCGCGGCTCCAATAATTTTCTCTGTCAACTCGCTTTCAGTCATCAGCTCCGTGCCTCAGCGCCCTCCGTGGTTGAAAAAGAAAATCACTCTACGACCTTCGGTACGACTACCATGTTTTGGCGTTGCTTGGGGGCGTTGCTCAGGGCTTTTTCCACGCTCATCTCGCTTTTCACGACGTCCTCCTGCCAGACATTAAAGACTTCGTGAGGATGAGCAGTGGGTTCAACTTCGTCCGTATTTAATTCGTTCAGCTTTTCGATGTATCCAAGAATTGAATCCAATTGATTCGAAAACTTGGCTTTTTCATCATTCGTTAGATTAATGCGAGCGAGCTTGGCAACATAGTCAATATCGATGTGTGGCGTTTCTGACATGATGAGAGTTTTTTACTACCATAGAGGGCACAGAGCTAAGGAGGCTTAAATAGATCGAAATCAAGCTCTCTCAGTTTCTGTTCAAAAAGTCATTTTTATAAAAATCTCAGCGATCTTCGTGTCCTCCGTGGCAAGGTTCCTTCCTAGTCTCTAATTTCATAAGCTGTTTTTTCGCGGATCTCATTCTGGATCGCGTCAAAGGCTTGATTAACTTCCTTGTCTTTAAGCGTTCTTTCCATCGAGCGGAATGTCATTGAAAAAGCGATACTCTTCTTGTCATCCGATATGCCGATTCCTTCATACACATCAAACACGTGAAGATCTTCCAAATCGAACTGACCCTTCGTCGCCTTAATCGCAATCTTGGAGACCGACCTTAAAACATTTCCAGATTGCTCGTTTTTGTCGACGACCAGGGCCAAATCCTTTGAAGAGGAAGGATAGTGGCTGAAGGGAGCGAATTTGACGCGCTTGGGATCATGCAAGCGTTCAGGCAAAATGCTGAAAATGCCAGCCCTCACCTCACCTCGTATATCCATTTCCTTAGTACGAGCCAGATTCATAAGGCCGATGCGAACCGAGATGCCTGCTTTCGGCTCCTCAATCTCGCTGCAATGACCCTCCTGCCAAGCCGCATTGTTCGTATCAACAGGCTTTATGGGGAAGCGATCCAAGTCCACTCCGGCAATCTGAGCGATCCTTTCGATCCGTTTTTTAGCCCAGAAATAGTCCTCTTGCCGACTCTCCCTCCAGGTCCGCTCTGCTCCTTCGCTACAAACCAGGAAAGCGACGGAGATCATTTCCATAACCTTCCCATTCACTTCGCGAAACGATCTACCCGTCTCGAAAAAACGCGTCGCTCCAGTGTTTCTGGATTGGTTTATCTTAAGCGTTTCGAGCAAGCCTGGCAGAAGGCTGTGCCTCAGTTGCGTTTGATCCTCGCTAATCGGATTGCGCAAAGCCAGTTCCTTAGCGGAAACGTGACTCGCCCAAAGCGTCTGTTCATCTTGCGAGCGCAAGGTATAGTTAACCGCTTCGCTAAAATTCTGCCCTACTAGAAAATCGCTAGCCTTGCGAACAAAGCCTGTAATGGGACTGTCATTACGCGTAGTAGCAGTCGCTGCCACAGAACCCGAGGGAATACGATGCGTTCCATACATGCGCAGAATCTCTTCCAAAAGATCGATGGGGCGATCAAGATCGCCGCGGTGACTAGGAATGCCGACTTTCCAATCTGAATGAGAAGTGGCCACCTCCAGCTCCAGGGCCTCAAGGCTGGACTCGATCTCGTCATCCGAAATCTCGAATCCCGCCTTTTGTCGAACCCAGTCTGGCGACAAGGCTATTTCGCTCTCCCAAGCGGGAACCCCGCCTTCAACGTACTCGTTAGCGCAAATTTCTCCTCCAGCCGTCTCCAGAATAAGTTCAACAGCTCTGTCTGTAGCGAACTTGAGAGAATGAGGATCGACTCCTCGCTCGAAGCGATATGAACTATCGGTTGAAAGTCCTAGGCTTTTGGATACCCATCGGATGGTGCTAGGCTTGAAGCAAGCGACCTCAAGAACGATATCAGTGGTATCCTCTTTCACTTCGGAATTCTGCCCGCCCATAACTCCGCCTACAGCTAGAGCCCTGTTCTCATCGGCTATCATCACCATTCGGCTGGAAAGCTTGCGCTCCTCGTCGTCGAGTGTGGTCATGGTTTCACCATCAAACCCCAACCTAACGCGTATCTTGCCGCCTTGAATATCCCTTGCGTCGAAGGCGTGCATGGGATTGCCCAATTCCAGCATCACGAAGTTCGTAACATCCACCACGTTATTAATAGGTCGCAAGCCCACAGAGGTGAGCAATTCTTGCATCCATTCAGGACTAGGACCGATTTCGACACCTCGAATAACGGTCGCCATATATAAAGGACAATCCTCTGGGCAATCCACCGAGACGCCGGAAAAAATCGAATGACTATCGGGTCTCTCCTCAAGCGGATGATCGTCGTTAATTTCAGGATACCGCAAATCGCGCTTGAACCACGCCGCCAATTCACGAGCTATTCCGATGTGCGAAAGACAGTCAGGACGATTAGGCGTGACTTCCAGATTATAAACAGTGTCTGAATCCGTGAGCACTTCATTTATTGGCGTTCCCAATTGAGGGTTGCCATCGAGAATAAGCAGTCCTTCAGCATCTTCACTTACTCCCAGTTCCTTTCCAGAGCACATCATGCCGTCCGACTCCACTCCGCGCAGCTTGGAACGCTTGATTTTAAAACCGCCGGGAAGCTTGGCTCCGGGGAGGGCAACCGGAACCCTGTCTCCAACTTTGTAGTTGGTAGCTCCACACACGATCGATTTCTCGCCGACTCCTTCACCCAAAGCCACACGGCAAACCCCGAGTCGATCCGCATTAGGATGTTGCTGACGATCCAGTACCTCGCCAACCACTACATTTTCAAGAGGCTCCAAACCTGTTGTTTCAATATCGTCCACCTCGAAACCCAACAGTGTCAGGGCATCGGCAATCTCGTCCGGTTTCTCCGGAAGATCGACGTGACGTTTGAGCCAATTTAAGGAAACTTTCATTTACAAAAGAGGGGTTCGAACCGAAAATGAATACCAATAGATGCGAATTAAAGTTTGAATTTCCTACAGGTTAATCAATCAGCATTTATTCGCATTCATTGGCGGTTAAAATATTTACGCGAACTGTCTCAGGAAGCGATGATCGTTTTGATAAAAGTAGCGGATGTCGTCGATGCCGTATACAATCATGGCGATACGCTCGATTCCCATTCCGAATGCAAAACCTGAATACACCTCCGGGTCATAGCCAACCGCATCGAAAACGGCTGGCTCTACCATGCCGCAACCCGCTATTTCAACCCATTCACTGCCTAGCTTTGCGAGGTGAGTAGAGGAAAAGTCCACTTCGAAGCTTGGTTCGGTATAGGGAAAGAAGTGTGGACGAAAACGCGTTTTCGTTCCCTTCCCTAGCATTTGCTCGAAGAAGTAATCGAGAACCGCCTTCAAGTCCCGCACAGTGACATTCTTGTCGACATAGAGTCCCTCGACTTGATGAAAGTTCGCGCTATGAGTGGCATCAACCGTGTCGCGACGAAAGCAACGCCCAGGTGAAATGATGCGGATGGGCGGGTCCTCTTTTAGCATGGTACGAATTTGCACGGAAGAGGTATGAGTGCGCAGCAAGTAACGCTCGTCTTCTTTTTTGGATACATTGCCAAAGCTAGCCTTATCGGGAAAATAGAAAGTGTCCTGCAAATCTCGAGCCGGATGATCGGCTGGAGTGTTGAGAGCATCGAAACAATAGTATTCAGTCTCAACTTCAGTGCCTTCGGCCACGGTAAACCCAATCTGCTTGAAGATGCGACTGATCTCTTCTCGAATCTGAGTGAGCGGATGCAGACTGCCGGGCCCAAATTCTGGAGACGGAAGCGAAGGATCAATAGCCGGACCCAGCTTCTGAGCGATTTCGGCCTCTTCAATAGATCGAAGCGCGTCATCGTACATTTCCTGGAGCTGCGTCTTTGCCCGGTTGATCAATTTTCCAAAAGCAGGTCGATCCTCCTTTGGGACAGAACCCATCCCCTTCATGACCCTTGTAAGCGATCCGTTGGGGCCTGATATCTCAGCCTTGAAAGCTTCGAAGCCTGCTCGGTTGGTAACAGTAGCGACCTTTTCATTAGCGGATTCGACGATGGTTTTTAGCTCTTCTTCCATGAGACAGGGTTCTTTGTTGCGAAGATGCAGGAGCTTGCTTGCAAGCGATTAAAAGCATTCTCGCCTGCCATTCGACTAGCTCATGGCCCTGAGTTTATCGAACCGGCAAGCAGGCTCCTACATGAAATTGATATAAGTGATACTTGAGTCTCTTGAATTTCGAAATTCGGAAAACAAAAAGGAGTTCGAGCAGTAACCCGAACTCCATGCATTTAAAGGCTAAATTTTTCAGCTGTTCTTTTTTTGAAAAGCTTTTGGAGAGGGTCTCCCAATTTAGGCGGCGGCCTTTTCTTTCAAGGCCTCCTGCGCCTTGTCGACTAGACCCTTGAAAGCTTCAGGATCATTCACGGCCAAGTCGGCCAGGATCTTACGATCCAGAGTGATCTCGGCGGCCTTCAAGCCCTCCGTAAATCGGCTGTAGCTGATTCCCTGTTCGCGACATGCAGCATTAATGCGAACAATCCAAAGGCTGCGGTAGGTACGTTTCCTATTCTTACGATCGCGATAGCCATATTGAAGGGCATGGGCAACGGCTTCCTTGGCATAGCGATAGAGGCGCGATTTATTGCCGAAGTAGCCCTTGGCTTGCTTCAGCATCTTCTTTTTGCGTTTGCGGGACGCGGATGAATTAGTGGCTCTAGGCATGTTGTACTCTCTTTCTTTTGTTTTTGGATTTCGGCAGGTCGCCTACTGTTCTTTTACCTGCTCGAAATAAGTTCGTGCTCAAAAGGGCGATTTAGAGTCCGTGAGGCAAACCGCGAATCAGGTCGGCTGCGCGGCCGGGGGAAACTTCCTTGTCCTTGTTGAGATTACGCTTCTGCTTGGTAGTCTTCTGATGAAGATGGTGACGCTGTCCGGGAGAACGACGCATCATCTTTCCAGTACCAGTAAGCTTGAAACGCTTGGCTATCGATTTCTTTGTCTTTTGCATGACGAAAAAGGAAAACGGAGAAGAAAGATGAAAAATTCTCCCATTGTAAAGGGGGAAACACGCTCAAAAGCAAAATAGAAAGATTTCTCCGCTAACAGCAGAAATGCTAGCAGGAGATTCGCCTGAAAGAGACTTAGGCCCCGCCGTAACCGACAAGGGAATAGAGTCAGTTGGTTCTATTTTTTCTCTCGGTGGTCGGAAACCTGAAAGGGTGTGTTTTTTTGTTTAGGGTAATAGCCAAATACAAGTTCGAGGAATAATAGAAACCAGTGTTTAAAGAATGATGCCATGTGGTAAAGGGAGGATTACTTTTAATGTCGCTTAATATCGGTGATTTTCAACCTCAACTTTCAATCACGACGATTCTTTTACGAAGACGGCGCATTCGTCTTGAAGGAACCGAAGGAAACTAACTTTTTCGTCTCCGAATTCAGCAATTTTGGCGCCACCAGAGCCTATCCAAAAGTTAAGATTTTCAGCTTAGCGAAGGAGTCCTTTAAATTGACTTGCTCGTTACAAATCAGCTGGGCCTCCTTGTAAAAATTGAGCAGGGACTATCGTTAAAACCGATCACAAGCCCATTTTCGCCACATAATTTAAGCAAAAATGGAGCCGGCGATGGGACTCGAACCCGCAACCTACTGATTACAAATCAGTTGCTCTACCAATTGAGCTACGCCGGCAATTTATGATAAGACAAACTGAAGCGCCTTTGCTAAGAAGCTCCTCGAGCATGTAAATCAAATTCTCAAGAATTCGGCAAACACGTGACATTTCTTAACCAGTCTTCGCTTCAAGGGGCGGAGAGGGCGAATTGTAACAGTGGCTTGCCCGCGCTTCGCTTCTCCTAATTCGCGTCTCAGCAGTCAAATCATATACCACACAAGCGTGACCCAAGCCGCGCGAAGCTCAAAGAGCGAAGCGTGGTACCCCCCCGGGGACTCGAACCCCGAACCAATTGATTAAGAGTCAACTGCTCTACCGATTGAGCTAGAGAGGCGCACTGGCTAAAATCAGGCTCCCGAAAATTCGATATCGAGCTGTTATGTCAATCTATTTTGCGAATTCGCCAGGAGCTTAAAGAACAGCCAGTCAGAAATCTTGGAGGATGGCTTGACCGACTGGTTCGCCTTCCAAAAACCGTTCCCAGATTTCTCCAATCAAATAAATCGATCCGGTAACCACCAATGGATTTGGTCGCGAGGATACGTCGAGCGAACACTGCCCTTTAGCAGGAAAGAGGGAATCGATCCGCCCTCTCAAAACTTGTCCCTGGTACTCTTCAGGAACACAGCTTTCCAGTTCCTCAAACGAGCAGGATCTCGATTGCTTCGGGATGACAAAGGTTATCGAGCGTGCCCATTTCGCCACTACAGACACCAACGCCTTGGCTCGATAGTGACCCATCACTCCCATGACCACATCAGGACGGCCTTGCTTGTCAGAAAGCTTTCTGAGATTTGTATCGAGCCACTCTGCCCCTTCGGAATTATGCGACACGTCGAATACCACTTTGCGATGGGTAAGTCGCATTGCCTCCCATCTGCCCGGCCAGACTACATCCATCAGTGAATGCTCGCATTTTTCGAGATCGAGAGAAAACCGATCCTTCAGTTCGCGAGCGACCGTCATCGCGATAGCGGCATTGATTCGTTGGTAGCCGCCAGGAAGCTTGGTTAATGGATACCGATCAACGTCGTCTCCAAAAATTTCCGACACGCGCCTTAGAGAGCACCCACGCTCCGAACAAATCTCCTCAATCGCGGACAAGGCTTCACTAGGCAGTAAGCCGACTACAACAGGCTTGCCTGGTTTGATGATGCCACCCTTCTCCCGAGCGATCTGATCGAGGGAGTGACCGAGTATTTCGCAATGATCCAAACCTATGGAAGTGATCACGCTAATTTCCGGATCAACGACATTAGTCGCATCCAAACGTCCGCCTAAACCAACCTCAACGATAGCGACATCCACTTCTTCGTTCTTGAAATGCTGGAAAGCGAGAGCTGTCATAAACTCGAAAAAGCTAGGATGCATCTCGGGAGTCGTTTCAGCAATTCGCTCCCCAACTTTTTTCAAATAGCGAACGTACTCTAAAATCTTTTCTTCGCTCAGGATCCGACGATTGACTTGGTAACGCTCCCCTTGCCTCACCAAATGCGGCGACGTCGACAGTCCTGTTTTGTATCCATTGGTCCGGAACATGGCTTCGAGCATAGCGCAGGTCGACCCCTTGCCATTAGTCCCTGCAACATGAATAACTGGATACGATTTTTGCGGAAACCCAAGTTCACGAGCGAAATGCTGCATACGCTCAATTCCATAGGTGGCGCCTTTATTTTTCAGAGCGTAGAGCCAATCGCTAGCATCCTGGTAAGTCTTCAATTCCTTAGCGCTGCTCATTCAAAATAAAAAGGAGACCTG
>JANQKI010000278.1 GCA_028281165.1 Opitutaceae bacterium | reverse complement strand
CCTCTGACCTTGCGAACGCCGCAGTTGAAGGTAGCTCAGGCCAACGTGGACGCTGCCAAGACGGCTCTGGATTACGAGGAGCGGCAGCTCGGCTGGACCGAGATTCGCGCTCCGTTTGATGGCGTGGTCATTTCGCGTAGCGTGGATCTGGGCGAGTCGCTGTTTGCTGGCGACGAGGTGGGTTCTTTTTACGGGCTCGATGCTGTCGAGGTCGGTATCCAGCTCGATGGTACGCAATGGAATTTGCTTCCTCGGCCATTGATTGGGAGCGAAGCCAGGTTGCGGGAGCCGCAACGGAATTTCGAATGGGACGCGAGGGTCATTCGCGACAGCCAGCGATTGGATCGCGACTCGCGGCTGCGGACGCTCTTCTTGCGAGTGGAAAATCCGTTGCAGCAGAATCCTCCGCTTTTGCCGGGAATGTTTGTCCGAGCGGAGCTATCTGGACGAGAGATTTCCGGGCTGATACGGCTCCCTGAATCGGCTTTGACCAAGGCGAGTAAGGTCTGGTTTGTGGATACGGACAATCAGTTGACCTCACTCCGCGCGGAACCGCTTTTTCGAGGGGATGGAACGGTATTCATCGAGGTTCCCGTCGGGATGGCCGATGAGCTGCGTGTTGCCGTTTCGCCCAACAGCAGTTTCGTATCTGGATTGCAAGTACGGCCTATTGAAGAAGGGAAGGGGAGTTAGTTATGCACGCGCTTTCCGCTTGGTTTGTCCGGAATCCGGTTGCCGCCAATCTTTTGATGGGCCTGGCTTTGATCGGCGGTTTGTTCACATTGCAGTCGATTCGTATCGAGGGCTTTCCTGCCTTGCCACCCAGTTCAGTGAGCGTGACGACCCTGTATCCCGGGGCGAGCGCAGAGCAGGTGCATCGTGGTGTTTCGCGTCGTATCGAAAAAGCGCTTGAGGGTACGCCCGGAGTCAAGAAACTGACCTCGCTTTCGAGCGAATTCGTTTCTTCGGTCACAGTGCAGAAGAACAGCGGTTTTGATTTCGAGCGTTTTCAGAACGAAGTTACCTCGCGCGTCGATTCGATTTACAATCTGCCGCGCGATGCCGAGAGGCCCATAGTGACGCGGGACGAGTTTACCGTGGAGGCGTTGCTGGTGCAGGTGTATGGCGACGTGGAGCCGCTCGCGTTGCAACGTACAGCCCGCGAAATACGAGAGGAATTGCTGTCGCATCCGAAGATCACAAAAGTGGATACGTTTGGGATGCAGAGCTATGAGATTCGCGTGGAAGTCGATGACGAGCTGCTGCGTATGCACGGACTGTCCTTGCATGAAGTCGCCGCAGCGGTGGATGCGGCTTCGCTCGACTACCGTACGGGGAGTATCCGTAGCGAGAGTGGGCGAGTGGTGGTGAGGGCGGACTCCAGGGCTTTTGACTACGAGGAGTTTGCTTCGATTCCGCTGAAGACTTTTCCAAACGGAGCGCGTCTGCTGGTGAAAGATGTGGGCGAGGTGATTGACGGGTTTGTGGAGGAAACCAGTTTTGCCCGTTTCCAAAAGGCTCCGTCGGTAGGCATCCAGCTTTATACGAGCAAGAAGGGGCACCTGATTGAGATCAGCGAGGCGGCTCGCGAGATTGTCGAAGGCATGCGGCCTCAGTTGCCCGAAGGCATCGGAGTCGATATCTGGGGCGAATACAGCGTCTACATGAAAGATCGGCTCCAACTTCTGGCGACTAATGCGTGGCAAGGGCTGTTGATCGTTTTCGGATTGCTGGCGGTGTTTCTGAATTTTCGGCTGGCGTTTTGGGTGGCGATGGGGATTCCCATTTCAGTTGCCGGGACGCTGATTGTGATGGGCGACCGTTTCCTGGGCCATTCGCTGAACGACATTACGACCTTCGGCATGATCGTGGTGTTGGGTATTCTGGTGGATGATGCGATCGTGGTAGGCGAGAGTGTATTCGATGCGCGCCGGAAAGAGGGCGATGCGATCAAAGGAACCATTAACGGGGTGAATCGCGTATCGACGGCGACGGTGTTTGGGTGTTTTACGACGGTGGCGGCGTTTTTTCCGCTGCTGCTGATCGACAATGATTTGGGCAAAGTCATGGCGGCGTTTGCGGTGGTGGTGATTGTGGCGCTGTTGGTATCTCTATTTGAGAGCAAACTGATTTTGCCCGCTCACCTGGCGGCGGTGACGCTTGATGGCGAACCGTCCCGGAGGCCCTGGACTCGTTTGTGGCGCAGTATTCAAACCTTTGCGACACGGATGCTCGATTTCTTGAACCAGCGGCTTTACCAGCCTTTGCTTGAGCGGGCTTTGCGGCATCGCTACGCGGTGCTGACGACTTTTGTCACTATCGCGATTTGCGTTTTGATGTTCGTATCCAAGGGATGGATCCGGACGGTATTTTTTCCCGAAGTGCCAGGACAGTTCATATCGGTGACGCTGAACATGAACAGCGGTAGTCCGCTCAACCTGACGCTGGAGAACGTTGCCACGATAGAGACGCGCGCCGAAGAGCTTAATGCCGAGGCGATGGAGGAATTGAAGACGGACGAGCCGCCCATCGCCCGAATCATGACGGCCTTGGTCGATGAAACGTCGGCTGTGATTTTTGCCGAGCTACAACCTGAAAAGAAGCGGAAGGTTGAAACGATGGAGACCTTGCGGCGTTGGCGGGATCGGGTTGGCGAGCTGGAAGGCGTCGAGGAGTTGACCTTTAGCGGAACGGAAGAAATGGGTGGCGGTTTTGTGGTGGCCTTGGGAGCGCGGGAAACGGCTGTGCTTGAAGAAGCGGTGGAACGTTTTTCCCAGGAGCTGGCAAAGATCGAGGGTGTCTACGATGTTCGCGATAATCTGCGACAGGGCAGTCCGCAGATCCGTTTGCATCTGAAGCCCGAGGCTCAGCACCTGGGGTTGACCACGGCTGACTTGGCCCGACAGATTGGCGACGCCTTTGGCGGACTCGAGATTCAGCGGATGCAACGCGGAGCCGACGAAGTGAAGGTGAAAGTTGGATACTTGCGCCAGCGGCGCCAGCATGTGCGTGATATCATGGATACGCGTATCCAAACTGCGAAAGGAGATTGGGTGCCTTTGCCATTAGTGGCGACGGTCGAATCGGGCTATGTGCCTGCTAACATTTTTCGCGAGGACGGCAAACGGCAGGTGTATGTGGAAGCGAACTTAGACAAGAAAGTAGTGAGCCCTTCCGAAGCGTTTTCCAGGATCAAGACGACGATCGCGCCGCAGTTGCAGAGCTTGTATCCACAATTGGAAATCAACGGGGCTGGAGAACTTGAAGAAATGGGGGAAATACGTGGCGGGCTGAAACGGGCTCTGATCATGATCGCCATTTTGATTTACGCGCTTTTGGCGGTGCCGTTGAAATCGTATAGCCAGCCTTTTGTGATTATGTCGGTGGTTCCGTTCTCCTTTGTGGGTGCGGCGATCGGCCACTGGGTGATGGATTTTCCGCTCAGCGTGCTGTCGTTTTTTGGCATGTTAGCGGTGATGGGCATCGTAGTAAACGACAGTCTGGTGATGATCACGCGTTTCAATCAAATGCGCGAGGAGGGCATGCCTCTTCACGAAGCGCTTGTCAAGGCGGGGAGTAGCCGCTTTCGCGCGATCCTACTCACCACGATCACCACGGTTTGCGGGCTGATGCCGCTCTTGTCGGAAACGTCCGAGCAGGCCCAGTATCTCATTCCCGCCGCGGTTTCGCTGGCCTGGGGCGAACTGCTCGCAACGGGCGTCACGCTTTTCGTCGTACCGCTGCTCATCGCTATTGGCAGCGATTTGCGTTCTATTGTTCAACCAAGGCGTTTGTCATGAGAGTAATCAATTATCGGATACTTTTTGCGTTAGTAATTATTCATCTAATGAGTGGGAGTATCGCACTCAAAGCAGTTCCTGATCGCTCGGAAAATTCGAGGGCCTCCGCAGTGAACAAGGTCGTGAGCGATAAGCGATTTAAGGTTAGCGTTACCGTCCCTCTGGGCTGGAAAAGCGATTTAGAGCACGACGATGATGGCGTAGTGATCCTTTGCGAGGAGCAAAACGGGCTGGCAAGCGTCACGCTGATTGCGGTGGATTGGGGCTGGAAGGTGGATATGGAGGAGTTTATTCCGCTGATGGAGCAAGAGATACGGAAGGAATACCCGCTGGGAAAACGAGTGACGATGGAGGGCGGGAAGCCTCCTCTACGGGGATTCACCTGGCAGCAGTTTGCCGGAGAGTCTGATGCCTATGACATTGTCTCCTTGGTCGGCTATGCGTCGTATGAGAAACATGGTTACGTGCTGATCGGCGTTTTCGGCAGAAACGATAAAGCGATGGAGACTGCAGTCCTGGAGGTTTTCAGGAATTGTTCGCTTCCCTTCGAGCAATGACCGCTGTGAATCCGTTTTCGTTGTCTGGGCTAATTTATCGCTTTTGGCGGAAAGCCATACTGACTTGGGGATTGGCGTTGCTGGAGTCCTTGTCGCTGGTGGCATTTCCAATTGTGATTGCTTGGGCTGTGGACGACTTGCTGAACGGCAGCTGGTCGGGGACGCTCAAGTTGGGAGGACTCTGTCTTGCGCTCTTGTTCGTCGGGGCTGCCCGGCGCTTCTACGACACCCGCGCCTATGGTCGCATCTATTGTACGCTTGCCGATGAGGCGCTTGCGGAGGAGCGTCGCAAGCGGAGCACGTTGTCTACTACCTCTGCCCGAGTTTCGCTGTTCAAGGAACTGGTCGAGTTTTTGGAAGAGTCGCTTCCCTCGCTGCTCAACGAGTTCATTGGTCTATTCGGAACGCTGGCCATTATCGCGGTAATAGACTGGCGCGTGTTTTTAGCCTGTTTGGGGGCGGCGGGTGTTACTTTGGTGGTGTATGGGTTAAGCAGTGGAAAAATCTTCCGGCTGAATCAGGGCGTAAATGACGAAACGGAGAAGCAAGTAGCCGTTCTGGAGTTCGGCGATCGTTCGGCCACGCGACGTCACTTCGGTCTGCTGACGCGCTGGCGGATCCGTATTTCGGATTTGGAGACATTGAACTATTCGCTTATCTGGCTGGCGATGTCGGCGATAGTGATCTATACGATTGTTGCCGTGGCAACTTCAGGTACGGCTACAATGGGGCAGGTAATCGCGGTAGTGATGTATGTTTTCGGGTTTGTAGAGGCTGTATTGGCTTTCCCGCTCCACTACGTTCAATTCATCCGCCTACGCGAAATCGCTCAACGGCTAGCTTAGGCCGTCTCCTCTTGTTCCGAGTCGAAAATGATCTCAGCGGTTCCCTCATAGTGGATTCTCGAAAGCCAGTATGCGATGAGATAGAGATGGCGCAGCTAACAATTGGATTCATTGGGTGCTGTATTGTAAACCGAGCTTGCTGGTGGACTGTCTACTTGTCGCCTTATAAATTGGAGACAGATTTTGATGATGAATTTTGATATACCTATATTGTTGATCACCTTGCAGTCTGTTCCGTTTAGCCGGCATTAGCTTTCCCGCTTTAGAAAAAATGAAAAGCCTCTTCAAACTCGGTCTCGTTTCTATTAGTTTTCGCAGTCTCTCAGTGGAGGAGCTGATTCGCCTAGTTGAGGAAGCTGGCTTGCAAGGTATCGAGTGGGGTGGGGATGCGCATGTTCCGCATGGGGATCTTGCAGCTGCTGGACGTATTCGACGTTTATGCGAGGAGGCGGCTCTGGAGATCTCTGCTTATGGATCGTATTATAAATATGGTGACTGTTTGACTCCTAAAGGAAAGGGTCCTGAGTTTGAATCCGTTCTCGATTCTGCGGAAGCGTTGGGTACTTCGATGATTCGGGTGTGGGCGGGTGAAACGGGTTCAAAAGAATCTAGCGAAGATTGGTTTAATCGGGTGGTGGCGCGTACTCAGGAGATTGCTGAGCTCTCGGCTAAAAGAGGCATATCCATCGGTTTCGAGTTTCACGATAACTCCAACGGATACGGTTGAATCCACGATCAGTTTGCTTAAGCAGATCGATCATCCAAACGTGACCACATTTTGGCAGACTCCATTGGGCATCTCTCATGTCGAACGCTTGGATGGCTTGAAGGAAATTGTTGAGAATGTATCCAATATTCACTGCAATTATTTCGGCGACAATCTTTGGCCAGGCGACTCTTGAAAACCGAATGCTTAGTAAGTTGTCTGATGTATTTCCAGCAAGCGGCTTTGTCTGCCGCATTAAAGGGCGGAAGGCGTTTTCGACGTCCATCGGAATAAGCCCCTTCGCTAGGGGCGGCATGGGAGTTGGCTTCAGACCGCTCTGAGGGATTCTCATCCAATCCGGAAGAGGCGCGGTGAAACGAGAATCATCTAGCTCGACACCACCAAGCGTTGACGAACGCGGAACGCGCAGCGGCGACCTCCTTGAAAAATGTGCTCTTCTCTTTCGACTACCGCATCTTCCCCCAAGGTCGCTTTGAAAACGTCGAGCTCGGCATCGCAAAATTCGTTTCGCGTCTGAACGACGAAACAAATGGGGCAGTGATTCTCCACAAAAACGTAGGAGCCATCAGCGCTCTCCTCAACTTCGGCCATGTAGCCTTCCTGGTTGCGGATTTCGGCTAGCGACTTCAACCGCGACTTGAGGGGATCGCTTGATCGGATTTTGGATTTATACTGCGTGATCTGGTCATGAGCGTATCGGCAGACGATATGTTTCAGGCCCTCGGCTCCATGAACGTCCTCGATTGAGGCGAGCAGGCGGCATGTGAGTTCGGCATGGGAATCCGGAAAGCGCTGATGAGCCTTTTCAGTCAGGCTCCATAGCTTCGCGGGGCGGCCCATGGGCCGCTTTTCCTCTACGTTGCAAGCAAGGTTCTGGGCACGCAGACGGTACAGATGTTGTCGAACGGCCGCGTCGCTAATCTGCAGCTGGGAGGCAAGCGTGCTGGCGTCGGTAGGCCCATTGGTTTTCAGAAGCTGAATAATGCTGTCGATCGTGCGGGCGCTCGTCGCGGCCAGCTTGGATTTGCTCCCCATGCGATCTTAAAAAGAAAAAAAGCCTTGCGTTGCGAGTTTTTTCGGGAGTTTTATAAGAAAATACTTTCATAAGTATTTAATTATGAAATAAACTAGGAAAACCGAAAGAGAAGATGGCTGAATTAGAAGACAAGTACGAAGACAATGTTGTCGGCCGGTTTTACGTGGACGAGCAATGCATAGACTGCGACCTCTGCCGCGAGACCGCCCCAGCGAATTTCTCCAGGAATGACGATGGTGGCTACAGTTTCGTTTACAAGCAGCCAGAGACTCCTGAAGAGGAGGAGCTCTGTCGAGAGGCGTTGGAAGGCTGCCCTGTTGAGGCTATCGGCGACGATGGCGAAAGGGAGTGAGCTTGGCCGGAGGCTTTGGGATTGTTGAAGCCAGGGAGTGGACGCTGATCGGCTGGCTGGCTCGCCGTGCTCTCGCGGCCGATACGAGTGATGGGAGTTCTGCAAAACCGACAGCCGATTTTCAAAACCTGCGAAGCAAGAGAAGTGGACGAGATACAGCCGAATTTAAAAACCCCTAAAGAGGATTATTCCCGAGAGGAAATCAACAAGCTGGGTTCAGAGGGATACGTTGGAAGCCTGAAAGGCGATTTCGCGGACCTATCTTCGGAAGAGTTGGCCTGGGAGGCCGAACAGGTGGCGAAATCGCATGGGATCTATCTGGAGTTCAACAGGGACAAAGGCGGCAAGGAAAAGGATTGGATGTACATGCTTCGCTTCGCGGTTCCGGGCGGAGGACCTCTTGGTCGGGACCAGTGGCGCATAATAGATGAAGCCTCGGAGCGCTATACCGCCGACCCGGAGGGGGCGCCTTCCATTCGTCTGACGACGCGACAGGCAATCCAGTTTCATTGGGTGAGAAAGAAGACGCTGCCCAGCTTGATACAGGAGCTCGCCGGTGCTCGAATCTACGCCCTCAACGGATGTGGCGACAATGTGCGAAACATCACGGCCTGTCCGTTCTCGCGTTTTTCCGGGGTTTTCGACGCGACGGCGAAAGCTCTGGAGTTCGGGAGGTATTTCCGCCTTCCGCTGGAGCCTCACTTCCGGATCTTCGGGATCGATCCCTCCCTTGAACGCACGCCTTCCAGCAGGTTTCAATACGGCTCGAACTTGCTGAACCGAAAATTCAAAATAGCGTTCTCAGCGGTTTGGCGCGATGCGGAGAGCGGTGCTTATGTGGGAGACAATTGCGTCGAATGCCGCACAAACGACATTGGCGTCGTCCCTATTGTCGAGCAAGGGAAGGTCGAACGCTACCAGATTTATTTAGGCGGAGGACAAGGGCAGCGAAACGGCAAGCCTACGCTGAGCGTCTTGGGCGAAGCGTTCGGGATCCTGAGCGAGGAGAACATGGTCAGGGGCTTGGATGCCATCGTGTCTTTTCATCAAGATTGGGGCGACAGGCAAAACCGTCACTGGGCCCGACTTAAATACGTGGTTCGCTCGATGGGCATTGATCGTATCCGCGAAATCATACGCGAACGCGTGGGAGACATTTTCGACGTGCCCCGCGACGCATTGGATCCGGGAACCCGCGAGCTCCATCACGGATGGGCAAAGCAGCCGTCCAACGGACTTTGGACCTATGGCATGTACATCGAGAATGGAAGGATACGAGACACCCTTGACTGTAGGCTGAAGAAGCTGATCCGCCATTTGATGGAAAGCTACCCCGTCGAGGCGACGATCACTGCGAACCAGGATCTGCTCTTGTCGAATCTCTCCGACGAAATGCGAGAGCCTTTCAGTGAGGATCTGCGGCGCTTTGGATACGGACAGCGAAATGGCGAAGCCTATAGCCCTTTGCGACGAAGCTCGGTTGCGTGCGTTGGACTGCCTACCTGCCGACTGTCCTACAGCGACTCGGAGAGGTTCTTGCCAGAACTGATCGACGAGCTAGAGCGGAGAGGATGGGGGCACATGAGAGAGTCAATCGGCCTGAGCGGTTGCGAGCGCCAGTGCTCTCGGCCTGGAACTAAGACCATCGGTTGGGTCGGCAGCGGAAAGGGGCGTTACATGCTCAAGCTAATGGGGGCCGAAGACGCGCGCCAGCAAGGACATGAAATCAGTGATTCAAACGATAAAATCCAGCTTCGTTTCGTGCCCAAAGACCGAGTCGCCGACGTGACGGAGGCCTTGTTTGAAATCTACCGAGATCATGGGGCCGAAGACGAAACAATGGGCTATTTCCATCGACGCGCTGGAATGGGTCAAATCCTGGAACGACTCAGTCTCCATCCGAAAGCCGCAGATCTGATCAAGTGACAATCAGTCCTGCGTCGCCTCACAAACTCGGGACAGTTGCAGGCTACAGGTATTTAGAAGCAATAAATAAATAAATCTATCTATCTATATATATATATATATAATCATCCAGTTCGCGAAACCTGTGACCAAAGCATTATTTGAAGCAGGAAATGAGAATGAATAGAATTGAACGTATAGAGAACGAAATTAGTGATTTAAGAGCGTATCTGGAAAATCACCACTTATACCGGAACCTGAAAAATATAGATGACATAAAAGTCTTTATGGAGAATCACGTATTCGCTGTTTGGGATTTCATGTCTCTCTTGAAGGCTCTCCAGTTAAAGTTGACAAACGTAGAAATTCCTTGGACCCCGAAAGGGAATCCGACGCTTTCAAGGTTTATAAACGAGATTGTTTACGAAGAAGAAAGCGATATTAACGAAATAGGCGAACCTAAGAGCCATTTTGAAATGTATCTGGAAGCCATGTCGCAGGTGAATGCGAATACGGTTGAGATCGATAAGCTAATAAACTTAATCGAATCGGGACGATCGATTAATCAGGCGTTAAACGAGATCGATATCGACGAGAGAGTTGCCGATTTCGTGAAATATTCGTTTTCAATTATAGAATCCGACAAGGCGCACTTGATTGCATCCGCCTTTACGTTTGGGAGAGAAGACGTTATTCCAGATATGTTTTTAGAAATTCTGAATAACGCTGACTCTGAAAACAAGATTTATAATAAAACAACCTATTACCTTAAAAGGCACATCGAGCTTGACGGGGAAGAGCACGGACCCCTTTCTCTTAGAATGATTTCGGAGTTATGCAGAGCGGATGAGGTGAAATGGAATGAAACCTTAGCTGTCGCGAAACAATCTCTAGAGAAAAGAATTATTCTCTGGGACACAATCGAAGATTTGATTCTAAAACAAAGACTAGTATATAGCAAAGGCTAAAACGGCAGTAGCTCCCCATTCGGTTGCAGCTACGTCTTGCAAGACGCAGATGTTGAGGTAAGAAAGGAGGCGTTCTATTCTTGATTGGCTCGCTTTTTTTGGGAAAGAGTTTTTTTCCTGCAATAGACGTCATTTCGCCCACATTAGCAGCCACTTATTGGAAGGAGGATGTGTCCGCTTTATAGTAAACCAGGATTCTGGGTGGACTGTATGCTCGATAGCTTCGCAAATAGGAGACGGATTTTGATGATGACTTCAGATGTACCTATACTATGGATCGCTTTGCGAGTTTTTCTCGTATGATCGGTGATAGCTTTCCCATTTTAGAGAAATGAAAAGCCTCGCTAAGCTTGGTCTGGTTTCTATTAGCTTTCGCGCGTTGTCGGTGGAAGAGCTGATTGGTTTGGTTGAGGAAGCTGACTTGCAGGGAATCGAGTGGGGTGGGGATGTCCACGTTCCTCACGGAGATCTTGCGGCTGCTGAACGGGTTCGGCGCTTGTGTGAAGAAGCAGGTTTGGAGATCTCTGCCTATGGGTCGTATTATAAATATGGTGACTGTTTGTCTCTTAAAGGTAATGGACCGGAGTTTGAATCCGTTCTCGACTCCGCTGAAGCGTTGGGCGCTTCGATGATTCGGGTTTGGGCAGGTGAAACCGGTTCAAGAGAATCCAGCGAAGACTGGCTGAATCGAGTGGTCGAGCGCACTCGTGAGATTGCTGAGCTCTCTTCCAAAAGAGGAATTTCCATTGGTTTCGAGTTTCATGACCATTCCCTGACCGATACGATTGAATCTACGATCAGCTTGCTCAAGCAAGTCGGTCATCCCAACGTGTCGACATTTTGGCAGACCCCATTGGGCATTCCTCATGCCGAACGCTTAGATGGCTTGAAGAAAATCGTTGGCAATGTATCCAATATTCACTGCAACTATTTCGGCGACAATCTTTGGCCGGGCATGCGTTTGCTGGAAGAAGGCGCTGCCGATTGGAGAGACTATCTTGATGTTCTAGAAGAGAGTGGAAAACCGCGTTGGATCTCGATCGAGCACGTCAAGGATCACGATGTCTCCAACTTCCCACGCGATGCTGCGACGCTAAAACGTTGGCTCGACGAAAGAAATTAGAGAAGACCGTTTTTCCGTAAACTGGCGGAGAATTCGCAGGCTGACTAGCGATTGATTTTGGTTGGCCTTTGTGAATTCCGTTAACTGTCCCGCTGGTTCTTTGCAGCTGCCTTGTTCTCCTGAGGAAGTGGATGATTTTCTTGCTCAACCACAAGCCGGAGCTCTCAGCGCCCTGCGACGTGTTTCGGGAGATATTCTAGTGCTCGGAGCAGGAGGAAAGATGGGGTTGCATCTCAGTCTGATGCTGAGGAAAGCTTTGGACTCCTTGGGGCGATCAAGCCGAGTTTTTGCGGCTTCTCGCTTTAGCGCCCCGGGCAGTCGCTCTCTCTTCGAATCGAATAGCATTCCAACCTTTGCTGGGGATTTTCGCGATGATGCCTTTGTGGAGACGCTGCCTGATTGTCCTACCGTATTCTATCTGGTTGGAGTCAAATTCGGGACGTCGGACAATCTGGATCTGCTTACCAATATAAACGTGAAACTGGCCGAGAAATTGGCTTTGAGGTTCCGTCGTTCGCTCATCGTAGCGTTCTCTACGGGATGCGTTTATTCCTACGCCACGCCCGAATCGGGCGGATCTACAGAAGATTCCGAAACGTCACCAATTGGCGAATACGCGATTTCATGTTTGGAAAGAGAGAAGCGCTTTGAAGAGATCTCCAGGGCTCATGGAACGGCTGTAGCTTTGATTCGCCTGAATTATTCAGTCGAATTTCGCTACGGAGTATTAGTGGATATAGCCAAGAAACTGCTACAAGGAGATACTATAGATCTGGGTGTCGGTCAGGTGAATGTCATTTGGCAGAACGACGCTTTGAATCATATAATCCAATGTTTGGAAATAGCCGACTCTCCGGCCTGTCCGATCAATATAACGGGGCCGTCGATTTTGAATATAAGAGATATTTCAATACGATTAGGCGAGCTCTTGGGCTGCGAGCCACGCTTTTCTGGGGAACCGAATCCGACGGCTTGGCTGAGCAACGCTGGCAAGTCGCATCAAAAGTTTGGATTCCCCAGCGTGTCAGAAGAACTGATGATGGAGTGGATTGCCACATGGCTGGTTCAGGGAGGCTCCACTTTGGAAAAGCCCACCGGCTTCGAGCGGCGTGACGGACGCTTTTAACTGTAGAATTATTCGATGAGCAAGCCGCTTCCCGATCCGGAAATCCTAGCTCTGCTTAGGCAGGGCGTAGTGATCCCCGCTCATCCCTTGGCCTTGAATTCCAAACGAAAACTGGACGAGCGAAGGCAGCGAGCATTGACGCGCTACTATTTTGATGCTGGAGCGGGAGGAATGGCTATCGGCGTGCACACGACACAGTTTGAGATTCGCGAATCCAAGTTCGGACTCTATAAACCTGTTTTAACGCTGGCTGCCGAGACCATGGCGGAGAGGGAGGCTACTTTTGGACGCCGCTTGATTAAAGTTGCGGGCATTGCGGGAAAAACCAAGCAAGCCGTGGCTGAAGCGTCGCTCGCCGCTCGCCTGGACTATCACTTTGGCTTGGTTAGTCTGGGGGCTATGGGAAATGCTTCCGAGGATGAACTCATAGAGCATCTTAATCAGATATCTGAAGTTATTCCTGTATTCGGATTCTATTTACAACCTTCCGTAGGTGGCATACGACTGGACTATTCCTTCTGGCGGCGAGCTCTGGAGATCGAGAATCTCCTCGCCATCAAAGTGGCTCCCTTCGATCGTTATGATACGCTTGATGTGGCTCGAGCCGTAGTCGATACGGGGCGAAGTAAAACCGTCAGCTTGTATACAGGAAATGATGACAATATTCTGATTGATTTACTGACGGTGTATCGATTTGGCGAAAACAGCCAACGGAGCGTTTCTTTTAGAGGAGGATTGCTAGGGCAGTGGGCGGTTTGGACCCGAAAAGCGGCCGAGGATTTAAAAACGATTCAACGCATCCGTGAAGACTGGATGGTCACGTCTCCTGCCTGGTTAACCATGGCTCAGCAGCTTACCGATGCGAACGCGGCGATTTTCGATGCGGCGAATAGCTTTGCAGGATGCATACCCGGGATTCATGAGATTCTGCGGCGGCAAGGCTTGCTTGAAGGACGATGGACTCTCAATCCTC
>JANQKI010000017.1 GCA_028281165.1 Opitutaceae bacterium | reverse complement strand
ACCAAGCGTCGCCGTTCCCGTGGTTCGCTGACCTTTGCCATCGTCTTTCAGGCGATTCTTCTGGCCGGAACGTTGCTGGTTGTGGTGGTTGATGAGCCTGAACCGGAACCTGTAACTTTCCAAGGGAAGCAAAGCTTTCAAAAAACTAAAACAAATCCTCAACAGCGGAAGATCCTCGATCGGTATCTAAGGAGTGTGAGCAAACCTCGGCTAATCGAGCGGCTCTCGGTGGACGCGTCATTGTCTAGTGATCTTCCGGCATTGCCCAAGTTTTCCGGGGATGCTTTTTCCTTCCAGGCAGACGACTCGCTTTTCATGGAAGAGGCGGCCTCGTTTCTCGACCAGTCGAGTTTGTTGAATATTGATTCTATTATTGGCAGCCAGTCTTCGACTGTTTCTTTTTTCGGAGCTCGCGACTTCGGGAAACGGATCGTCATTGTGGTCAATACCTCGGCCTCAGTGGTACGCAAAGCCAAGAATAAAGGCGTATCGATTGAAGCGATACAAAAGGAAGTCGCTTCGCTCATCGAGGGTTTGGAAAGCGGGACGCTGTTTGGAGTGGTGCAATTCAGCCAAGGAGCTCGGCGGTTCGCTCCGACACTGGCTCCTGCTATCGCTCCAAACAAAGGGGTTGCTCTGGAATGGGTGGAGGCCGAGTTGAAGGGAAATCCGCCGGTTGAGAGTGAAAAGCTTTTGGGGCATGAAGCGGGAATGGCTTTGGCTCTGGAAATGGATCCGGATCTGATCTTTCTCGTGACGGATGGTGTTTTGAATCGACGAGAACGCTCTGCAAACGGCTATCGGTATCCGGAGATTCCTTACGAGCAGTTTAGCAATGCGATCAGTAGGGGTGTTCGGGAACGTGGCCTGCGGATAAAGGCGCATGTGATCGGATTCGGCCTGAAGGAAAAAGACCGTATCGGCATGCGGGCTCTGGCCAAGCGGTTTGGCGGGTCTCTGCGAGAGTTTTAAGGACTTCGAACCTGGAATATCTTCATCTTCTCTCTTCACTTGTCCCGGCGTAGCTTTGGCGTAGACGGATCCCCATCTTCAATCGATTAAGAGTGACGATAACGATGGACCATGAAGATTGTTGGGCAGAAGCGTCCTTCGCTTAAATACTCTCCATCACATCCAGCCAGAGGTTGTTTTCCCCTGGATGACCATGGCGATCAAGTTGGCTCGACACGTCATTGATGCTGGGCTTTTCCACGATGTGTTTCGGGTCGTCGGGAAAGTCGGGGCGAGCTTTGCGGGTCAAAAGCCAGCAAGCCCAAGAGCGCCATTTGCGCTGTTCCTTTCGGGGTTCTGCTAATCTATCGGCGTAGTGTTGGAAGTGGGCTCGGGGATTGCCTAGGAATACGTCTCTTGGAGCCTCCTCCAAAATGTAGACCAAGGCTCGGTATGGCAGGGGCCAGTTTTGCAGAGCCATTTCCTTGCCTGATAAATCCGCTCCCCAAGCCCTGTCCAAGCAGAGAATCGCTCGGGCGGGCAAGCGTTGACGCCAGAGATACTGGGCATAGTCGAGACAGGTCAGGTAAAAAGCTTCTCCACGATCTTCTTTGCTGAAACGATTCAAATCGCGCCACGACATTTCCTTCGTCGGGCTGGGCAGATAGGGAATGTCGTCGATTCGAGAAGAGAGAGACATGTAAGGAATTCGTATAAATGGGTTGACCGTCGGCAGTCTGTGAAGGAGATGCAAATTGAATGAAACAATTTCGCAATGATTTGTTGCCAGACCTCCCTTTTTTTGCGTAGGAGATGTCTTTAACCACATCCCATCTCTCAAACGCAATTAGTGGAAACGCCGCAACCAAGCTTAAACGTTCATGCCAGGCCGAATGTTTGGGTAATGTCGAAGAACATTGCTGCCGATTCTCGCAAGAATTTCGCGAGCCTTTTCCCTGAGAGTTTGGATTTCCCTGACCTCAACGAAAGTTCCTCCAAGGAGGATTTTCCTGGACGAAGAATGGCCGAGAGACGGCGACTCTTCACGCTTTAGAAGAAGCTTGGCCATCGTCCCCAATGATTGAGCTATGAAGATCGCTGTATTGAAATTTCCAGGATATATAAGCGATTGGAGCTTGTCATTGGCATCCGTCTTTCTCTGCAACGATGAGTGAACTGATAAAGCATGAATGCGGCGTGGCCCAAGTGCGGCTGAAGAAACCGCTTCAGTATTACGCCGACAAATACGACTCGCTACTCTACGGTTTCTACAAGCTGTTTCTGTTGATGGAGAAACAGCGTAATCGAGGCCAGGATGGGGCAGGCGTGGCCGCCATGAAGTTCGACATGCCGGCCGGCGAGCCCTACATGTTCCGCGAACGAAGTGTGAAGAGCAACGCCCTGGATCGCATCTACAAGGATATTCTTAAGCAATACCGCAAGCTGCAGCGCAATGGCGAGATGCTAGCCGACTACGTGCCCTCGGTTAAAGGAAAGTTCGATTTCTGCGCGGAGTTTTACATGGGACACTTGCGCTATGGTACAGCTGGCGGGTATTCGCTAAGCGATTGCCATCCTTTCTTTCGTCGCAGCAGTTGGCCTACGAAGAATCTCATTCTAGCCGGCAATTTCAACATGACCAATACGCGTCAGTTGAACGAGAGTCTGATTTCCATCGGGCAGCATCCCATTTTCGCTGCCGATACCCAGGCTCTGCTTGAAATGGTGGGCTTTCATCTCGATGAAGCGCACGACGATATTTTCCACAGGTATCGTGATGAGGGCTACCCATCAGAAGAAATCCCTGAGCATATTAGTCGCGAAATCGATTTGATCGAAGTCTTCAGAGCAGCTGCGGAGAAGTGGGATGGTGGATACACGCTGGTCGGAGCGATCGGCAGTGGCGATTCTTTCATCCTACGTGATCCCAAGGGTATACGACCTGCCTTCTATTTTGAGGATGATGAGGTCTTCGCCTCCGCTTCTGAAAGAGCTCCTTTAATGACTATTTTCGGCAAGAGCATCGATGACATCCATGAAGTGCCGCCAGGTCATATTATCCTAGTCAAGAAAAGCGGCGAGGTGCTGAAGGAGGAATTCAAGAAAGGGGACGGCGAGCTAGCTCAATGTTCGTTCGAGCGCATTTATTTTTCGCGCGGCAATGATGCGGATATCTACAAGGAACGAAAAGCGCTTGGAGCGAAGTTGACGGATCAGGTCATGAAGGTTTGCGAAAACGATCTGGAGAATACGATCATCAGTTTTGTCCCAAACACTTCAGAAGTAGCTTACTTCGGGTTCATTGAGCAGCTTCGTGTCGCTCGCCGTCAAACAGTCAAAGAGGCGATCCTCAAGGCGCATTCTGAGAACTCTTTGAGCGAGGAGCTCTTGGATCAGCTCGTCATGAAGAACTGGCCGAGAGGCGAAAAGATAGCCCATAAAGACGCGAAGCTTCGGACCTTTATTTCCAATGAATCGTCTCGCAACGACATCGCTTCTCACGTGTACGATGTCACCTACGGCATTGTTCGCGATACGGATAGCCTGGTTTGCATCGAGGACTCCATCGTGCGCGGCACTACGCTGCGTCAATCTGTATTGAAGATCCTGAGCAGTCTCAGTCCTAAGCGAATCGTTATCGCATCGACAGCTCCACAAATTCGGTATCCAGATTGTTATGGCATCGACATGTCGGAGCTTGGTAAATTTATCGCCTTCGAGGCGGCAGTCGCCCTTTTGAAAGAGAAGGGGAAGGCTGATCTGCTCAGTGAAGTATATCGAAAATGCCTTGAAGCTTTGAGTACGGATGAGGTTTGTCGTATTAACTACGTAAAAGAGATCTATAAGCCGTTTACGGCAGAGGAGGTATCGGCTAAAATCTCTCAACTCGTGTATCCAAAAAATGTTGACTGGAATGGCGAGGTGGCTATTGTTTATCAAAGTATAGAAGGTTTAAGGGCCGCTTTGCCCAATCATACGGGAGACTGGTACTTTACGGGAGACTTTCCGACCGATGGGGGCTACCGTGTGGTCAATCGGGCGTTTGTAAACTACTTCGATAACGCTCAAGTGAGGAGCTACTAAGCTAAAGTGGGAAATAAGAATTGAAAATTAAGAATTTGGATACAGAAATCGTGAGCTTCTTCATTCTTCCTTTTGCATTTTACCTTTAAATATCGTGCCAGCTAAAAAGAAAACGAAAGCCTACGCGGAAGCGGGCGTGGATATAGATCTCGGAGATCGAATGAAAAAGGGGCTCAAGGCTTCGCTGAAAAGCGCCTCGCGTCCGGAAGTGCTAGGAGCGGTCGGTGGATTCGGCGGACTTTTCGATATTTCCAAACTTAAGTATAAAGAGCCCGTTCTGGTAAGCAGTATTGATGGAGTGGGTACGAAGCTGAAGCTGGCCTTCGATTCTGGCATGCACAAAAGCGTGGGTATCGATATTGTTAATCACTGTGTCGATGACATCACCGTCATCGGGGCTGAGCCGCTTTTCTTTTTGGACTACCTGGGTCTGGGCAAGCTGGAGCCGAAGGTTTTCAAGCAACTGATCGCTGGCTTAACCGAGGCTTGCGCGGAAGCTCATTGCGCTCTGATCGGCGGCGAAACGGCTGAGATGCCCGGTTTTTATCAAGCGGGCGAATACGATCTTGCTGGCGTGATTGTGGGAGTCGTGGAGAAAAAGAAGATGCTCTCTGGGAGGACGGTTCGAAAGGGCGATGCGGTCATTGGGCTTCCCTCCAATGGACTCCACACCAATGGTTTTTCTTTGGCTCGCAAAGCGCTCTTCGAAAAAGCGAAACTCGATTTCAAGGACCGCGTTCCGGGCTCAAGACAAACCGTTTTGAAGGCGCTTCAGGCTCCGCACACCAGTTACTCGCGAATCGTTCAGTCCTTGCTCAAGCAATACAATAAGGGAAGCTCCTCTAAAGTTCGCAAGGGTAACGCTATTTTCGGCATCGCTCACTTGACGGGAGGCGGGTTCACAGGGAACATTCCTCGCGTTTTACCGGACAATGTCGATGTGATTGTCGATACTAACGCCTGGACTCCTTTGCCCATCTTCAAGCTGATTCAAGAGAAGGGCAGTATCGATTTCGAAGAGATGTACGAGGTCTTCAACATGGGGATCGGCATGACGTTGATTACTAGTTGGGATACTGCGGACGACATTATCGCCGACTGTCGCAAGCAAGGCTGCCAGGCGCGTTTGATTGGCAGCGTGGTAAAAGGCAATGGGGCAGTGAAGCTGCTTCGCTAAGTGAAAGAAAACCAATGTTTGAATACAAAAAGATCCTGAGTTGCGTGGCGGCGAGTATCGTATTTTCCGCCTTTTTTGCCGAGGCTTCTGAAGCGGCTAGAGTGGCTGGAGCTTCCATTGTCGAAAAGGCTTCTAGAGTAGAAGATGTGCTATACGACCTTTTGGCTCAACCGCTGACCCAGGAGGAGATCGATCTTTTTCTAAAGCATGCCGCAACCGTTCTGCAGTGGGCGGAAGAAAACTCCAAGGAATGGCTGGCTGCCGATGAATCCGACAACCCTCTGGCTACGATTCGAACGTTCGATATCTGGAATCAAGTCGATGTGACGAGCTCCGAGTTTGTCTCGCTGGTCGGCAAGCTGATGTTTGCCAAGGAGTTTTCCGACGACCCGATGAACGAAATGGCCCTCAAGCAGGAAATGGCTCAAATGAGCGCCATCTACAATTCAGGTCAGCTTACGCCTGAGCAGGAAACGCAGGTGCGGGAGGTAATGGCGCAGATGACGGGATTGCTCAAGGTTCTGCAAAATGGAGCGGAACAGAACGTCGAGCTTTACAAGAAAAACAAAACCGACATTGATGCTGCCCTCGATCGTTTTGAAGCCATTGATTCCGAAACGACCAACTAAAATTCATTCAAATCAGTTATGCTCGTTCACTCCGTATTTTTCAAATTCAACCCAGATGTAACGTCTGAGCAAATCGAAGGTGTCGCCGAAATGGCTCGTGGCCTTGGCAAGATCGAAACGGTTAAGGAACTCTACGTGGGTTCGCCGGCTCCGGTTCCGGAAAGACCTGTTTGTCGCAACGACTACGAATTGGCCATCACGGCGCTCTTCGATTCGGTTGCCGATCATAATATTTACCAGGATCATCCTCTGCACGTCGAGTACGTCACCACGAACAAGCCTCTCTGGGAACGTGTAGAGGTGTTCGACATGGAGTAAGAGTCAGGCGTCGTTCTGCGTCGTAGCGGAAAATCTCTTTCTTTCCTGCCTTAGGTCTACTTAGTTAGATTAGCCAATCTTCATCTTCCATCAATAAAGTTTGATCTATTGAAAAGATAGAGGATGAAGAACTCGGTGGAACTCATTTAGCGAAGTAGGGTTAGCGTGTGTACATACTCTCCAATTTCTGGATACACTCTGCTCAAGTTTCCCTTTGTGATAAGAAGGCCGCATCGCGCCGCTACAGCTTTATAGTCGCTTGACAAACCTTGGGTGTGAGCTACAAGGGTCGGCATATGGAAGCCGCCTTGACGGAGCCCGTGCTCGTCTTGAATCGATTGTGGCAGGCAGTTAATGTGATTGCCGCCAAGAGGGCTTTCTCTCTCCTCATAAGCGATCACGCCCAAGTTGTGCATGCCGAGGAGAACGATTTCCAAGTGTTCAGCATCCTGGATTGGATCGATTTTTCGCGGGATAATCCACCTGTGAGGGAAGAGGATGCGGTGCGCACCGTGCGCTATCCGATTAGACTGCCTCGCATCATCCTGCTTTCGGTCTTCGACAAGATGCCTAAGAAGGAGCTAAAGCTTACCCGCAAGAACGTATTCGAGCGTGACAAGCAGCGCTGCCAATATTGCGGTAAGAGTTTTGCTTTCGAGGATCTTAATCTCGATCACGTCATCCCTCGTCACTATGGAGGTAAGACAACTTGGGAGAACATCGTCTGCTCTTGCATCAAGTGCAATTCTCGCAAGGCCAATCGCCTCCCGCATGAAGCAAACATGAGGCTGATCCAAAAGCCCTCGCGGCCAAAATGGCGCCCGGTGATAAACCTGGCTGCTCGTGGCAAGAAGCACGAAGAATGGAAGCATTTTCTCGACATCGCCTACTGGAATGTCGAGCTGGAGAATTAGGCCTTCGAATCGCAACATATGCGAGCGACATTCTATTCGCTTCGCTCATGTCATTCGATTTCGCCCTTTGGGCTTAATCGTCATTGGTCATTTATTGTCGTGCTATCAATGACGGCGAAGCCAAATGACTATTGACGTGAGCGTAGCGAAATTAATGATGCGTAGCCAATTCCTGGTTACGCCACGGGTAACTCGACTTGCATGGTGGTTCCGCTTGAGCTGGTCTGGGCGATGGAGATGTCGCCTCGGTGAGAGCGCAGGATGCGCTTGACAATCGATAAGCCAAGTCCAGTGCCCTCCGGTTTGCCTGTGAGAAAGGAATCGAAAATGCGATTTTGAAATTCCTGAGGGATGCCGG
>JANQKI010000287.1 GCA_028281165.1 Opitutaceae bacterium | reverse complement strand
TCGGAAATAATGCCACCCATCATGATCCCTGCGATTTCAGGGGTGGGCTCTACGCCATTGCGGCAGAACATGTCGGCAATGATCGTGCAAGTGGAGCCAACCGGCTCGTTGATGAAGCGGATCGGTTGAGCCGTATTCAGACCGAGCCGATGGTGGTCGATCACTTCGAGGATGTTTACCTCGTGAGCTCCGGGAACGGCTTGTCCTAGCTCGTTGTGATCGACGAGCACCAAATTGGTCGTGGTGGGCTTAAGAATATCGGTCTTGGTGAAAATCCCTCTCAGCTTGCCAGTATCTTCCGTCACCATGAAGGCGGTTGCCTGCGAGGTGGCGATGCGACGGCGAACCTGGCTGAGCCGCTCGTTCGAGCTGAAAGTAACGCAGTTAGTCTCCATCAACTTATTTAGCCGCGAAGCCGTGCGAATGGACCAAGCCGTTGTTGCCGAATCGTAAGGACTGCCGATCACCGAGACACCGTTTTCTTTGGCCAGCTCGACCACCTCGGGATCTATGGTTAGGCTGCCTGTAATCACCAGCAAACGAACGCCGATTTGAATCGATCGTTGCTGAATGTCCCAACGGTCTCCCACTATGATGATCGACTGCTCAGCTGGAATGGCATCAGAACCGGTAAATTTGCCGAATGACCGGATGTCCATGGCTCCGATCTTCACGTACATGTCTTCCAGACTGTCCCCGTCTCGCACATACTTTACGTTACCCTTGATAGCCTTAACCACGTCATTGATGCTGGTGTGCACATGGCGCATGGTCCTGGGCTCGTCGTAATTGGGCACGAAGTAGTCGCCCATTTGAAAAATGGATACGTAGCCTTTGAGCAGCGACGCGTCGTCAACGATCGGTATGATGCGAACGTCGTGCTTGTCGATCAACTCCAGGGCCTCGGAAATAGTGGCTTGCTCATTTGTTTTAACCACGTTGCGAATCATGATGTCCCGCACCCGAGTCGAGACATCGCCCACAAAGAGCGGCGTGGGCTGGTTGAACTCCTGCAAGATGGTGTCGATGCGGGCATTGGTGTTGCCGCAGCGAGCAGGGATATAGCCTTTCTCTCCAGTCAGGATCTTGTAGTTGGCATAGGCTATGGCCGAGCATATCGAATCCGCGTCGGGATTCTTGTGACCGATGACGTATGTGATATCCGTTTGAGCGTTGGCCATCCTATTTCAGAGAGGATCGGGCGTTGAACATGAATCCCTTAGAGCATCGGGCAATAGCCAAATTCGCTTGAGCGCCAAAATGGAATAATCGCGTAACATTTCCGTTTATTGGCGAAGCAAAAAGCTGGCCACTCCGATCGTTTCCCAAATTTCTCGATTTCATCCGCTTAGAAGGTTGCCTCTCTCCAGCTCAGTCTCAAACAGTAGGAAAATGACCGAACAAGATCTCCTCGATCAGCTGAACAAGCTTGCGGCTTCAGGCTCGCTGCTTGAATCGACAACGGACAACCTTAAAACGTGGCTCGCAGGCGGTTTCCTTTCCTCCGCTTCCCTTGAAAGTTTGGCAGAGTTGATCGGCGATGAAAATTCCGACGAACTCAACAACCGCTTCTACAAGGCCATCGCTTTTGGAACGGGCGGCATGCGGGGGCGAACCATTGGGGCCGCTCCCACTCGGGTGGAGAAGGGGGATATGGACGAAACGGGATCTCCGGCGCGCCCCGGTGTCGGCTCAAACATGCTCAACGAGTACACAGTCGCTAAAGCCACGCTCGGTTTGTTCGCCTATGCCCAAGCTTATCACGAGAAAGAAGGCATAACCACACCTCCTCGGTTGGTGATCGCCCACGATGTGCGTCACTTTTCTCGTTTCTTCTGCGAGCTTTCCGCGTCGATCTGGAGCAAAAAGGGTGGGGAAGCTTTCATCTTTGATGGGCCGCGTTCCACGCCGCATTTGAGTTTCGCGGTGCGGCACCTCGAAGCTACCTGCGGTATCGTCATCACTGCTAGCCACAATCCGCCTCACGATAATGGATACAAAGTCTACTTTGCAGATGGTGGGCAAGTGGTGCCGCCAAACGACACGGGAATCATCGCTCAAGTGGAACAGATGCCTTTCGAAGGTTTGCAGGAATTCCTGGATATCGACCTTAGCAATGTTAGCATTCTGGATACAGAACTCGACCAGACCTACGTCGACTGCGTAGCCGCAACGGTCATCGACAAATCCGTATTCGAAAAGTCCGACTTGAAAGTCGTTTTCACTCCCATCCATGGGACGGGAGCCATATCGACCTTGCCAGCTTTGAGCTCTCTTGGACTGAAGGCCTTGACGGTCGAAAAACAAATGGAACAGGATTCCAATTTTCCTTCCGTAAAATCGCCCAATCCGGAAAACGCCGAAGCGCTCGACATGGCCATTAGCCTGGCCGAGTCCGAAGGGGCCGATTTTCTCCTGGGCACGGATCCCGATTGCGATCGTATGGGGGTAGCGGTCCAGGGCGAGAATGGAAAGATGCAGCTTCTGACCGGAAACCAAATCGGCTCCATGATGGCGGAGTATCGCATAACGGCTCTCAAGGAACGTGGTTGGCTGCCCAAGGAAGGGACCCAATCGGCTGTCCTGGTCAAAACTTTCGTCACCTCGCCCTTACAGGATGCCATCGCTACGGGTCACGGTATTAAAGTCGTCAATACGCTTACCGGTTTTAAGTGGATTGGCGAAAAGCTTATGATCTACGAAAACGAGCTTAAGCAAAAACGCCGCGCGACCACTGGCGAAGAACTCGATTACGAATCATTGTCCCAGCGCGAGCGAGCCAAACTACTGCAAGAACACAGTTCTTTTTATGTCTTTGGTGGAGAAGAAAGCTACGGCTACTTGCCCAACGATTCGGTTCGCGACAAGGATGGCAACGCGGCCTGCGTCATTTTCTGCGAACTGGTGGCCAGTCTCAAGACTCAGGGCAAAACCGTTCTCGAGTACCTCGATTCCATATATCTGAAATATGGATACTTTTTGGAAACCTTGGGCCAGCTCGTTTACGAAGGAGCTACTGGAGCGGCCAAGATAGCTCGCATCCTTGAGACCTACCGCGAAAATCCACCCGCCGCGTTTATAGGTTCCAGTGTCGAAAAATT
>JANQKI010000255.1 GCA_028281165.1 Opitutaceae bacterium | reverse complement strand
ACCTTCGCCCATCGGCGTATTCACCACAACGTGACGCCCGTTTTTTTCCACCCATTTGAAGTCTTTGATAATGATGGTGCGAATATTGTTGCGGAGGATCTTCAGGGCCAAAGGCCAGGCGAGACCTCCTTCAACCGTAGCGTGACGAATGTCGAATTGACAGCCAAGCCAGTCGGGATCGGAGCCGTGAAGCAAGTAGGCGATATCCGAAGTCAGGGCGCCAACGAAATTGCCCGAATGGTTTTGGTAGCCGCCGTGAATTCCCAGCTCCTTGTTGACGGCTTCAATCTCTGTAAGTTTATTCCTGATGCGGTCAAGATTGGCTTTCCAATCAATTGGCTCGTCGTATCGGTACCAGCCCGTACGGTATGCCTCTATGCCTTGACTTGCGGCGACGCCTAGGGTTGCCCGAGCATTTAGAGTCTCGATATCCGTAATCGCCGTCGTCATGAGTCTTGCCGAGAGGCCATGTCGCTTCATAGCATCCACCGCTCGCGGCAGGTCCGTTTGCACCTTGGCAGGTTCGACATGACCTCCAGGTCGAACGGTGAGATCGAGTCCGTCGAATCCCATATCCGCCGCGGCAGCGGACATGTCTTTGTAGTCGAGAAATTGTATCATCTTGGAGAAGAGATGAACCGATGGCCTGGCAGGAGATGGGGCCGCTTTGGGGGCGGCGGATAAATTTAGCGAAGCAGTGGATAGCGCGGCTATCGCTGTCGAAATGGATTTGGCGAATTCCCGTCGGTCTACATTGGATTTCATGCTTTTAGTCCCTGCCTTAGTGTTATCATTTTTTTGGCAGTCTCTTCCTGAACCTGTTCGAAGAATAAATCATCTCTTCCATAAATATTGCTCTTAATCGATATTTTCTGAAGTTGAAATTAAAATCGTCGCGTTTAATTCGGCCGTTAACCCGCGTGGCGATGTGTTTGCAAGATCCGGAATCTTTTCCAATGATTTTGTATTAGAAACTCGATTACCAAACGAAGGCTGCTTTCGTGTTCTAGTCAAACGTCCCTTTTTAGCTCGCATCAGTTGCTCTCCCACCCTTCTGGGGTCGGGCCTTTCTTTATGAAACGAATAGCGGAGCCCCTTCCTAGTAAAGGATTTAAGAATAATTTTTGGCCAGGTTGCTCCATTAGCGACTTCATATCCAGGATAAGAATCTTGAGTTTATCGGCGGTCGTACCATATTCAAGGTCCTGATATCCCCTTAGGTCGGAACTCGTTTCCGTCCTTTCCAGGATTATGAATCGAGTTTTACCCCATCCCTCAAAAGGTGGCGCTGCTGCCATGAGCATCGCCTTTCTGCTCGCTTGTCCCTTGCTGCAGGGCCAGCGTGATGATGCGGAGCAGGCGGAGTTTTTCGAAAGCAAAGTAAGGCCAGTACTCATACAGAATTGCTATGAGTGTCATTCCGCTGAGGCTAAGGAATTAAAAGCCGAGCTCTACCTTGATAGCAAAGCGGGGTGGATGAAAGGCGGCGTTTCGGGTCCTGCCATTATCCCTGG
>JANQKI010000249.1 GCA_028281165.1 Opitutaceae bacterium | reverse complement strand
CAAAAGAAAAAGCCGGCCCTTTCGGACCGGCTTGATTAAAGCTTTTAACTAGAAGAATTCTAGGAGGAGGATTAGAGAGCGGATTCGCCGCGCTCGTCGGTGCGGATACGAATCGCTTCCTCGACCGGAATAACGAAGACCTTGCCGTCTCCAATCTTTCCAGTCTTCGCAGACTTGACGATAGCGTCTGCCGCTTTGGATACGACATCGTCTTGAACAGCGATTTCGATCTTCACCTTGGGGAGAAAGTCCACGGTGTATTCGCTTCCGCGATATATTTCCGTATGACCCTTCTGGCGACCAAAACCTTTCACTTCGGTAACGGTCATGCCTTCGATTCCAATCTCGGAAAGAGCCTCTTTCACCTCTTCCAGCTTAAACGGCTTGATTATGGCTACTACTAATTTCATGTGACAGTCTGTTGAGGTTTAATTACTGATGTAAGTTGATTGCTTATCGTTATGCAAGTAAATGCTTTATGTAATCCAATTAGCGGGATGACATAGAGAAGTCAGGGTAAGCTTCCTGGCCGTGCTCTCCTACATCAAGACCTTCGAATTCCTCTTCTTCTGACACGCGCAGACCGAAGACCATCTTGACCACCGTGAATACGAGGAAGGAAAGGATGAAAGCTGTCGCTGAAATCGATAGTGTACCAATTAACTGGATGCCGAAGCTGCCACCGCCAAAGATGCCAACCGCAACCGTACCCCAGATACCGCATACGCCGTGAACGGAAATCGCGCCGACAGGATCGTCGATCTTGATTTTGTCGAAGAAGATGATCGAGAAAACAACGATCACTCCGGCAATCGCGCCAACGATAACAGCGGACCATGGTCCCATTGAATCCGCGCCTGCAGTAATACCAACCAAACCAGCAAGAATGCCGTTAAGGGCCATGGAAAGATCAGGTTTCTTCAGAACTATCCAAGAGGTGAAGATCGACACCAGACCACCAGCGCAAGCAGCCATAGCTGTCGTTACGAACACTAAAGAAACTAAGCCAGGATCAGCATTCAGAACTGAACCACCGTTGAACCCGAACCAACCGAGGAAGAGAAGGAAGACACCGATTGTGGCGAGCGGCATGCTGTGACCGAGAATCGGCTTAATTTTTCCGTCAGCCGTGTATTTGCCCTTTCTGGCTCCGAGAACGATGACCGCAGCCAGAGCAGCGAAACCACCGAAGGCGTGGACAAGAGAACTACCCGCGAAGTCGGCGAAATCTCTGTCGTCCAACCATCCATAACCCCATTCCCAAGAACCTGTGATTGGATAACAGAAAGTGACGATAACCGTGGCAGCGATCATGAAACTGCCAAGCTTGATACGTTCAGCTACCGCCCCCGAGATGATGGTAGCGGCAGTGGCAGCGAACATGGCCTGGAAGATAAAATCGGTCCAGATCGTGTAGTCCGCATACTCGGGAGAAAGGTCGGCATCCGCAGCAGAGTTTCCGATCGGACTACCAAACGCGAAGAAATTGTTGAAGGTATCTTGGACCGGGTACATGGCATTAAAGCCATAAAGCCCGTAAGCCAACGTGCCCATGCAGATGATGAATACGTTCTTGAATAGGATGTTTACCGTATTCTTCTGTTGGGTCAGGCCAGCCTCGAGAGTAGCAAAGCCGAGGTGCATGATGAACACGAGAGCAGCAGCGATGAGCAGCCACAGGTTGCTTACCGTGAAGAAAGCAGTCGTGTTAATCGAATCCAGCGAAAGACCTTCCTGGGCCGATGCTGGAGCAGCCATGAGACCAAAGAAAAGAATCCCTGGTAATAAATGGAGGAGTTTTTTCATGTCGTTCAGTTGCGTTAGGTTATTCAGGAATTGAAGCCGCGAAGGTGTGCAGCTCAAAAGACCCGTCACTTTGAGCAACTGGCATGCCAGGAGTCCTTATTCGTTAACAATTTGCTTACAACGTGCGCAAAAGTACGAGAAAGTATTACTTTTGCGCATAGTTGCTCGCCTCAAAAGGGCGCTCAAATGTCACCTTTTTAGGTCACAGAAGAAAAAGACCGCTCTAAATTGAGCGGTCTTGGAATCTGTTAACTCCCATTTATCACATAAGGCCTATTAAGTCGTATAGGGTCTATAGGTCTTATCAAAGCGGAAAGGACAGGCTAAACCGTTTCTTCTTCAAGTACGGTAGTCATAACATGGAGATCTTTGAGCTGACGCTCAGTAACTGGACTTGGGCTTTCCGTCATCAAGCATTGGCCCTTTTGCGTCTTGGGGAAAGCAATCACATCGCGAATGCTATTCCTGCCAGCAAGGATCATAACCAGACGATCTAATCCAAAGGCGATCCCGCCATGGGGCGGGGCTCCATACTTAAAAGCCTCAAGCATGTATCCAAAACGGCTCTTCACTACATCTTCAGGAATTTGCAGCACATCCTGAAAGACCTTTTCCTGCACATCCGTCTGATGGATACGAATGCTTCCTCCACCAAGCTCAACGCCATTGAGAACCAAATCGTAATGCTGGCCTCGAACCGCTTTCGGGTCGGTATCCAGCAATTCGATATCCTCAGGCACGGGAGCAGTGAATGGGTGGTGAGACGCCACGTAACGTCCCTCTTCTTCCTCGTAGGTCATTAAAGGAAATTCAATGACCCAGAGAAAATTATACTGATCGCTTGGAAAGGAAAGTTTGCCACGCTTCTTCAGCAACTCAGCGCAATCGAGGCGAATACGACCAAGAATGGTACAAGCCTGCTCCCATTCAGACGCTGCAAAGAAAACAATATCTCCCTCTTCGATAGCCAAGCCTTCCTGCAAAGCCTGCTTTTCCTCATCAGAGAAAAACTTGACGATAGGCGATTTCCATTCCCCGCCTTCAATCTTTATGAAAGCCAGGCCTTTAGCTCCCAAAGACTTAGCGGATTCTTCGAGGTTTTTCATCTCGCCTTGCGTCACATCGGCCAGACCGGGAGCTTTTAAAGCCTTAACAACCCCGCCATTTTTGACGGTTCCCGAAAAAACCTTGAAAGACGAACTGGCAAAGGCATCGGAAAAATCCTGGATCTCCATCTCGAATCGCGTATCAGGTTTATCAATACCAAATCGATTCATCGCATCCTTGAATGACATACGGGGAAAAGGCGTCGCAACATCGATTCCCATAGTATCCTTCCAGACTCGCTTCATAAGTCCCTCGATCAATGTGTGCATGTCCTCGCGATCGATAAAAGACAGCTCGATATCAAGCTGGGTAAACTCCGGTTGGCGATCAGCCCGACCGTCTTCATCGCGATAGCAGCGCGCTATCTGATAATAGCGCTCAACACCCCCAACCATGAGCATTTGTTTATATTGCTGCGGAGATTGCGGCAAAGCATAGAAATGCCCAGGCTGGACACGACTAGGAACAAGGTACTCGCGAGCCCCTTCGGGAGTGCTTTTGAAAAGCGTAGGCGTTTCCACTTCCGTGAAACCCTCTTCGTCCATGTAATGGCGAATCGACTTATTCGTGTCGCTGCGAAGCTTGAGGATGCTCCTCATCTTGTTGCGGCGCAAGTCAAGGTAGCGATAGGTCAATCGAAGATCTTCATTAACCCGATCACCCTTTTCGTCATCGATTGGAAAAGGCGGCGTTTCGGAAATGTTGTGAACGATGATCTCCGAGACTTCGACTTCTATTTCACCAGTCGGCAGGTCGGGATTTACATTCTCATCCGAACGAGCTTCGACTTCGCCAGAGATTCCAATGACGGATTCATCCTTTAGCCGATTAACGGTAGCATTAAAATTATCATCATTGCTGTTTGGATTGGCCTTTACCTGCGTTAGGCCTTCGCGGTCCCTCAAATCAATGAAGAGGATACCGCCGTGGTCGCGAATCGATTCGATCCAGCCAACCAACGATACCGTTTGTCCAACATCGCCTTTGCGAAGCTGGCTACAATGATGTGTACGTTTCATAGCTTTTCTAAAAAGACTGCGTAATTGGGAGAATCTCGCTCCAGATAGCAAACCCAATTGCGAAAAGAAGCTTTTGGTTTAGCGGTTCTTTTGCGAAAAACTAATAAAAACTAAGGCAATAGCCCTCCCTCCCGTTTTAAAAATTCGGCAACCAAAGTCCGAATTCCGTTACTCAAGAGGACGATTGGCGCTCAAAACGCTGCCCCATACCCCACTATGATCCTCATAATAAAAGACGAGCTAGTGAACCCGCCTTCATGGTTTTCGTCATTCCGGGATCTAACCCTTATCTGTAATACAAGACTCCACGCTGACATCGTAATCGAAAGCGAAAACATCGATATTTACTATAAGTGGCTCAAACCTAGAGGAGGGATGGATTTCGTGGAGGATTTCGTACGGCCGGGGGCTGAGGATGGCCTGAGGCTTGACACCAGTTTCGAGTTTGATCCCTCCATCGTTACGGATCGCATCGTTCCGGAAAATACGAATCGACTTTACTCGCAAATCGAGTTCGCAACGACCCTCTAAAAAATAAGTCATTCATAGCGGAAATGCGTGAAAGAAGCTCTCGGCGTACGTCCTTGACACGTAAGGGCGGATAAGCAATATCCGCCCATTCCAATTATAGGGCATGGCTGAGAATTATAAAGATACCCTGAACTTGCCACAGACTTCGTTCCCAATGAGGGGCAATCTCGTAGCAAGAGAGCCCGAAAGGCTCGCCCACTGGGAACAGGCCGATCTCTACTCCAGAATCCTGGCCAAGAATCGCGGAAACCAAAGCTTCATTCTCCATGACGGACCTCCCTTTACCAACGGACACGTCCACATCGGCACTGCCCTCAACAAGGTAATCAAAGACATCGTCGTTCGCTACAAAAGCGCCCGCGGATTCTTCACTCCCTACGTTCCAGGCTGGGACTGCCACGGACTGCCCATCGAAGCGAAAGTGACAAGCGAACTGCGCGAGAAAGGGAAAGATCTTCCTGCTCACGAATTGCGTGAAGCGTGCGCGGCTTTTTCCGCTAACTTTATCGAGACCATGCGAGAGCAGTTCGTTCGGCTGGGCGTACAGGGCGACTGGAAAAATGAATACAAAACTATGTCGCCCGCTTACGAAGCGGAAGTCGTCAGGACGCTAGCCCATTTCGTCGAGAAAGATCTCGTCTTTCGCAGCAAGAAGCCGGTTTACTGGTCGATTCCATGCGAGACCGCTTTAGCGGAAGCGGAAATCGAATACAAGGATCACGTCAGTCCTTCAATTTGGGTAAAGTTCCGGCTCGAAGATCCATCGGAGCTCGGTTTGGAAGAAGACGCCTCGATCATCATCTGGACAACGACTCCCTGGACTATCCCCGCGAATCTCGCCATTGCCGTGCATCCACGCCTCAACTACGTTGTAGTGAAAACGAACAAAGGCGTTTTCATCGTCGCTGAAGAATTGATCGAGCAATTCGTAGCCGATTGCGAGTTGGAGGACGTAAAAACAATTGCCACTTTCGTTGGAGAATCGCTGGAAAATAAAAAGGCCAGACATCCTTTTATCGATAGAGAAAGCCCCGTGGTTCTCGCAGAGTACGTAACGACCGAATCCGGTACTGGTTGTGTCCATACTGCTCCAGGACATGGTGCAGAAGATTACCAAACCGGATTGAACTACGGGCTAGAGATTTACTGTCCCGTAGATGATAAAGGACGCTACATCGACGATGGCCGCATGCCAAGAGAATTGGTCGGTATCGACATTTTGGAAACAAAGGGTCGCTCGCCAGCAAACGTAGCTGTTCTGAAGCTTTTAGAAGAAACAGGAAATCTTCTGCAGTTTAAAAAGCTGGAGCATAGCTATCCTCATTGCTGGCGGTCCAAGACCCCAATCATATTCAGGGCTCTCGACCAGTGGTTCATCACGTTGGATAAGAACAACATGAGGCAGAAAGCTCTCGACGCCATTGAAACAGTCGAATGGATGCCAGCAAATGGCAAAAATCGCATTCGTGGAGCCGTCGAAAGCAAGCCCGACTGGTGCATCAGCCGCCAGCGATCTTGGGGCGTGCCCATCCCAGGATTCTTCGATGAGGAGAAGAACGCCTACATCGATAGTAATGTGCTCCGACAACTAGCCGGAAAGTTCGAACAGAGCGGCGTCAACATCTGGTTTAGTCAAAGCGCGGAAGAGCTTCTGGATGGCATCGATATTCCCGAGAGCTGGAAAGGCAAGCGCCTGGAAAAGGGAACAGACACGCTCGATGTCTGGATCGAGTCAGGAACGAGCCAAGCCGCTGTTTTGAAAAGGCATCCTGATTTAAGCTGGCCAGCCGACTTATATACCGAAGGTAGTGACCAGCATCGTGGCTGGTTTCAATCATCGCTTTGGTCCAGCCTCGCCGCAACGGATCAGCCACCGTATCGGCAGATCCTTACGCACGGTTTCATTGTTGGCCAGGACGGTAGGAAAATCAGTAAGAGCGACGGCAAGCCGCAGAACTCCGACTATTTCATCAAGAAATACGGGGCGGATGTCATCAGACTTTGGATCGCTTCAGAAGACTTCCGAACCGATATCCCCCTTTCAGACGAAATTCTAAAGCACATCGGCGGCACCTACCGTCTGATGCGAAACACACTGCGTTTTCTGGTCTCCAATCTATACGACTTTGACATCACACTTGATGCTGTATCCAAAGATAAACTTCATGTTCTTGATCGCTGGGCATTGCACAAGACTGCCGAGATGGTCGAAGCTTGCGAAGCGGCCTACGACAAGTACGAGTTCCACAAGGTCTACCAGTTGGTGAATCAATTTTGCTCCGTCACTTTGTCGTCGCTTTATCATGACATCCTCAAAGATCGCTTGTACACATTCGCTGCAAACGATCCTTTGAGACGATCCTCCCAAACAGCTATCCATAGCATTTTCAATACGTTGGTCCGCGTGCTCGGCCCTCTACTTCCCTTCACCTCAGACGAAGCCTGGTCCTACTTTACCAACGACTCCGACTTTTCAGAAGAGCCACTCATTTTGCAGGGCTGGCCCAGTGATGCCAAGGACTGGGCCAATGCAGCTCTGGATGAAGAGTTCAGCATGTTACTCGATTTCCGGGACAAGGTTAACGAAAAACTCGAGGAACTTCGAGCCTCGGGAGAAATCGGCAGATCACTCGATGCCTACCTTGAAGTTTCTGGAAATCAAGAGGATGCGACCTTCGCTACCCTCTCCAAATACGATCGCTTTCTGGAGGAACTCTTGATCGTTTCGAGAGTCACACTGACGACTTTAGACCAGGATGACCTGAAAATTTCTGTTAGCCAAGCGACTGGCGGACGCTGCCCGAGATGCTGGAGATGGGAACCCCTTCTCCTCAACGGGACTGAAAACGAACAGCTCTGCCCACGTTGCGAAGAAGCCCTTAAACTAACTGTTTAGAAAAATATGCCTGAAAAAAAATCCCCAGCAAAGAAAGCCGCCAAAAAGGCAGTGAAGAAAACGGCAAAAAAAGCGACCAAGAAGACCGTTAAGAAGGTGGCGAAAAAAGCCGCAAAGAAGGTCGCCACTACAAAGAAAGTCGCCGCTAAGAAAACGAGCAGCGCGAAATCGGAGAAAGTGAAAAAAGTAGTAACGCGCAAAAAGAGCGCATCAACATCTTCAGCTAAAGCATCCAATAACGCCTCGGCATCCTTCTCCTTGGAAGAAGCGATGTCCATAGCTAAGAAACGCGAAAAGGAGACGAACGTCGTCGACGCCAAAAAAGCCGAGCGCGAAAAAGCTAAGCGGGCAATTGAAGAAGCTGAAAGAAAGGCGGAGAAACGCGTGCTCGGGGCGGCTTCGCTGGCGGATATTCTTGGATACAATCCGAACGATGCAGGAAATAATGCAAAGCGCCCAGAACAGAAAGTTGCCAAGAAATACGAGAAATTCTACAAACTCCTCGTCGAACTGCGCGACCACGTGCAATCGGGTTTGAGCATGCACACGGAGGAAACCCTCAAACGCTCCAGCAAGGAAGACACGGGAGACCTTTCTGGATACAGCCAGCATATGGCCGACGCTGGTACGGACACTTTCGACCGAGACTTCGCTCTGAGCATGGTGTCGAACGAGCAAGAAGCGTTGCACGAAGTCGAAGAGGCGATCGAGCGCATCTACAATGGGACCTACGGCATTTGCGAGATGACCGGAAAGCAAATCCGCGAGGAGCGGCTTTTAGCCGTTCCCTTCACACGTTATTCCGTAGAAACCCAGTCTCAAATCGAGAAGAACACCCATAGGAGTGTGCAACGCGGCGGCGCCTTCGCTGACGCTACAGCAGATGATTCGATGAGCTTCGGAGACGAGAATCCCGATTCCTGAAACATCCTCAAAAAGGCCGACCTTAAGAGATTGTCATCATTTTCCAAATACAAGATCCTTTTCAGTCTGGCATCAGTCATGCTGATTTTAGATCAAGCAACGAAATGGCTGGTCTCGCAAACACTCCCGCTAGGCTCTTTTCATCCCCCCCATAATATAGAAGTCATCCCAGGCTTCTTCAACATCGTCCATGTAGGAAATACGGGCGCGGCTTGGAGCCTTTTTACTGGGTACAGTTTTGTCCTGGCCATTGTGGCCTTCGTGGCTCTGTTCCTGATTTGGCTGTTTAGAAAGAGCCTCCAGCTCGAAGAAACGCCCGCCCAATGGGCCTTTGGCTTGATTATCGCTGGTATCATTGGAAACCTAATCGATCGAATCCACTTGGGACATGTCATCGACTTTCTGGATTTCTACCATAACAACTACCATTTCCCCAGCTTCAATGTCGCCGACTCGTGTATCACCGTGGGTGTTACAATCTACGCTATTTTTTCCTTTCGAGAGCAAAAAAACTCCGAAGAGGAATAAGACCTACTCTACATTCGCCACTTGCTCGCGCACCCGTTCCAGCTCGTTTTTGAGATCGAGGACCAAACGCGAGACTTCAATCAAACACGATTTGCTGCCTGTAGTGTTTATTTCACGAGCGATTTCCTGAATGATAAATTCCAGGGGACGCCCAACAGCTTCGTCTTTTTCCAGCGTTTGCTCAAACTGCTCAAGGTGGCTTTCCAGCCGCGTCATTTCTTCCGAAATGTCGCTACGATCGGCAAACAGGGCCAGCTCCTTAAGAACACGCTCGTCTTCCGTATCAACCTCGAGTCCGGCTTGCTCCAATCGCGATAGAAGATTTTCCCGATGCTTGTCGAGCATGGCTGGAGCCACTTCGCGGACGGAAGAAACCAATGTTCTCATGCGATCCTTACGGGCTACCAAATCAATCTTCAGCGTACCCCCTTCCTGAATACGCATAGCCACAAGTTTTTCTAAAGCTCCGCCAACGGCTTCACCTAAAAGTTTTTCCACAACCTCGTCTGACAAATCCACAGCTTGGGGCTCGATTAAACGAGAAAGCTCGATGATTCCATGCGTATCCAAATTAAAAGCAACCGCGTTCTTTTCCGCGATATCTTTCAGGCGAACAATCGCTTGGCTAAGCTGGGTATCGCTTGGCAATCCATTTGCCGCGGCGTTTTCATCGCGCACTTCTATGGAAAATTGAAATCTGCCTCGGGCAGCGACTTTACGTGTTTGCTCCACGACCTTCCTCTCAAGATGCTGGAATTCCTTGGGGAGCGAGCAGACAGTCTCGAGATTGCGGCGATTGACAGATGATACTTGAACGGAGACTGCTACACCATCGGCTTCGCGCTCAGCGCGGCCGAATCCAGTCATGCTCTTCATGCGTTCTCTCCTAACAGCTTGGCGACTTGAGCCACATCCTTATCGCCTCTGCCACTAAGATTCATGACGATTACTTTATCGGTATCCAGTTCTGGGGCACGCTTGACTACATAAGCCAAGGCATGGGTCGACTCTAAAGCTGGGATGATGCCTTCAGTACGGCAAAGCAACTGAAACGCTTCGAGAACGTCTTCATCCGTCGCATAAGCGTAATCAATACGGCCGATGTCTCTATAATAAGCGTGTTCTGGACCAATAGCCGCATAGTCCAGTCCCGCCGAAACGGAATGGGTCAGCTCAATCTGACCATCTGGATTCTGCAGAATATAGGTCTTGCAACCCTGCAACACACCAAGTCGACCGCCTTCAAAACGAGCTGCATGATTACCTGGCTGGATACCATATCCTCCGGCTTCAACACCAACCAATCTTATTTCTGGCTCATCAAGAAATTCGTAGAAGAGCCCAATCGCATTGCTGCCACCGCCGACACAAGCTACCATCTCGTCGGGAAGTCTTCCTTCCTTCTCCATTACCGATTCCCGTGTTTCCTGCCCAATTACACGATGGAAATCGCGCACCATCATCGGATAAGGATGGGCGCCCAAGGCAGAGCCAAGAATGTAGTGGGTTTCACGCACATTGGTAACCCAGTCGCGCATCGCTTCATTGACAGCATCCTTGAGCGTTTTCTGACCAGATTCCACGCTACGAACTTCTGCCCCGCAAAGCTCCATGCGGAAAACATTCAGCTTCTGCCGTTCCATATCAACCGCCCCCATGTAGACGACGCAATCCAAGCCAAACCGCGCGCAAACCGTAGCTGTAGCGACACCGTGCTGCCCAGCTCCCGTCTCGGCAATAATGCGCTTCTTGCCCATTCGTCTGGCTAAAAGAGCTTGCCCGATGGCGTTGTTTATTTTGTGGGCTCCAGTATGAAGTAGATCTTCCCGCTTGAAATAGATTTTCGCTCCTCCCAATTCTTCGGTAAGCCGCTCGGCAAAATAGAGGCCGGTAGGTCTGCCAGCAAATTCCTTGAGATAGAACTCCAGCTGGGATTGAAATTCAGGATCCTGTTTGGCTTGCTCGTACTCTCGTCCCAAATCCCCAAGAGCTGTCATCAAAGTCTCAGGCACATAGCAGCCGCCGAATTGACCAAATCTGCCAGATTCACTGGGTAGGGCTTCTTTCTCGATCATCGGATTAGCGCTAGTGGTCATAGGCGCAATATCCAGGCAGCCAGAGGAAGAATCAACTGATTTTTCTTTGTGACGACTCGTCGATCACAGCGACGCTCACACCCGCTTCACCGTGACGAGCGTTAAGTCATCGCTAAAGAGACGGCTTCCGGTAAAACGCTCCAAGCTCTCGAAAACACCTTCGTTTAGATCAACCGCATCACGCTTACGAAGCACTTTAATGACATCGGACAGACGCGAAGATGAAAACTCTTTGCCATCAGCGTTTGAAGTCTCGGTCAAGCCATCCGTATAGGCAACGAAGACATCTTCCTTCTCAAACGGGATTTCACGTTCTTCGATCACTTCATCGAAGATCTCTTCATCGACCAGCCCAACGGGCATGCCCTCGCTAGGTAGAGATTCAGTAATGGGTGTTCGACGCTCCTTGTCCATGTGACAGATTATCGCTCGCTCATGGCCAGCTCGAGCAAATTGTATCCGATTATTTTCTACATCAATAATGGCATACAGAACAGTAATGTACATATCCTGACGCATTTCGCCAGCCATCGCTTTGTTGACGCGCTTCAATACTTCTGCCGGAGACTCTATGAGATGGGCATAGTGCCTGAGATTAGTACGGCAAATCGCCATAATAATAGATGCAGGTATTCCTTTTCCCGATACATCGGCTACAGCTACGCCAAACTTTGTCGATCCTAGAGGAATAATATCATAAAGATCCCCTCCAACCTCCTGAGCTGAAACGTAGCGAGCATCCATGTCGATGCCCTCGATCTGAGGCAGCTCTTGGGGAACCAGCATGAGCTGAATGTTTCGAGCCAAGATCAGATCGACATCGATTTGCTTCTTGGCCACCTGCAGATTTAGAAACTCGTTGTTGTGGATCGCCATGCCCGCTTGTTCGGCTATAGACTGCACGAGGGAAAAATCAGTCTGCGTGAAAGGGAGTCCATCTGAAGAATTGCAAACCGTCAGAACTCCGATGAGATCATCGCGAAAAAGTATAGGCGCGCAGATCGCCGTCTTGACCTTAAGAGCGGGATCATCGTGCTCAACGATGCGGGCGTCTTTCTCCCCATCTTCGATTAATTCAGCTTTACGCGATTCGGCAACGGAGCCGACAACACCTTCACCCATGGGGAATTCCTCGGATCGAAGAATCTGCTCAATAAACTTGGCCCTGGTAGCAAGCTTGACTCGAGAACCAGCGGGAAGCGGACGGTGCGGCGGGAAAAGACCCTCCACGGCAACTCCCTTCATTGTGTTTTTTGATGTCTTCTCGAACACGCAGGCGCTCAAAGCGCCCGTGCTGATGATGGAGGCGTGAACAATTCGCTGGTAGAGCTCGTCCTTGTTAAGACCCTCGCCCAGAGCCTCGACCATGTGATGCATGAAATCGACAACAATAAGCTTTTCCTGCTGGATCAGTCGCGCCTTGTCTTCCAGATCGGAATTCCGGCGGCGCTCTCTATAGAAGAAACTGAAAAGAATCAGGAAACCAACTACAAGGCCTGCAAAGAAAGTGAGCATTAGTTGCCGTTCTCATCGACTCGGTTTTTCAAATACGTTATGACGTCTTGAAACTTCTCTCGATTGGTCTCGCTCGCAGCAACTAGATTCTCATGGGCCTCAAGACAAAGCCGAGCGTTTTCCAGTTCGTCCAGTTGATCAGAGGAAAGAGGAGCGGTCGCATTGCCACTGACTTCATTCTCCCCCATATCCACAGTAGCAATACGATGAAGACCTAGATTTTTCACCAACTCCATATTGCGATCACCCAAACGTGACAAAACCATCGAACCCTTGGGCTCCATACGCCTCAGCTGTAGAGCGCAACCGGCTAAAACGCCAAGTACCGTACTATCCATCCCGGTGCATTGGTTGAAATCGAAAACAAAGCAGCGCTTGCCGTTAGCATAAGACGACTTGAGAAACTCCTTAAGGGGACTCACGTTTTGAAAAGACGCCTTCCCGACAATTCTGATGGCGACGGGATTGGAATAGGGATCGACTTGGAAAACAGGTGTCTCGTCCGGCATGATCAATATCTCGCTCGAGACCAATGATTCAGGAGAAGAACTTAAGATGACGCATTTATGATATCTCTCAAGACAAATGGTAAAATACCACCATGCCTAATATACTCCACTTCGATCGGCGTATCCACTCGAACCTTCAAATCGATTTCATCTACCTGGCCGTTAGCTCGTTCGATAACAGCCTTCAGGGTTTGGGCCGGCTGCAAATCGTCTCCCAAATCAGGCAAGGAAACAACCTCCGATCCATCTAGCCCCAGCGACTGAGCGCTTTGACCTTCGGGAAATTCCAAGGGCAACACGCCCATGCCAATCAAATTGCTCCGATGGATACGCTCGTAGCTTCGGGCGACCACCGCTTTAACGCCTAAGAGATTAGTGCCTTTGGCCGCCCAATCGCGCGAGCTTCCTGTACCGTATTCGATTCCGGTGAAAACAATCAAAGGGACGCCACGCTTTTTGTACTCCTGGGCAGCATCAAAGATGGTGGCCGGTTCGCCTTCCGGCATGATTTTCGTGAACCCGCCTTCCTTGCCATCCGCCATAGCGTTCTTGACACGGACGTTGGCAAAAGTGCCTCGCGTCATAATCAAGTCGTTGCCTCTCCGAGAGCCGTAAGAGTTAAAATCCTTCTGTTCCACGCCTCGGGAAATGAGGAACTGTCCTGCAGGCGTCTCTGGCTTGAAAGCTCCAGCCGGAGAAATGTGATCAGTCGTTACCGAATCGCCTAGGATGGCAAGTGGCCGCATCCCAGTAATGGGCTGGATGGTTCCCACTTCCATGGAGAAGCCATCGAAGAACGGAGGCTCGTGGATGTAGGTCGAGTCCGAATTCCATTGATAGATGGCGCCGGTTGAGGACTGGATCTGCGTCCATTCCTCATTGGAGTTGGCCACATCGGAGTACTGCTGGTCGAACATATCGGTTTTCAATCCTGTTCTAATCGCTTCGTTGACCTCGTCGTTGCTCGGCCAAATGTCCTTGAGGAAAACGTCCTGGCCATCGCCGCCTTGCCCGATGGGCTCACTATACATATCAATGTCGACTCGACCTGCCAGAGCATAGGCCACGACCAGCGGAGGCGACATGAGGAAGTTCGACTTGATGGAGCCGTGAACCCGAGCCTCGAAATTCCGATTTCCCGAAAGAACGGATGCGGCTACCAGCTCGCCTTCCTTAATCGCTCCTTCGATTTCAGGAGCAAGGGGGCCACTGTTTCCAATGCAAGTTGTGCAGCCGTAAGCTACGAGATTAAAGCCGATTTGATCAAGGTACTGCTGGAGCCCCGTTTCATTCAAATAGTCAGTTACCACACGCGAGCCAGGGCCAAGGCTGGTCTTAACGTAAGGCGGAACGGTTAGACCTTTTTCGACAGCCTTTTTAGCCACCAGTCCAGCCGCTAGCATCACGCCGGGATTGGAGGTATTGGTGCATGAGGTTATCGCTGCGATGAGCACCGAACCGTGTCCAATAGCTCCAGATCCATTCAAACCGATACGCGTCTCGCGTTTGGAGCTTTCCAATCCAAAGCCGCCCTCCGCAACGGGCTTTTCAAAGAGCTCGTTAAACGCGCTTTTGAGTTCAGAAACGGAAACACGCTCCTTTGGATTCTTAGGCCCAGCCACACTCGGCTCTATCTGGCCAAGGTCAATAGTCAGCGTTTTCGTGTATTCAATTTCTCCTGCATCGTGTATGCCGAAAATTCCCTGAGCCTCGCAGTAGGATCGGATGATCTGAATTTGCTCCTCGCTG
>JANQKI010000242.1 GCA_028281165.1 Opitutaceae bacterium | reverse complement strand
ATCAGCGTTGATAAACAGGTTATCAGAAATAATCCATCCGCAGACTCATGGAAGTCCTACAGCAGCGAGGACGGGGTCATGGATATGCCGAATTCCTTGATCGCGACTCGAGATGGGCGCGTGTGGGCGGCCGGCAGCCATGGCGAGAACGCAGCGGTGGCCTGGTTTGAGGATGGTCGATGGACGCGAAGAGAGCATGACGATTTCAGCAGCTTGATCAGCCACCTTTCCGCTTATGAGGGTAGGGACGGTTCCGTGTATTTCGGATCGGGTGGCGAGTCCTATTATTCGATGAGAGGCAGGCCGGGCGGACTGATTCGCTATCGGGAAGAAAACGGGGAGCTGGTTTTTCGATACCTCAAGCCGCCCCATTATCCTAGGAGGATTGTCGGCATCGCGGAAACGGAGAATGGAGAACTCTGGTTTGGCGGTTCGGCCCTCGCCTTCAAGCGTGAGGGCTTGCCTTTCGAAAGAGACGACGGATTTTTCGGGAACTGGATAGATTACGTGACGGTTTCCAAAGACAATCAATTGTGGATAGCCAGCTGGGGCGTTGGCGTGTATCGAAAAACTGGTGGCAATTGGGAACGCTTTCCAGAACTCGACCAATTGGCGGGCCGGCGCTTTGTCGATTTGCTGGCGGGCGAAAAGCTGCCTGGGGTTTGGCTAGCCACTTCAGATGGCATAAGCCGCTTCGATGGACGGACTTGGAGCCAATATCCCCTTTCTCAGCCCTTTCGATTGCAGCGAGAAGGGGGGCGCTTGCTCGAATCCCGCGATGGCTCTTTGTGGATAAATTCGGCCACGCGCTCCTGGAATTTCAATCAGGAGGCTCGTCCTGGGGAGGCCGCTACGCCTTTCCGAACGACGCGCCATACGCCGGATCAGCTCGGCCCCGAAACGTGGATCGTCTCCTTTGAACCAAAATTGCAGGAGTCTGGGAATGCCCATTTCAAGTGGGCCGGCGTCGATGCCTGGTCTCGCACTGCCGTCAGAGATTTGGAGTACTCCTATCGCGTCAATGAGGACGAATGGTCTCCCTATCAAAAGGCGGCGGAAACGCTTCTTCCCTCCATGAAGTCGGGTCGATATCGCCTGGAAGTGAGAGCTCGCGATGCCGATTGGAATGTGGATGCTACTCCAGCCACCGTATCCTTTACAGTGATACCTTTCCTTTGGAAGCGACCTTGGTTTATCGCTAGCGTCATTTTGACGGTGGGATTGATCGCCACGCTTGGATTCCTGCTGGTTCAAACGCGCGTCAGGCACCTGCTGGAAATCGAGGAATTCAAGCTGCAGTTCTTCACCAACGTCTCGCACGAACTGCGCACGCCGCTAGCCGTCATTCTCGGACCATTGGAGAGTCTGATGAAAGAGAACCTCGGTAAACGAGCCCATGGCCTCGTCTCCATGACTGTTCGCAATGCCCGGAAAATGCAGGGGCTGGTTAATCAGCTGCTCGAATTTCGCAAAGTGGAGCTTGGAAAGCTACAGTACCACCCCATACGCTCGGATATCGTGCTGTTCCTGAAAGACGCCATCTACTCGCACGCTCCTTTATGGGAAAAGAAGGAGCAGGAATTCACGCTGCATATCGAGCTCGAGGAGAAAATCGTCTGCTTCGATCCGGACAAGCTGCAGCGGATCGTGGATAATCTGCTTTCCAACGCCATTAAATACACGCCCCACCAAGGACGCATTGAAGTTAGTATCGATATTTCGCCTACGAGAAAGAAAAACGCCCCGTATATGCTGACTTTGGAGATTTCGGATACAGGCGTGGGCATTTCTCGCGAGATGGGCGATGTTATTTTCAAGCCGTTCCATCGCGTGCAGGCGGGTCAGCGCCAGTTCAAAGGTTCTGGTATTGGATTAGCTTATACAAAAGAACTGGTAGACCTTTGGAGAGGCCAGATCGATTTTATTAGCCCTATTTATGGAACCAATGGAACCGCTGGGGGCACGCGCTTTATCGTATCGCTGCCGCTCGTCGAGGATCAGTCGGCTCCGGCTTGCGATCATGTGCCCGAGCTGGACGCCTACTTGGCCGAGGACGAGATGGCGGAAGCGGAAAGCCCGACCAGCGCTTCGAAGTCGGAGAGGACCAGCATTCTCCTTGTCGAGGACAATCCGGACTTGCGGACCTTTCTGCAAGGAGAGCTAGGCTCGGAATACCAGATCATCGAAGCTAAAGATGGTCGCGAAGGCTTGGATACGGCGATCGATGTCATGCCCGACTTGATCATCTCCGACATCATGATGCCCGAGATGGACGGCTTGGAGCTTTGCTCGATTCTGAAGACCAAGGAAGAGACCAGCCATATTCCCATTGTAATGCTGACGGCGCGGACCTCCGAAGAAAATCGTCTCAAAGGCATCGAGATGGGAGCCGATGAGTACTTCCCCAAGCCCGTCAACATTGCTCTTCTCAAGGCTCGTATCGAAAACCTGTTGGAGTCCCGTCGCAAGTTGCGCGAGCTGTTCTCTCGCCGCGTGGTCGTGCAGCCCAGCGAAGTGACGGTTACCTCGACTGACGAGGCCTTTTTGCAGCGGGCCATGAAAATCGTCGAGGAACGCATGCGCGACGAGGACTTCGATGTGGAGGCCTTTTCCAAAAAAATGGGCATGAGCCGCGTGACCCTTTATCGCAAGATGAAGGCGGTGACGGGCGAGCCCCCGTTCCAGTTCATCCGGGCTATGAGACTGAAGCGAGCTGCTCAGCTGCTGGAAACCGGTCAGGTGACGGTCGGCGAAACGCTCGAGCATATCGGAATTCTGGATATGAGCTACTTCAGCAAGATATTCCGCAAGGAATACGGCAAGCCCCCTTCGGAGTATCGCAAGGGATGAGGCCGGCTTGCCGACTGCCCTCGCTTTAGCTCGAGCGAAGGACTATAATCGCTTTCTGGCGAAGGCTCGGCCGGCTCCAGTTTTCAGATACCGCTCGAATTCCAATGCTTGGTTTCGATCCGAAAAGGCGACCGCAATCTTGATTTTCCATGGTCTAAATGGTCGAGTGAATTCGCAGCAACCGTCGTTATGATGAGCGAGCCGCTTATTTAGATTTTCGGTAAAGCCGGAGTAGAATCGCTGTAACCATTTCTTGCTTTGGAGGATGTAAACGTAGAAGAATTTCATGGAAGGGGCATGCGGAGCATTTTTTTGAGGCGCGCCGAGCCGTAGCTCGAGCTTCGGGGACGGTTGTTACCCGACTTCGCTTTGAGCTACGTCGCGGCATCCTTCGGCTTTCGGCTTCGCTCGAGCGAAGGGCCTGCCATGCCGTAGCCTTGGCGTAGGCAGGTGGGGTGGTAAACCGGATTTGAACCGGCGACCCCCTGAACCACAATCAGGTGCTCTAACCAACTGAGCTATTACCACCGTCCTGAAAAAGGAGGGTTTAATTTCGTTTGAGCCTTACTTATGTCAATCGAAAACTGGATGCTTTATCGGCCATCTATTCCGTTAGCTTTCCTCATCTAGTCCGGCGAAGTCCCCCGCCTTGATGATCGTCATTTTATCGGGATGTAGGTACTCCTGCATGACTCGGTTTACTTCATCAACTGATAGGGCTTCAACTTTGGTTATGAAGTCGCGTTCCCATGTCATGTCGCGTTCGACGTCCAGGTCGGCTCTCACGCGATTGGCCAGGCTGCCGTAATTGCTCAGATTCACCTTTCGTCGGTCCAGGAAACCTTTTTTAGCGTCTGCCAGTTCCTGCTCTTCAAAACCGTCGTCGAAGGCTCGCAACATCTCCTCTTGGAACGCGGCATGGACTTTTTCCGTGTTCTCCGGAGCGCTGATGGCGTAAGCGTTGAAGGTGGCATTGGTGGCGTGTTTGGATGGGATTCTCGTCCAGGCTCCTACGCCGTAGCTCAAGCCATCTTGTTGTCGGATCCTTGATGCGAGACGCGAGTTGATGAATCCGCCACCGAGCATGTGAGCGACCAATTGCATGGCGGGCGCATCGGGGTGACTTTGTGTCATTTCAAAATTGATACTAGCTATAAATACTGAATTCTTTTTATCAGGTGTTTCGATTGTATCCGAAATTCTAGATACAGTCTTGAATTCGTTCTTGATGCGAGCGAAAGATTCCTTGGGTTTCCAGCTCGAGAAAAGGTTGACCACCACGTCTGTGACTTCCTCTGCTTCGAAAGCGCCAACAATCGCGATTTGCATGTTTTCCGCTCCGTAGATTTTCTCGTAGAAGTTCTTCAGGTCTTCTACCTTAACCTTCTCGATCAACCGCATTTCCTCTTCGATTGAGGGAGTGTGAAGGTAGTGGTTTTTCGGATATCGATTAAAGCTCGTCGAAGCGCGACGAAAGGCAAGGGCTTGGGGGTCGCTCAGTTGGGATTCCAGTCTGGCGAGCCTTTGCGTTTTGAGCATGTCGAATTCCTTTTGCGGAAATGAAGGAGTGGTCACCACTTCGTGGACAAGTCGAATCAGGTCCGGCAAGTTTTCCTTGGTGGTTTCGAAGCTGGCTCGCACAACGCTACCGCTTCCACTAATGCCTCCTTGAGCTTTAAGGATATCCAAGGCGTCCTGGATTTCCTGACGCGTTTTGCTTTCGCTACCCCTGTCTAGCATACTTGCGGCGAGAGCTCCGATCTCGCGTTTTCCTTCCAAGGCAGACTCGTTACCCATACCTAGCCTTAGGTCGATGTGGACGGCATGGCCGCGCGTCTTGACCGGGAGAAGCGCGATCTTTACGGCGCCTTCCTCAATGCGGATAACCCGATCTTCGATATTTTCTGGAGTGGCATCGAAGCTCTCCCCTTGAGCGATCGCTTCTCTTCCCTGGTAGTCTTTCAGGAGTTCTGCGACCTTGGGTGTATCCGGAATTTCAGCGCGAGTGGGATCGTCTGTCGGAATGAAGCGTCCTAAAGTTCGATTGGAGGACACGAAGTATTTTTCGGCAACGCGTTGCACATCGGCCAATTCGACTTGCTCGATCCTGTCGCGGTTGAGAAAAAACATACGCCAATCTCCCATGCTGATCCATTCGCTGAGTTGAAGGGAAATGCGCTGCGAGGAGTTGAAAGCTAGTTCGATATCTTTCAACAGTTGTCTCTTGGCTCTATCCACTTCTTCCTGGGTGATGGAGTTGGAAGCGATTTTTTCGGTTACTTCCATCAGAGCCATTTTTGTAGCATCCAAGTCGGTGCCCATGTCGGCGTTGGCATTGACCATGAAGAGGCTGGCGTCCCTTTGCTGGTTGGCCCAGGCCCAAACCGAAGTGGCGAGGTCGTTTTCGACCAGGTCTTTATGCAGCCTGCCCGAGGGTGTGTCTCCAAGAATTTGTGACAATACTTCGAGAGCGGGAAAATCGCTGTGTAGTCCAGATGGAATGTGATAGGCGGCTGCCACGATTTGCTCATCGCCCACGCGGCGTACCATCACCGTTCTTTCTCCATCCTGGGTGGGGTCCTTCGTATAAAAGTCCGGCAGCGTTCTTTCCGGTCTTGGAAGAACGCCGAAGTATTTCTCGACCAGTCCGAGCGTTTTCTCTTCGTCGATCTTTCCGGCGACAATCAGGGTCGCGTTGTCCGGCTGGTAGTATTTGCGGTAGAAGGCTTGAAGGTTTTCGATCTCCACATTTTCGATGTCCGAGCGAGCCCCAATGGTTGAGTTGCCGTAGTTGTGCCACTGGTACGCTGCGGAGGTGATTTGCTGTCGAAGGATGCGGCCTGGGCTGTTTTCGCCTCGCTCGAATTCGTTGCGAACCACCGTCATCTCGCTATCCAAATCCTCTTGGGCGATAAAGGAGTTGACCATGCGATCCGCTTCCATGTCG
>JANQKI010000240.1 GCA_028281165.1 Opitutaceae bacterium | reverse complement strand
ACGATCGTGTCGTCCTTCAAACCCGCTTCGTCGAGGTAGTCCAGCAAACGACCAATCTGCCGGTCCAGCTCAGCCAGTACTGCTAGAAATTTTCTCTCCTCCAGATTGTCGGTGATTTTCGAATACTTGTCCGCCTCTCCCTCTGCGGGAAAAAATCTGTCGTGTACATCGTTGGAAAAAACCTCCAGATAAAACGGCTCCCCATCGCCGCGCGCGATGAAGTCAATCGCTTTGTCCACGTAGATTCTCGAAGTCTGGGATTTAGGAGCATGATCGATTTGCCCACGTCCCAGTTGGATGCTCATCGGCCCGGACGGCTCGCCATCAAACAAAACGCGATCTCCCAGGCCTTCAAAGGAGACGTAGCTTTCGTCAAATCCGTATTCAGTCGGCAATGGCGCATCGTCCACATCGCGCCCGCCTCCCATATGCCACTTTCCGAAATGAGCCGTGCGATAACCCGCGTCTTTGAAAACTTGCGCCGTGTGAATCGAAGACACCTCCAGCCAATTTGCCATCTTGCGCCTCTCTTGAGCCTCCCTCGTCGCCAGGAAAGACTGGATACGCCACCTTTGCTGATACTGCCCCGTGCTCAAGGCGACGCGAGAAGCGGAGCAAATGGGGGAGTTAACATAAAAATTAGTCAGCTTCATGCCTTCCTCGGCCAGTTGATCGATACGAGGCGTCTTGATCAACGGATTCCCGAAGCAGCTCGGATCCGCGTATCCCATATCGTCGATAAAGAATACGAGAACGTTAGGGCGGTCCTCTGCTTGAGCAGAACTCAGCAAAGAGAGAACGAAAGAAGCAAAGAGAATGCTTAAGATTTTCGGTAAAGAACGGTTTCGATTTTTCATACGCAATTTGATCGATACAGGAAGCTCAATCGCGAACGAGTTTCCTGCTAATCTATAATTCAACAAACGCTCAGCGATTCGGTTCATCGCTCAATTCCCAGTTTCCAGGGGGCCACTCGGATTTTTCGAACGTGGCCTTGGATTCGAATGCGGATCCGCTAAGCTTCCAGTATTCCTCCACTAGGGCGTAGAGTTCACGAGCCTTGTCCGACATCTCTTTGATAAGATTCTCGGACTCGTAGGGATCCTCTTTCAGGTCGAATAGCTCTCCGCATTCCAGATATTTGTCACATTTTTTTTGATACAGAACAAGTTTCCATTTTCCGTGTATCACTCCCCCGTCTCTTAGGTACAGGGTCCTATCCCAGTCTGATTCCTCTCCTCGCACTCGTGGCAGCATGCTCTCTCCGTCGATGGTCGAACCACTCGTTTCAGCTCCGACGATCTCCGCCAGCGTTGGCCAAACATCGATGTAGGCCAAAGTAGCATCAACAGTCTTCGGGCGATCGAATTTCGCCGGCCAGCGTAAAGCGGCCGTAACCCTCACGCCTCCCTCGTAAATCTCGAACTTGTTGCCACGAAGCGGCACATTCGACCCGCCATGTCCCGGCACGCCGCCATTGTCACTGGTAAAGATGATCAAAGTATTATCCGATTCGCCGCTTTCCTCGATCGCCGTCATTAACCGACCAATACCGCGATCTAAAGCCCTCAGATTGGCCTTGAAGGTCTGCCTTAAGGTATTTCCAGTTCCAGAACGCCCATAGTCCAAGTCGCCTTCCCGCCTGGCTAGCTTTATATCGTCGGACTCGATACGGCCCAGTGATTCATCGAAGCCCTCTGCTCTCAGATCCTCTTCCAAGGCCTGCATCGGCGAATGCGGCGCGTTGTAGGACAAGTAGAGAAAATACGGCTCTTCGCCTTTCGACTTTTCCTCAACGAATCGGACCGCCTCCTCTGTCAGCAGATCAGTCGCGTACCCTTCCTCAGTCACCGGTTCGTAGTCGCGATGCCAGTCCGGCTCCCCGGCTCGAACGCGACGAAAGTAGTCGATCGCTCCGTTGTAGTGGCCGTAGAACTCCGAGAAACCGTGATTGAGGGGATGGAAAATCTTGCTGCGCAAGCCGAGGTGCCACTTGCCGATCATTCCCCTATGCTTGTATCCAGAATCTGCGAGCATCTCGGCTAAGGTGTACTCGTTCGGCGGCAATCCACTCGCTTTGAGGGGCGATATCACGCCGTCGAGCATATCGAATCGATGCGGGTATCTTCCCGTCATGAGACCAGCTCTCGTAGGCGAGCATTGAGGAGCTACATAGAAGCGGTCGAGCCTGACGTTCTCTGTCAAGAGACGGTCGATCTGCGGCGTATGCATCTCCGGATTGCGGAAGCCCACGTCGTTCCAGCCGAGATCGTCCACCACTAGCAAAATAATATTGGGACGCTCCTTAGCCGCGAGGAGTGTCGATCCGAAGAGAACGCAAACTAAAAGCATCCATTTCATAACCAAGTAAATCAATAAGAGAAACCCGCCTTCACGACAACTTAGCGACCTGTCAAGCGGCGGATCAGAGCGACTTCCTCTTCGCTATAGGCCGAGCCATCCGTATCGAAAATGTCATGAAACCAGGGATCAGGTTCCTTATCGTAAGGCTCGTTCCAGGAATCCCATGGATAGATGGTCTGGCTGCGGCCGTTGACGAAACCCCAGTTGTAGGAGGCCACCTCTTCGCGATAGAAAAGCGGCAGAATGTCCTGGAAAGTCGAGTCGTTGCCTCGCGCCATGTACTCGGTGCAGAACATCGGACGCCTTAGCTTCTTCAGAGCCGCCACTTGAGTTTCGGCGATCGCGAGCGGTTCGTAAGTATGGAAGGAGACCACGTCACTCTCATCGAGGGACAGCTTCTCGATTGGCTTGAGGTTTTCCACGTCGAACCTTCCCCAGATCCCCGCCGTCAACGGCTGCGAGGGATTCGCTTCGCGAGCCCATTTGAAAGCCTTGGCCAAAAGCTCCTGCACACGAGCGTGCTTTTCTTTTCGCGGCAACTCGATATTTTGCCCATTAGCTCCGTAGGAGTTGCCGATCATGTTGTCGGGCTCGTTGAAGAGATCCCAAACAAGCACCCGATCATCGTTAGCGTAGCGGCGAACAGTCTCTTGCACGTAGGGCTTGAGCTCGTCGTGGCGCTTCGGGTCGCCGAGGATCGCCTTGCCCGGGCTTTGCACCCAGCCGGAGTTGTGCAGACCCGGAA
>JANQKI010000176.1 GCA_028281165.1 Opitutaceae bacterium | reverse complement strand
GATGCAGGCGAGATTCAAGCGGCTATTGGGAGAATCGCTCTGCTGGGCCCGAACCAAGGCGGGCATGGCAACAGCCCCAGCGGCAAGGGCGGACTGCTTGATGAAGCTGCGACGCGATGATAAACGAGATTGAGGGGAAAGATCGTCCATAGCTTCGACACTCCAACAACTTCGCCCGCAGGATTCAACACCCGCTTGCTAGCAAAATCGTGTAATCGTTGCAAAGCGCCCCCACGCCTTAGAAAGAGTCCCACCTCAAAACGTAGCGGCCATGTCTTAGAGAGTGTCCATTAAGCATCCAAAGGAGGTGGAACGCGGCGTCCTCGACGCGTTTTTACATTGGTTGAACGCGAATCGAGGACCCGTCTTCGTTTATCAGCTACGCCGAGGCAGGCTGCCTCGCGCCACCTTCGGGTATCGTTTGAACTCATTTAACGAAGTAGACCTAAGACATGCCGACCACCCCCGCGACTGAACACCCAAATGCAACATCTAGGCAACAGGTCTGGATCTACATTCTCAAGATTGCCAAAGCCGGAATGAATCCGCATACTCTGTAACCGTTGCAAAGCCCATCCAATGTCCAACGAAAAAGCTATCACCATTAAGCAAATCGCCAAAAAAACCGGCTACTCCAAGGCGACGGTGAGCCGCGTTTTGCGCAACCAGCCGGGGCATTCGGAGAAAACGAAGCGAAAGATCCAAAAGGCGGCCGAGGAGCTCGGCTTCACCCTGCACCCTATTATGTCGGCTGTCATGTCCAGCGTACGCTTCAAGAAGTCGTCCACCTTCTCCCCCGTCATCGCCGAGGTCCATTGCCAGCCCTGGAGCAACCAGCGGGGCTGGAATATGGATGTACTTAAAAATAAAATACACGAGCAAGCCAAAGTTCTTGGCTACAGCGTGGAGGAATTCAACTGGTTCGAGCCGGGAATGAACCCGGCCCGCCTGCTTCAGATTCTAAGAGCCCGAGGCATCAAAGGCGTCATCCTTGAACATTTCATGCAAGGAGACATGGAGCTCGAAGTCGATTTAAGCGACTTCGCGGTCGTTTCGATTGGCGGAGCGCTGCGCAAGCCGAAGTTGCATCGCGTAGAAGTCAACCAATACAGCAGCGTTCTCAAAGCCGTGCAAATCCTCCGCAGGCGAGGCTATCGACGGTTCGGTCTGGCCATACCCGCCCTCTTCGAAAAGCTTTCCGACTTCAAGCGCGAAGCCGCTCTGCATATCGCTAATCGCGAGGCCCCTGCAGAGGATCACGTTCCCATTTACTTCATGGACGAACAACGATCCTTCGACGGTTTTAAGGAATGGATGGATACGCATGCGCCGGATTGCGTCTTGGGTGTCGGACGCAGTGTCACGCGCGAATTGGAATCGCTAGGCTACCGCTATCCCGAAGATGTAGGGTTCGCCCATCTGGGCTGGCATTCGTCCTACAAAGGCCTTGCCGGCATCAATCCGCACTGGGGAGAGATCGGTATCGCCGCCGTGAATCTGGTGGCCGACCAGCTCAATCGCAATGAAACCGGCATCCCCCAGCACCC
>JANQKI010000171.1 GCA_028281165.1 Opitutaceae bacterium | reverse complement strand
CTGTCCGTCATCGCTACGCTGGCCCTTTGCGTCGGAGCGAATGTGGCGATGTACGCGGTCATCGACGCCATCTTGGTTCGGGCATTGCCTTTCCCCCAGGCGGAACGGCTGGTGACGGTATTCAATTCGATTCCTGGCTACGGCTTGGATCGTCTCGGCGTTTCATTGCCAAACTACTATGAACGCAGAGGGGAATTGAAATCATTCGAGTCGCTTTCGATACACAGAGGCGCCAGCGCTGTGGTAGGCGACGTGGATTCCATTCGCCGCCTTGAGGGTTTCTTCGTCTCGCCCGAATTTTTCGATACGCTGGAGACGCGCTTGGCTATGGGGCGGCGAAATTTCACAGAAGAAGAGACCCATCCAGACAACGCTCGCGTCACCATCATAACCCACGAGCTCTGGCAGGAGGAATTCAACGGCGACGGCGACGCGCTCGGCCGTTCCCTTAGGCTCGACGGCCAGCCGTATCAAGTCGTGGGAGTGCTGGCTCAGGGGTTCGACTTTCTTGAGAGCGGGGCGGCGTTCTTTCGTCCACTCGCTTCGGAACTGGAAGATCGTCGAGGAAGCGGACGCTATAATCGAAACAACTACGGAATGATTGGCCGGTTGCGACCAGGCGCTACTGTTGAGGGCGCCCAGCAGGAAGTGGACGCGCATAATGAAAGGCTCATGGAGGGCATCTCTAAAGGGCATGCGGCTGATCTGAAGAAAGTCGGGTATCGATCCTTTGTATACAATCTTCACGAAGACATTGTTCGGAACGCCCGCCCCACCCTCCTCATTCTCCAGGCGGGCGCGTTTGCTCTGCTTATGATCGGCATCGTCAATCTCATGAACGTGTTCCTCATTCGGGCTAAGAGTCGAGCGACGGAAACGGCGGTGCGCCGGTCGATCGGAGCGGGCAGGTTGCAAATCGCCAAAGAAATCGGGATCGAGACCCTCATGCTCGCCTTAGTCGGAGGCGGGCTTGGATTGCTGGTCGGAGCAATCGGTATTCGCATGCTAGATACATTGGGAACCGATCAGTTACCGTTCGGATCAAGCATAGCCCTAGACGGTCGTGTCGTCGGGGTTTCACTGGCAGGAACCCTTTGCGTCGGGGTCGCTCTGGCCCTACCGATTATCATCTCGAGCTTTCGTGGCAATCTATCGCTAGCGTTGAAGGCTGAATCCAGAAGCGGCACCGGATCCAGAAGCTCCCAAAACGCTCGCAACGTCTTTATTGTCACCCAAATCGCTCTGGCATTTGCGTTGCTCTCCGCTGCCGGAGTATTAGGATTAAGCCTACGAAAGACTTTAGATACGTCGCCCGGATTTCGGGCGGAGGATGTCTTTACGGCAATTCTCGGTCTACCGTTCGCCAAGTATCCAGAGCTTCACCACATTCAATCGTTTATCTCCCGACTACGCGACGAGCTGGAAGCCATGCCGGGGGTCGAGCACGTCGGTCTCACGTCCGCTTTGCCTTTCAGCTACCGGCCAGACGACAGTACGATAATCGTTGTCGGGCGAACGCTAGAACCCGGCGAAAGCCACCTTAGCCACTTCACCGGATTCGTCAGCGGCGACTTTTGGCAAGCCCTCGGCATTCCCCTTATTGAGGGGCGTTTCCTGGAAGAGTCGGACAATCGCGAAGACCTGCGCGTCTGCGTGGTAGACGAATCCGTGGCCAAGCGCTATTGGCCCGACCAGAGCGCCATTGGCCGCCTCATCAGGAAGGCCGGAGAGCGAGACCCCATTACCATAGTCGGCGTGGTGGGAACGGTGAAAACGCAGGATCTCACGGAATCGGATCCTCTCGGGATAGTTTATGCTCCCTTGAGGCTGAACCCCTCAAGATGGATGGCTCTAGCGTTTCGTACAAAAATGGATACAGAAGCATTGGTTCCCATGATTAATGATGTCGTTCGATCTATTGACCCGGAACTCCCCGTCGATGGAGCTCGCATCATGCAAGAGCGGATAGACGAGAGTCTGGTCATGCGCCGTTCACCCGCAGTTCTGGCCATAGCCTTCGCATCGGTGGCTCTGCTTCTGGCTGCTGTAGGCACCTACTCCGTCATCGCGTTTGCCGTCAGTCAACGGAGGCGAGAAATTGGGATTCGCATTGCTTTAGGAGCGCGTCCTGCGGCAGTTCTCAAACAGTTTGTCGGTATCGGAATCCGTTTACTCATTGCTGGAATTGCATTGGGAACGATAGGCGCCTGGTACGCAGGGCTGGGCATGAAAAGCGTTCTCTTTGAAGTCGCGCCCTTTCACCCGAACATTCTCTTAGCGACCGCAGCCATCCTATCCGTTGTCGTGCTTTGCGCCATCTCCCTGCCTTCAAATCGAGCCTCGCGCGTAGATCCGGTTGAAGCCATGAATGGCGGTCAAAATCGTTAACATCGTCCCACGACTGCACCAGCAGTTCCGAGGCTTAGCCGACTACCGAGTGGCAACGACACCTCAACGGAGCGGAGCGGAGAATAATAGACCGGGCCCGACAGGGAACCGGAACATTCGAATCTACATTACAAGATCTTGTTGGCCGCAGGCCATCCTGTTGCTCGCTACGCGAGCATTTGATTCTGTTAGGAATCACTGTTCATATTTCTTCTGTCTTAATATTTAACATCGCTTCGCTGGATCGCCTTCGGCGAGCAGGATGTCGACTATGTCGCCAGCATGATTCGAAATTACTACACACAAGATCCTGTTGGCCGCAGGCCATCCTGTTGCTCGGAGAGCATCTCGTGTCCCGCCGTCTTGTCTAGCCGTAGTGCACGAAGGCTGAAGCCTTGGCAGAGGAGGAGATTCCGTAAGGAATCACTGTTCATTAATAAAATAGTATTTTAATTTAACATCGTCCCGCCTCGGCGGGACTGGATCTGGCTTTCGCCAGAGCAGGATCGCTTCGCGAACAGGATTTTACCACGTATTTTTTCTTGTTGGCCAGAGGCCATCCTGTTGCTCGGAGAGCATTTGATTCCACAGGAATCACTGTTAATCCAATCTTCTATTCTACAGCTTAATATTGCTTCGTATCCAATAATTGGACTTATGCTATGATTTGACTTTTGCTTGCCCCGGCGTCTCGTCACGCCGAAGTCAGCACGTAGGAGGAAGCTAGGCGAAGACGGGACCATTGAGTTCTGATACCTTTGACCTCTTCAACATGAATTCCGCAAAAGCCTTCTACTTCTTTGAGAATGTCTCTCTTTTCGTTCGGAGAGCCGCAACGCGTCCATCTTCAATAAGGAACTTGACGTTACTTCCGGATCCTTTTGTCCATTCGACCCTCACTGCTTCCAGCTTTGAACCAGGTGTGGCAATCGACCGCAAATTGCCCCATTCCATGAAAAGCCGATCCGCATTATCCCGTTCTACCTTTATTTCCCCATAAAGGGGATTCTTGTAGATGCCCGTATAGGCCGGCTTCTCCATTGAAAAACCCCATTCACGAGCGCTCATCCTTTCCGCAACGGCAGCCATCCTTTCGTCTATTTTATTCGTCAGTTGGACTAGGCTATCATTCAGGCCAGTCAGACGAGCATCAAGATCGCCGCTTTCCAGCAAAACCCCGTAGACCGCGTCTGAAATACGATTCATTAGAGGAATCCCAATCTCCAGATCGTTGTTCAGCACGACCAGCCCGATACCCTTCTCAGGCATGAAGGAAACATGAGCCGACGATCCGGAAAAAGAGCCAAAGTGATGATACAAAGTCTGTCCTTGA
>JANQKI010000170.1 GCA_028281165.1 Opitutaceae bacterium | reverse complement strand
CTCCCTTGAGGCTGAACCCCTCCAGATGGATGGCGCTAGCGTTTCGCACAAAAATAGATACAGAGGCATTGGTTCCCATGATTAATGATGTCGTTCGATCTATTGACCCGGAACTCCCCGTCGATGGAGCTCGCATCATGCAAGAGCGGATAGATGAAAGTCTGGTCATGCGCCGTTCACCCGCGATTCTTGCCATAGCCTTCGCCTCAGTGGCTCTGCTTCTAGCCGCTGTAGGCACCTACTCCGTCATCGCGTTTGCCGTCAGCCAAAGGAGGCGAGAGATTGGGATTCGCATTGCATTGGGAGCCCGTCCTGCGGCAGTTCTCAAGCAGTTTGTCGGCATCGGTATCCGTTTGCTCATTGCCGGAATCGCGCTGGGAACAGTAGGCGCCTGGTACGCTGGGCTAGGGATGAAAAGCGTTCTCTTTGAAGTAGCGCCCTTTCATCCGAACATTCTCTTAGCGACCGCAGCCATCCTATCCGTTGTCGTGCTTCTCGCCATTTCCCTACCCTCAAATCGAGCCTCGCGCGTAGATCCGGTCGAAGCCATGAACGGCGGTCAAAATCGTTAACATCGTAGCGCTTTCTTGTCACGTCGAGAAATGTTGAATAGTAAATGTGAAATTACGAATTCAAAATCTTCCCCGTTGCTTCGCTATCTCCACTCGCACTCCGTCCCCATTCCCTATCTTGTCGCGGCGTAGTGCCGATTCTGGCACGAAGACGGATCACAATTCCTCATTCAACATTCACCATTGTTATCCTCACTCGTATCCAATAATTGGACTTATGCTATGATTTGAAAACTGACCTCTTTTCTGGCCAGGAAATAAATATGAAATATGAACAACGGCCCCTTTAGATGTTTTTAAACCACAGAAAACACAGATAACACGGATGCAATTGACTAGCTCGGTACTTGTCACGGCGTATCGAGCAAAGCGAAAGGAGACGGAGAACATCTCGTGTCCCGCCGTAGCCTTGGCAGAGGAGGAGATTCCGTAAGGAATCACTGTTAATATTTCTTCTGTTTTAATATTTAACATCGCTTCGCTTCCGCCTTCGTCCACTACGGCGTGACAAGGGATCTGGCGTTCGCCAGAGCAGTTCCGAGGCTTAGCCGACAAGACCGGGCCCAACAGGGAGCCGGACCATTCGACTGCGTCGCCAATAGGATTCGAACAAACATGAAAAAAGATCCTGTTGGCCGCAGGCCATCCTGTTGCTCGGAGAGCATTTGATTCCGCAGGAATCACTGTTAATCCAATCTTCTATTCTACAGCTTAATATTGCTTCGTATCCAATAATTGGACTTATGCTATGATTTGACTTTTGCTTTCCCCGGCGTCTTGTCACGCCGGCTTGTCGCGGCGAATCAAAGAGAAGACGGAAGTCAGCACGTAGGAGGAAGCTAGGCGAAGATGGGACCATTGAGTCCTGATACCTTTCAGAATACCGCGGCCATGAAAGAACTGAGCATCGATTTGTTAACCCCTTTGCCTCCCTTCAGTATCAGGCTAAGCCTAACATGAATTTCGCAAAAGCCTTCTACTTCTTTGAGAATGTCTCTCTTTTCGTTCGGAGAGCCGCAACGCGTCCATCTTCAATAAGGAACTTGACGTTGCTTCCGGATCCTTTTGTCCATTCGACCCTCACTGCTTCCGGCTTTGAACCAGGTGTGGCAATCGAACGCAAATTGCCCCATTCCATGAAAAGCTGATCCGCATTATCCCGTTCTACTTTTATTTCCCCATAAAGGGGATTCTTGTAGATGCCCGTGTAGGCCGGCTTCTCCATTGAAAAACCCCATTCACGAGCATTCATCCTTTCCGAAGCGGCAGCTATCCTTTCGTCTAGCTTATTCGTCATTTGGACTAGGCTATCATTCAAGCCAGCCAGACGAGCATCGAGATCGCCACTTTCCAGCAAAACCCCGTAGACCGCGTCTGAGATGCGATTCATTAGAGGAATCCCAATCTCCAGATCGTTATTCAGCACGACCAGCCCGATACCCTTCTCAGGCATGAAGGAAACATGAGCCGACGATCCGGAAAAAGAGCCAAAGTGATGATACAAAGTCTGTCCTTGA
>JANQKI010000151.1 GCA_028281165.1 Opitutaceae bacterium | reverse complement strand
ACCCATACCACGGTAATTACTTTGTATTAACGAAACCATATTGCCCCAGCGGTCCGCTGTCGTTAAATAAATGGTATCGCCGTTTCGCAGCAATGGATCCCCTGCTTCAACTTCTTTATTCGCTTTTTTCTCGTTGATCAGTTGGCGTCGCTGGTCCGCATACTCCTTGGAGATTAGTTGTTTAACAGGCAAACGATTAAAATGCGGGTCGGCATAATATTTCGCTCTGTCCTCAAACACCAATTTTTTGCTTTCGATAAATAGATGTATATGTTCAGCGCTGCCAAAACCATATTCAGACAAGGGATAAGCTTCGAGAATATTCAGCATTTGCAGAACCGCTATACCTTGTCCGTTTGGCGGCAATTCCCAAACTTCATATCCGCGATACGTTGTTGATAAGGGCTCAACCCATTCCGATTGATGCTCGGCCAAATCCTCATATGACAGAAAGCCTCCGTGCTTTTTCATATAAGCGGCTATTTCGCGGGCAATTTCTCCGCGATAAAACACATCCGCGCCGCCCTCGGCGATTTTTCTAAGGGTATTGGCCAATCGCGGATTCCTGAATATTTCGCCTACGCGCGGCGCGCGCCCATCTATAGCAAAGGTTTCGAGATAACCGGGGTACTGCTTTAGAAGCGGGACCGATCGTTGCCAATAATCCTGAATAACTTCGGTAACCGGAAAGCCATCTTCAGCATAGTGAATTGCAGGGGCCAGCAATTCGGACATCGGCAACTTGCCAAAACGTTCATGCAGGCGAAACCAAGCATCCACTGTTCCCGGAACCGAAACGGATAAGGGGCCGTAAGTCGGAATTTTATTTAGTTTCTGTTCTTTAAAATATTCTAAAGTCAGGCTTTTTGGGGAACGTCCACTGCCGTTGATGCCATAGAGCTTTTTATCTTTTGCGCTCCAAACAATTGCAAACAAATCGCCGCCTATCCCATTGCCCGTCGGCTCGACCAAACCTAGCAGCGCATTCGCGGCAATCGCGGCATCCATCGCCGTCCCCCCGTTTTGTAATGTGTCAATTGCAACCTGAGTTGCCAAGGGGTGACTGGTCGCTGCGACTCCATTTTTGGCAATGACTTCGCTACGGCTCGCAAAAGGATCACCCGTAATACGGTCATAGGCTGCACAGGGGCCAGCTACGACAAAGATAACCATCAAAATGGCTAATTTATTCATTTAAAGATACTTGAAATTTTGAGGTTAGCTTTTGGGGTGGGCATTAATGACTACCGAGATAAAGTCATATGTCGATAAGCTTGCAAGCTCGCCAGCCCAATAAAGCCATAATGTTCCGGATGCCGTGCGCGCCACACATCATTGAGGTTTCCCTGCATTAAGCCCCGTAGAGCGGCTAAAACTATCTAGATATTGCGGACAGACACTTTTGAGAATCCAGTCCAATCAGTACCGCAGCGCTTCCCCGTGCAATTCACAGGAACAGCCGCTCAGAGCGTTCGGGTAAACGCCTCGATGAGCAATTCCAGCTCTGCGACTTTTTCTGGATGCTCCTCCAGCAGATTATGCTTCTCCGAGATATCTTCACCCAGGTTGTATAGCTCGGGGCCTAAATCGACCTGCTTCCCCCCTTTGCGCAGATACTTCCAATCGCCTTTTCGAATTCCATAGGGAATGCGCTGTTTGCTGTAGTGGTAGATGAACTCGTCTCGAACGAATTCCGTATCCGTATTTTCGATATGGCTGGTAAAATCGAACCCATCGTGAACATGATCCTCGGGTAGCTCTGCACCCGCAAGCGACGTAAACGTCGCTAGAAAATCGAGAGTCGACAGCATGGCGTCGCTCTCGCTGTTCGGCTTTATTCTGCCCGGCCACCACATTACCGTCGGGACGCGTACGCCCCCTTCATAGTTGCTGTGCTTGCCATTTCTAAGCGGCAGAGCCGATCCGCCTTGATCGCCATATACCAACCAGGGGCCATTATCCGAGGTATAGATCACCAATGTATTCTCAGCCAGACCGCTTTTCTTCAAGTAGTCGAGGAGCCGACCGACATGAAAGTCGATTTCCTCGAGCACATCTCCATACGGTCCACGTTCGCTTTTTCTCGCAAAATCGGCCGAGGCGAACAGAGGCACATGCGGCATCGCCGGAGCCAAGTAAACGAAGAATGGCTCATCCCTGTTTTTCTCTATAAAGCTAATCGTTCTATCGAAATACCGTTCGGTCAGGGTGTCCTGCCGTGCTGGATACTCCACGATCTTCTTTCCCTCGAAAACGGGCACTAGACCTTTTAGACCCGCCTCTTTGTAATCCTTGAACTTCGCTCCCCGCTTTCGAAGCTCCACTACTCTGGCCTGATCAGCCTTCGCCTTCGCCAAGTCGTATCCATTCGTGAATACAGCGTCTTCAGCAAACGGCTGCGTCGGACCGATATGCATATCGTTACTGTAAGGAATGCCGAAATACTCGTCGAAGCCCTGGTCCTGCGGAAGCATTCCATCGACATCGCCCAAATGCCACTTCCCATAACAAGCATTAGCGTAGCCCTGGTCCCTAAGGACCTCAGCAATCGTCAATTCCTCGCCAGCCAAGCCACCTCGCTCCGGAAAAAACGCTCCCCCCACTCCATGACGCGACACATGCCGACCCGTTAGCAAAGTAGCCCGCGACGCGCTGCAAACCGGCGCCCCCACATAAAAGCTCGTCAACCTCAAGCCCTCTTCCGCCATGCGATCGATACGCGGCGTCTTGATCTGCGGCGATCCAAAGCACCCCAAGTCTTGATAGCCTTGATCATCCGTAAAGATCACCACGAAATTCGGTTTGGCTACCAAGCTTGTGGATACGAATGCTAAGAGGAAAAGGATGCTTTGCAGGGACTTCATACTTTGAATATTCATTCCTCTGCCCCGAATTTCCAAGCCTTATTCAGGCGAGCGATCACGGTCCAAGAATAGTCGATACCGTTAAATCTCATCGCGCATCAGAGAACGCGGCAGCGTTTGCAGTAGGCGAAAGCCGAGAGGGCATCTATCATCGCTGAAGCGAGGAGCGAGAGAGCTGCGATATTGGCGACAGCGGAACGTGAAAAGCAGGAGATGCTGGAAGCCGCACGAGAATCCGCCCATAATTATTTGCAGGAAGCTGAGGCGTCGGCGAGGCTACGTTTTCGACGAAGCCGGTTCTCCAAGGAGAGCCGGCTTTTCTAGCTCCTCACCGTTCAAGAGTGAAACGAGAAGGCCTGACACAACTGAAAGTCTATCTGTTATTCGCTCTTTGCTGCTCCGATTGAAATTATTGGCAGCTACTGCGAAGTGTCGGTTCGGTAGCTGGCTAGTTCGGCTAGCTGTTCTGTGGTTATGGTCTTCTCCAATTCGTAGAATGTGAGGGCTTCGATTATGGCTCGTTGAGTTTCGCCAAGGCCGGCGTGGCTTGTGTAGGCGTCTACGAGTTCGTTGTGGTCAACACTCTGTCCCAGTCGCAGTGGATACAATCCGCGTATCAGGTTCTCGCGTCCGTCTATGTAGGCGTTGCTTGTGGTGACGACGTCTTGAGCGAGTCCGGCAATGATCGTTTTCTGAATGTTATCGAGGACGCTGAGAAATTTGTTGGCAGCGTCGGAGCGGGAGACGCTGGCGCGGTCGACATAGCGATAGTAGGCGAATCCGAAGTAGTTGGAAATCTTCCCGGGCGGCAGGATGACGGCGTCGTCCACGGTGCCGGTTATCCAGGAGATCATTTTGCTGGCCATGGCGAGCAAGACGTCTCTTTGCGTGTTGTTGAAATCAGCGATTTCGGATTCGACGGTTGCGGTGTTTGGACCGTCTTGCTGCATGTCGGCGATGGTGGTGGCTCCGGAGCGAATGTCTTGGAAGGCTTGTAGTTGTTCTGTGGATAAGGTCGGAAGGATCGCGCTGTAGGCCTCGGCGGAAGTCACGGTGAGTTCGGCTTCGTTGCGGCCCATTTGAAGACCGATTGAAAGGACCTTGGAGAGATTGAGTCCATCGCCTGTTCTGACGGCCCAGAGCTCATCGACGAGATCGAACCGTATATCGAAGAAGCCCTCGAATAGGGGCTCGTGTACATACATCAGCTCGTAGAGGACTTGGCGTTGCTCGGCATTGAGTATTTCCAAGGTTTCCATCCACGAAGCCCCGCGAAAACCCTCGTCTGCTTGGGAACCGCCTCGATCGCGGATCTCTTGGCGGAGAGCTGCGTAACCAAAGTAATTGGCGACTTCTCCCACGGGTTCGTGATAGGCTTGCTCAAGTGTTCCCGTAAAGTAAGCGAAGGCTTTTGCGGCGACTATCGTGTAGTAGCCAGAGGCTTCGTTGGAAAGCGAATCGGGCGAAACGCGATTCGAGGCAATCGGGTAGCCCAGCCAGGACTCGGGGGCGCCGTAGTCGATGCTCTCTCTGAATCGGTAAAATACGGCCAGCGTTTCCAAAGCACTGAGAGATAGGCTTATTGGATTTTGCGGATCTCCCAGTTGGGTTTCCCCGACGTCAGTCCATGAAACTAAGTCGATAGATTTTTGAAGCTGATAGCTGTATCCATTTTTTGTTATATAGGTGATCTGGATTTGATCGGACTCGTTGGAGTTCTCCAGGGACGGGTAGCCGGTGGAGATGGCCGGATGAGTCAGAATGATCGCTAAGGCGAACGCAGAGAGCGCATGCTTGCGGGTGTTCACAGCGTTTTCAGGTATTCGATTAGCGCGTCTCGATCGGCCTTGTTCAGCAGACCTTGGAATCCCATCTTGGTGCCGGGAGCGAACCTATTCGGACCGGCTAGAAATTCATCTAATGTATCCACGGACCAATCACCTTCTTTTTTGGCCGCTTTCTTTAGGGCATCGGAATAATCGTAGCCTCTGATACTCGCGATGGAGCTATTCAGAATGTTTTGCAGACGCGGCGCTACTTGCGGATTGGCGTGACAATTTTGGCAGAGATTATAGAGAACTTCACCACGTTTCAGCGTATCCAAATTTTCCATTACTTTCGAATCGAGTATGTATTCGGAGCGAAGCTTCATCATAGCTTGGTCCTGCTTTGGGCTCATCGAGTCGCGAATCTGCTGGTAGGCTTTGGCTTCCGTCATTCCGGCGGCGATTTCGAGCAAGCCGAGCTCGTGGGCGATGGCTTGATAGCGTTCTGGACTGAAGCTCTCTGGGGCTTGGCGAAGCTTGTCCATTTCGAGAAGGAGTTCGGAGCGTTTTACTTTGAACGCACTGACGATGGGGACAAGTTGCTTAGTCGTGCTTCTAACTACCGATTGTTGCTTCGAGTTCAGGAGCTGTTGAAATTGTTTGGAGATCTTTCCGCGGCTCGCTCCATGCCCGCTCTTGTGGCGAATGGCGACGAATCCAAAGAACTGGGCGGGTTGGCCAAGCGGCATGATCTTGTTGTCGTCCATTGTCCCGGTAAGCCAGGTGAAGGCTTTGGCGAAGAGATCCTCATATTGGGCGGCGAGCTTGTCGCTGAGTCCATCGACTTGAAAAACGCGACCGCGTTTTTCTCCGGTCGCGGCAAACGCGGGATCGACGCGCATGGCTCGCAGCTGCTTCCATTGATCTTCCGTAAGCAAGTCCTCGACGGCGGCAAAGGCTCTTGCTTCATAAAGCGCTACTTCAGCATTTAGCCGTCCGAACGCCCGAGCTAGGGAGCTCATTCTGTCATTGTCGAAAGCTTCGCCGGTGTAGAGGTGATGTTCCAGTTCTCGGAGGATCTTGCTGCGAGTGGCCCACCAGTTCGCTAGACTGTCCTCCTCTGCTCGTACGGCTTCGGCAATGATCGCTCGCTGCTCTGTTGTGGCGAGCTGGTGAAACGCGCGCCCGAGCTCGCCACGCTTGGCGACGCGTCCGCTTTGATAGCGGAGGGCAACGAAGCCGAAGAATTGAGCGTTCTTGCCGATTGAGAGTTTTTCGTTGTCTGCAGGGGAGCCACTCAGCCAGGTGAAGCCTTTGGAGTAGAGAGCCATTTCGATGTCTTTAGCGGAATGGCGCCCCGAGTATTCGCTCTGATTCCAATCTTTGCCTTGCCCCCGTTTCTTGCCACGGCTCGCTTGCTTTTCGCGTTCCTTATCAAGTTGTTTTTGACTCCGCTCGTAGGTATTTCGCGGATCGTATCCATTCTGCCCATAAAGGAGCGTGGAATTGAGAGAGATGCTGGCGACAGCCAGAAGGAGCGTAAATCGAATCAAGCGTTTCATGATGTGTCTTTCGAATTGGCGTCATAGTAGCCGACCGAGATTAACGCCGGGGCCTGTCGAAAATTAATTTGCGTTAATCTTCGCGTTTTTCTGTAGCGCAAGCCGTCGAGTCGGAGTTGTCTATCAGTCTGCTTATGAAGGTCTTGATCGTAGAAGATGATCCTAAGCTATCCGGTTTTATCCAAAAGGGATTGGCGGCAGAAGGTCTGGTGGTGGATCTTTGCGCCGATGGTGACGAAGGATACGCCCTCGCGATCACGCGAGAATATGACGCCCTGGTACTCGACATCATGCTACCGGGTCGGGATGGCTTGAGCATTCTCCGAAATCTTCGCGACAAGAGCATCGACACGCCGGTTATCTTGCTGACAGCTCGTAGTGCGCTAAACGAACGCCTCGACGGTCTGAAGCTTGGAGCGGACGATTACCTGACCAAACCTTTTTATGTCGAGGAGCTAGCGGCGCGTATCCACGCGGTGACGAGGCGCGGAGGAAGCCAAGTGCTCTCGCTTCTTTCAAACGGACCTGTATCCATAAATCCTGTTACACGAGAAGCGAAGAGTGGTAACGAACGCGTCGATCTCACGGCTCGGGAATTTTCCTTGCTCGCTTTTCTGATGCGATCGCCAGGCAGAGTCTTTTCGCGGGCTCAAATTTGCGAGCACGTCTGGCAGTACCACTTCGATCCGTCTACCAATATCGTGGATGTATACGTTCAAAAACTACGCAAGAAGCTTGGCGAAGAAGGAGCTGCCGTGATCGAAACGGTCAGAGGGGTCGGCTATCGGGCGAGAGAGGAGAAGCGATGAAGACGGTTCGCTCATTCATGTCGTTTCGTCTTCGCATGGCGTTCTTGGCTGGAAGCCTGACGGCTGTGTTCGTGATCATCGCATGTTGGGGTTTATGGAATCTGACCTATCGGTTCAATTTGGATACGATTGATTCGGCGATTGATAGAATCGGTCGATCCAGTCTCGAACGCGTTTCCGGCCAATCGTATTGGCGTCGCTTGGACGACTCCCTCTCCGTCCTTGC
>JANQKI010000258.1 GCA_028281165.1 Opitutaceae bacterium | reverse complement strand
TTGAAGATTCTCCCAATTTTCTCCTCTCCTGGAATAACCAAAGCAGGTCATTCCAGCAGCTTTCGCTGCTCTAATTCCATTTTCGGAATCTTCAATCACAAGACACTTCTGAGGTTGGCAATTTAATCGCCTGGCAGCTTCGATAAATACATCGGGAGCGGGTTTGCTATTCATAACATGATCAGAGCCGACCCACGTTTCGATAAACCTGTCGAGACGAAACATCTCGATGACAACATTAACCCGATAAGCGCGACCACTAGTGGCGATAGCCATTCGTACTCCTAGATTTTTCAAAGCCTGCATAAATTCCATAATCCCAGGCTCCGGTCCAATGCTCTTGTAGGCCAAAACTTCTGCCGCCTTATCATATCCATCGATTAGCTCTTCAACTTCACTATCGAGACGGTATTCAGTTTTTACCTTCGTCCAAAATTGGACCGAATCCAGACTTCCCCAACTTTTCACAATCTCCTCAGTCAAAGAAGCTCCTACCCAGTTAGCCGCTTTGGCTAGTTCCTTAAGGGCGACCTGGTGACTATCGATAATCACCCCATCCATGTCGAAGATAACCGCCTGAAATTGCATGAAAGCCTTCACTCCTCGATCTTATAATCAAGGTTCAATTCGTCTCCTGGAACTCCTCGTATGCCCCAATTCGCGCGCGGGGTTTCGAAAAGAGTTATCTCGATGTCGTGAGCTCGAATTTGCGTCTTGGATCCAATATTCTGATACAAAGCTCGCACCAATTCCTTTTTCATCTCTTTGCTACGTCCTTCGAACATAGAAATTTCAATTATGAGATACTCATCGGAACGATCCGATGGGAAAATAAAACGCTCTTTCTCCAAAGGAATGAACCTTTGAAACTTCTTTTCCAATGGAAGACCAATGGCTTCAACCAGACTTTCGTGAATCGCTTCCGAAATCCTGTCTCCCTTTGCTTCAAGAGTTTTAGCTAGAACATACACCTTCACCTGCGCCATGCGGGAATAAGCAAAGACGCAATGCGTGAATGGCAATCAAACAATGATATAGTCAACCCGTGGTTAATACTCGTAAACTTCGAGCAGACAAATTCCATCAACTCCATTCTTGTCGACAACGATGACCCCGTAAGTCCCAGGATGCAGCTCGATTACCAACGCTGCATCGAGGCTGCTCTCGGATAGGGCAAAGGCTCCTACTTCATCGAAAGCTGTATTCATGATATCGATATCATTTTCAGCCCAATTATCGTTGGACCCAACCAGCTGTCCGCCATTATAGAGCTGCAAAACCGGATCGGGCAATGGTTCTTCAACTCCTTGAGAGTCAAGACTGGGGCCTATCACTCGAATCAAAACGCGTTTGGGATTTTCTCCCTTGATGATGAATCCCGCGATAGCCGTTCTTTCGCCTGCTCCTGTATATTGCCGGGAAGAAATGTTCGTAAGCCGAGTGGATACTGATTGAGCTGTCGAAACGTCATATACCTCGGCTAAAGTAACCCCACTCCCACCATCGTCGCCGAAAATGAGAGCCCCGTATTGACCAGGCTCAAGACTAACCAGCATAGCCGCATCGTCGCCACTCTCCAAAGCAAAAGCTCCGACTTCTTGAGAGAGCCGCTCAATGTCGGCGCTGTTGGCTTGCGACTGCCAGGATCTGGCTGTCGCAATAGAAACGCCATCCTTGAAGAGATGCAGTATCGGTTTTTCCAATACTTCGACCACGCCTTGGGGAGTTAAACTAGGCCCTACTGCACGTATTAAGTAATCCTTGGTTTCCGTTCCTTCAACTGTGAAACCGGCTATCATGATTCCTTCGCCAGAAGATGCGTAGCCACGTGACGAAATATTTAGCAGATAGTTGCTCGCCAGAGTAACCTGGACAGGGGAAGACACGGTGGTACCGTCGGCATTGCTCACCGCAACCGTATAGTTCCCCTCATTCAAAGAGGAGAGATTCGAAATAGCGTAAATTGCCGAAGTTGCCCCCGCAATGGGAATACCGTCCTTGCTCCATTGATACGAGAGATTTCCGACTCCGTAAGCTGTGACTTCTAGGACCAGAGTTTCTCCCACTGGCTTCGACATACTGACTGGCAGTGGATCGATAACAGGAGGTCCCTCCGTTGGCAATACCTCGATGGATGTTACAAGAACGCCATCGCCAAACGCATTCGTCGCTCTCAATTCCAGAACGTGAAGACCAATCGATGAAGGTGACCCACTGATCAACCCGGTGATCGGATTTATGCTCAAGCCATCGGGCAAGCCCGTGACGCTGAAAGAAGCGGGATTCTTCTCGGCAGTAACTTGTAAAGAAAAAGGCTCACCAAAATTCGTATTCAATGATTCAATATTAGCAATAACAGGCTGCTTCCACGACGGATTTTCTTCGACATACCCCTCTAAACGAACGAGGCCAAAATCCTGACCGAGTTCACTATTGAAGCCATCCACAGCGATTCGATACGTCTTTCCCGCAGTGGCATCGAAAATCACCCGACTAGTAAGGGTCCCGCCGGCATCATCACTTTGATCAATGGCAACGAGTTGATTTAGGGCGTCTCCTTCGTAAACACCTAGCGTCGTGTCAAAATCACTACCGAATGTGCTAACGTAAGCCTGTCCATTCCTAGTAGCTGTCCAGTGCCACCACAGGGATCGACCCCCTTGATTGTCACCATGTAGGGGTTCGGTCAATTCCTTGCTAGCTAGTCCTGAAAAAGCGATATCATCAAAGGTATCCGAGAAAAAAGGTCGGGCTTGGGAAAAATCGTCATTCTCTCCGGTAGTCAAAGTCAAAACAATGTCTCCAAAACTGCCGTTCCATCCATCAACCGCAATACGGTAGGTCGTGTCCTTTACGGATGAGAAGGTGAGCTCGCTAGTCCAGCCAGGCCCAGAATCATCGTCGGAAGCTACTTGAACCAGAGAATCGATAGAATTACCGGTGTACACTGAAAGAACCGTATCGAAGCTGTTGCTAGCCGAGGTTGAAACCGTAATGTCTGTTGAGGATGGAGCCGTCCATTCCCACCAAACAGATCTGGAGGCAGGCGCAAGCGGGGCGTGATTCGGCTCATTGTCTTCACTCGTCGCGCTTCCGTTACTGCTTGTAGCGCGAATATTGATACCAGACAGGATATCGCTAGCAGCAAAATCGTCATTGGTAGCGCCTTGGCCAATGGTTAGGCTGATATTCCCCGTTTCACTATCGATTCCATCTACGGCAATAAAATAAGATTCGCCCATCTCGGCCTGAAAGGAAAGACTGGAGCCACTAGGCGAGGAGGCTTCATCGACGTCGCTGGCAACAAGCGTCAATGAATCAAGACTGGAGCCCCAGTAGACAGCCAGTCCTGTATGAAAATCGCTCCCGATCGTAGAGATCTCAGTTAGGCCCGTATTCTCGGGTATCCAGTTCCACCATACGGATCTGCCTGATGCATTGGTTACGTGCGTAGGTTCGCCTGCCTCGGATGAGGCGGAAGCGTTGAAACTGGAGGAAATAGCCGGCGAGCCACTGATAGATGTCGCGTTCTCGAAACGATCATTGATAGGGGCCGGCAAATCGGGCAGTAGGGCTCGAGCGAGATTCAAACGACCTCCTGTGCGACAGCGGCGAGCTAAGCTAGCTAGTGTATCGGAGGAAGCATACAAACGAGTCTGAATACTCGAAAGAGGCTCATCTGGAAAGTGGCTCAGTAAAAGCGCCAGCGTCCCACTTACATAGGGAGCCGCCATGGAAGTACCACTTAACGCGCGATAGTCTTCGTCTGAACCAACATAGGTAGAATATACTCCAACGCCAGGCGCAGCAAGGTCTACAGAGTTTTCGCCGAAATTAGCGAAGGAGGCGAAACTGTCGGACTTGTCAGTAGCTGTTACGCTTATAACGTTTGGCACTTCGTAAGAAGCAGGATAAGAGGGGTTGGCGTCGTTGTCGTTGCTTTCATTTCCCGAGGCGGCCACGAAGAATACCCCTGCTTCATTCGCATCCTGTATAGCCTGTTCTAATACGGGATTATATCCTTCGGCTCCCCAACTGTTGTTTATGACCCGGGAGCCTTCGGAAATGGCGTAGTTGATACACTCGATCGCATCTGAATCACGCCCTACCCCCTCGGCATCGAGAAATTTGAGAGCCATGATTTTCACATTCCAGGCCGTACCCGTTAAGCCAATACCATTATTTCCCACTGCTCCCAGGATTCCAGCCACATGAGTACCATGACCTTGATCGTCCATCGGATCGCCGGAATCGACTATAGAATTGATCCCATGAATGTCGTCAATAAAGGTGTTACCATCGTCATCGATTCCGTTACCAGGGATCTCGTCGGCATTTACCCACATGTTGGCAGCCAGATCCTCATGCGTGTAGCGTACTCCTGTATCGATAACAGCAACGACGACATCGGATGCGTCGGTTTTCGTGTCCCAAGCTTCAGGAGCATCGATATCCGCATCTTCAATACCGCCCAATTCGCCTTTGTTCTCGAGTCCCCATTGGAGCGAGGCTCCAAAAAGCGCGTCGTTAGGAATGACGGAAGCCCGACGAATATAATTGTACGACAAAGCCTCAACAATTCCGCTTCGCTTGTATGCTTCGATAGTAGCCTCGAGCGATCCTTCCGGTTCGATTCTAACAAGGGCCACACCTGGCAGATTCGAAAACCGGGTCAGCACCTCCGCCCCCATGTCTTTATGGAAGGAGCCGGAGTTGGGCAGAGCTACATCTTGGCGAAGCTTGACGAGCAGTTGATCAGGAACGATTTCGCGACCGTACGGACTGTAGCCCAAGTCCTTAGCATCAAGAAAGGGCAGAAGGGCTGACAGAAGCGCCCCCAAAATGAAAAAATAACTGAAACGCTTGCGACGCATCATAATCCATAGGCTCGTTTGCCAAGACCTTCTAGCTGAGATACTTGCTCAACTAGGCTCTTGGATGGGCTTGATCGTAGACAGCCTTAAGGCGACCGATGTTAACGTGCGTATAGATCTGAGTCGTCGAGAGTTTCGAATGTCCTAAAAGTTCCTGCACCAGCCTTAAATCGGCGCCATTGTCCAAAAGATGAGTAGCGTAGGAGTGTCGAATCTTGTGGGGCGTGAGGTCCATGGGCAGACCAGCCAAAGCGAGGTACTTTTTTAGCAGCAACTGAATCTGGCGGGGAGACCATTTCCGACCTTGATTGCTGACGATTACTGGATCGGCAAAACTCGTCTTAGCGGCAAACTCGCTCTTCCATTTTTCGAGTACTCCCACGGCAACCCGACCTAATGGACAGAGCCTGGATTTTCCTCCCTTCCCAACGATGCGAGCCACACTCTCTTCGAGGCTGATTTCTCCATACTTAAGGTTAACCAGCTCGCTTACGCGGAAGCCTGCGCCATAAAGTAATTCCAGCACAAGACGGTCACGCCAAGCGGCAAAAGGCTCAATCGATCCGCTTTCCAGAAGTTTCATGGGACCCTCGAGAAGCTTCCTTATCTGGGCCTCAGTCATGTAGGCTGGCAATCGCTTGGGTAGCTTTGGCAGGGCGACGCCTTCAAAAGGATTTCTTTCCAGAGCGCCTTGTTTTATCCAATATTTCAGGAAGGCTCGGATGGCTGAAACGTGATTATGGAGCGTGCGGCGCGAAATCCTTCGCTGCTCTTCTATCACGAAATCACGAGCTTGGCGGAGCGTTACAGCCTTCAACTCCCCCTTCCACCCGCATTGCTCGACGAGATAAACCAAAAAGCCTTCAACGGCTTTTCCGTAATTGCGAAGGGTGTAAGGGGAGAGTCGCCGCTCGTGCTCTAAATGCCTTGAGAAAGGTTCAAGCCACTTGCCGAAAGACTCTTCGATAGTGTTCGAATCGACCTTAACTTTGGCGGATTTCGCCACAGAGGAAAATTCTGCCAAGCCCGAAAACAACAAGCAAGCTTAGCTATGGCTGTTGCGCTTGATAGAGAATTTCAGTCTCTTCCTGGACCCTTCGAGCATGGCGCCTTACAGCGGATTCGGGATCGATACCCTTCAAGCGGCAAGCAGCGACGAGATCGAAGAGGAGTTTTCCAGCCGCTTCTTCATCCAATTCGTTGGCAAGCGAGTCTATGGCGTCTTGATCGACGCGATCGCCTGTGGGGAGTTTCTCTTTTTGAATGCGCTTGTAGATATCATAGGCGAAGAGCAAGGCCGGCAATGAGGGGGGAAGCTCTTTGAAAATCTGATTGGAGCGAGAGTGATTCCTCTTCTCCTGAGCTTTAATTTTCTCCCAATGGTGGAAAGCCTGGTCAGGAGTCTTTGAATCTTCATCGCCAAAAACATGGGGATGCCTCCGTATCAGTTTCTCATTCAGCTCGCCGGCTACTTTATGAAAATCGAAATAGCCAGCCTCACTCGCCATTTGGGCATGAAAAACGACCTGAAGAAGCACATCGCCCAACTCCTCGAGCATGTGCTCCATATCAAGCTTGTCGATGGTCTCCAGCAATTCGCTACACTCGTCGACCAGACATTGAGCAATCGACTGATGATCTTGATCAATATCCCAAGGGCAGCCTCCTGGGCCTCGCAAGCGAGCCATCGTCTCCAACAGTTCTTCTACCGCGTTCACTAGCAAGGTCTAGTCTGTAGCTTCTCTGAAAAGCAATCGTTTATGCAGCGTTTTTAAGCCTTTGCTTTGACGGCCAATCATGTAATGGGTGAGCTTAACTAAGCCCATGGACAAACTGACAGAAATAATGCAGTGGAAACGAAAGGAGATAGCTCCCCTTTTGAGAGCCGTCTCTGAAACTGAGCTTGAGGCCTTCCAATTGCAGAAAGAAGCAAGAGGGAGTTTTCTGCAGGCTCTACAAAGATCGTCCGGACTGGCAGTGATTTCCGAGATAAAACGCCGCTCTCCATCGGCTGGGCAAATTAAGGAGCTTGGTTCCGCTCTCGAACAGGCGGAAAAATACCTAAACGCAAAGGCTGACTGTCTGTCTATTCTGACCGACGAAAAATATTTCGGCGGCAGTCTCCAAGATTTGGAACAGGTCACCTGCGCCTATAACGCGAGAGGCCAAGGCATTCCTTGCTTGAGGAAAGACTTCATGCTCCATCCCTATCAGGTTTTGCAAGCGGCTATGGCTGGCGCGGCTGCTATTCTCATCATCGTAAGAGCGCTTGATGATGACTCCATGAAACAACTACGAGAGGCAGCCGACTTAGCTGGACTGGACTCTCTATACGAGATTCATTCCGAAGAAGAGCTGGAAATCTGTCTAAAATACGACCCCAAGATCATTGGAGTAAACAATCGGGATCTTGCCGTATTCAAAACGGATCTAGCGTTTTCGGAAAAACTGATTCCTCAGTTGCCAGAAGGTGTAGTTGCCGTGAGCGAAAGTGGTATCTGGACAAAAGAGGACGCTCAAAGAGTGAAAGCGGCTGGCGCTCAAGCTGTGCTAGTGGGCGAAGCCCTGATGAAAGCGGAAACGCCTGCCAAATTGATCGACGAGTTCCACAGTTTGGGATGAGATATTCAAACTGTCGGCCGACCATCGAACTATCAGAGCTTGCTTAAAGGACAAGCGTCAATGCCACCTCTCACTCCTTCTGAAACACGTTCTCTTCTTGAAGAGATCGGTCATCGCCCCGTTCGGAAACTTGGACAAAATTTCCTTATCGATGGCAATATCGTCAGGAAATCTCTTGAGTTAGCTTGTATTCAAAAAGGCGATGCCATAGTGGAAATTGGACCCGGACTAGGAACTCTTTCACGAGCTTTAGTGGAGAAAAAGGCGATTGTTTACGCTGTAGAAAAAGATAGAAGACTCGCAGCATATCTTGGACAGATAGAGGCGCTGCAAAATGATCATTTCAAGACAATGGAAGGGGATGCTCTTGATTTTCCTTTGGCAAGCCTTCCTAAGAAAGTGGAGATGTTTAAGATTGTAGCCAATCTGCCTTATGCCATCTCAACGCCATGGATGGATCGCGTACTGGAAAACAGGTTACCCCAATCCATGACACTCATGTTGCAGAAAGAAGCGGCCCAGCGCTACGCGGCAAAACATGGCGGGAAGCAATTCGGGCCCATCAGTATCTTTCTCCAGGCGGCTTACGAAATTGCTGACAGCCATAATGTCAAAGCCCAGTGCTTTTTTCCCAAGCCGGATGTAGACTCACAACTGCTCCACTTAACAAAGAAAACAGATCCGTATTTATTTTCTAATGACATTAAATCGCTTATTCGGAAATTATTCCAACAGCGCCGCAAGCAAATCGGAGCCATACTAAGAGGCCAAGGGAACGAAATGGCGGATGCTTGGCTGAGCCGTATCGAATCTTTGGGTATAGATGCGAAATGGCGACCGGAGCAGATTTCTCTCGAGAAGTGGGTGGCTTTAGCTAGAGAATGAAAATCCCCGCTGGGACACGTCGCCGATCATAGGCGTTGACTTAATCCAGCGGCATGACTCGGTTGGAGTTCCGCCTTCAGGCGGTCCCAAGAAGCAATCTTGCCGCCTGAAGGCGGAACTCCAACGAACTCGAAGCCAAGTTATTCAACCACGAGGGAACAAAAAAGAGCTGGATGAATAGTCATCCAGCTCCGAGAAATTTCTATTACGTTGTAGTTAAACGCTAACTACCATCTGAGGCCACCTGTGAAAGTAAATTCGGGATCGCGATGGAATTCGTAGCGTTCAGCCGAATTCGGCTTCCAACCGTACTGAATACCTTGGCCAATACTAACCGTCTGGTTCAGGAACTCCTCTCCGGTAAGATTGCGAATGTTCAACTGCAGATAGTAATCGATCTCATCCGTCCACGCGCCCTTCTTCTGAGCGAACACGTCTAGACGCGTACGATCTGGGTTCTTGCCGGTAAATCCATTGCGAGAGGTAGGCGTACCTTCAACTGATTTGAAACCGCCACCGAATGAAACACCTGCCAGAGGGCCATCGATGATGTTATACTTTGTCCAGATGGAGTACTTGTTGCGCGGGCTACGAAATACGTTGGCGTCAGCGACACCAGCGGTGATTGCAGGAACGTTTTTATCATTGTTAGCCCAACCAAATATCACCGACCAGTTTTCAGTGGGATAATAGAAGATATCCAGGTCGAAGCCTCGCGATTCTACGTCGCCCAGAGGAACAAACTGCTGAGTCTCCGAGTTGAAAGATACGACATCGGTTTGATCCACGTTGTAGTAGCCAAGGCTGCCGATGACTTTCTCGTCAAGCAGATCGAAACGCACGCCAATCTCCTTCATTTCTCCCACTTTTGGCGGGAAGAAGAAATCGTCCTGATCAGCAGGAGGAGCCTGATTGGTGTTAATCGCTGCTGATTCAGTGACTGCAACGTAAACCCCAAAATCCTCATTAATATCATAGACCGCTCCCAGTTGCGGAAGATCGCGATCACTATCGTGGATGCGCTGCGTTGAGCCGAAGTTCGTCATATCTTGAGTTAGGCTCGTATTGAACCAACCAATCATGGTGTGAAGCTGGCCATCCATCCACTCGCCGGTCCAATTAACGAACAGAGTATCCTGAGAATTTACTTCAAGGCGATCAAGGTGAACGTCTTCGTATAGAAGGCTGAAGTCATAAGCGAGCTCGTCCGCTGTTCTAGCTGTAACAGGTACCGCGCTGTGCCAAAGATCGTTAGTCTCGCGACTACGTAGCCATCTGAAATCGAGGATCTTGTCCTGATCGAAGCTTTGGAAGCCAAACATGACTTGGTGATTCGACTCTCCATTGGCATCAGGAATCCAAGTGGCCAGCAAGCTGGTCTGGTCGATGATATTACCAATGAGGCGAGACCTACCCATGCGACGTTCGATCATATAGTCGTTGAGATCCTGCGAGCCGCTTGGAGCGCCATCTTTAAGAGCTAAGCGAAAAGTGCCCATTCCATTTCCATGGAACATGTTAATGAAATCGAGATCGCGATCCGCCCTTGTGAATGAGAAATCGAAGAAAAGGTTTTCAGAAACCTGATGGTTCACGTTGATCAAAAACTCGTTGTTGGTTTCAGGGGCTGAAGCATCAGGGCCAAGCCAAGTGTGGCTCGCCGGAATATCCAGACCTTGGTCACGAGCGGCAATCGCTACAGGCTGCTGGGCTCCGTTATTCGGATCAACAGGCATGTTCAACCTCATGGCTGCGAACTGATCCGTTCTATCCGAGTCTAGCTTGTAATGATAGAACTCAGCCGTGACCGTAGTGGTTTCTAACGGACGCCAACGAGCCGAGGTCATGAACGAACCGTAATTCTTGTTTACGTGCGGACCCGCGCCAGAATCGTATTGGAAAGCTCCTACGAAACGGAAAGCGAGCGTCGAGCCGTAATCGGCTTCAGGCCCAAGATTGCCGGCATTAACATCCAAACCGATATTCCGATAGGAATGATCCTCAGCAGAGGTGTACTGAAAACGAGCCTCTCCAAAGTCGGATCCAAGAACAGCTTGCTTGGTGATCACATTGATCGCTCCACCGGGATGGATGGGACCACTGAGAATAGCGGTTGGGCCACGCACGATTTCCATTCTCTGGATTAGGAAGCCTTGCGTGTCGGACAAATGCTGGAATCCATGGCGATAGAATTCTTCCGTTCCAAAACCACGCACGTTCTTGCCTTCAACGGCTGCATGCCATTCAAGAGCTTCGCGTTGGGTGATGCTTACGGTATCATCGATGAAGTCTGCCGTCATCACGGGAATATTAACGGGAACTTCGTCGAGTGGCACATTCAAGCGAGACGCCGAGATCGTCGTCGTCGCGCGGTAGCCCTGCTCACGCTCGGAAGTCACCGAGAATGGCATAAGCGTGTAGATGTCGTCTTCATCGTCCTGGGCAAACACTGACAATGGCAGCGCAGCAGCAACTAACGACAATCTAAGGATTGAACGAGGGTTGTAGTTCATATCAGGATACGTTACTTATCGTTTAGTTTGAGGGTTTTTAAATTGGGGTAAACCGTCCACAAAACAGTGGCGGATTAAGCAAAACAGCTCAAGCACTGTCAATATATTATTTGAATTATTATACTGATCATACCAGTTGCTGTTTTTATCTCAAAAGCCCTCTTGAGATGGTAGAATTTGAAAGAGGAACAGCTCAAAAAACGTTTCGAGTCAGGATGAGGCTAGAAGAAGTAAGACGCTTTGCAAAACGGTCACCGCGCTTTGAGAAAAATTTCCCAATTCGCTCATGGAAACGGGCTGATTCTGTGAAACATAGCATACTTGGAAGGTTCGTTCTGGACAAAAGAGCCAATGAAGAACCCCGAAAACGAGACGTCACTCGTAGTCTTCCTGGAAAAACTTGAGGTTCTCTATCGCTTGAGAACGGGCCTTAGACGGGGCCTTACTCTTTATAGCCTGATAGACTTTTTCATGGTTTTCCAAGATCAGCTGACGCTTCTCCTCGGTACCAGCATGCTTGACCAAGACGGGTTGAAGCTGGTCCCGAATCACCATGTGCATTTGCAGCAAGTAGCTATTTCCCGCCGCTTCGGCGATAGTCTGGTGAAATAGCATATCCAACACGCCAAATTTCTCCCGATCATCCAGGGCGTCACGCGTATCCTGCAATATCTTATCGAAAGCTTTCAGATATTCGCGCGTGCGACGCTTAGCAGCCAGATGGGCCAACTCGCCCTCCAGGAGGAGTCGCGCTTCAAGCAGGTGCTCCCGCGTCTCCGAGCGCAGGTTAGGGTGCATCGGCAAGAAGACGTTCTTGAGCGAGATCGGGTTGATATTGTCCGTAATGACCGCGCCCTTGCCATGTATAACCTTTATAATGCCAAGAGCGCTAAGCCGAGCCAGACCTTCCCGCAGAGCAAAACGACTCACTTTAAGCTCCTTTTGAAGGGCTTTCTCGCTTGGCAAAGATTCGCCTGGCTTAAGCTGGCCAGACTTTATCCGGTCCGTAAATAGATTTACGACAGCTTGGGAGGTAGAAACTTTTTCGAGCATATTCCGGCAGGGAAATGACAGCAGTACCCATATCCAAGAATAGCGATTCGTAAAGAGTAAAGAACAACGGAAGACAGAATGATTAAACCTGTCGTGAAATCGCTAATACAACCAGCGAACAACCCCCTCATGCTACATAGGCCGCCGGACCCGTGTCGAATGGACGTTCCGTTATGCGGATTCCGATACGACAATGCGCTGCAACATCCCGTTGTTAGCCAGTAGCAACCAACGACGACGCCTGAGCAAGACCTCTCGCTGCGTCATCAAGAGCCGATTGAGCATGTTGTGGCTACGACTGTCTTCGATAATGATTCGCCTATTTCGTTTATCCATTTCCTATTCTCCAATATCGTATTTTAGTTTTAGATACGCGATCAAGTCGCCAATGCTGGCCGCATCTCTACTGCCGTTGCTTCGATCCTCCATCACAGTGGCGATCGGCTGAGCATCGAGCCCCTCGATTACCTTTATTTCCCTGTAGCAAACATCTTTATTCGATGCGCCAATCCGCATGTCTGCCGCGCGAGCGGCAGACTGCGGTTGGCTCTGATTTTCGCTTCGCCGCCCCGCAAAAGCGACCGGGCAAAGCTCCATTCCCCCCATCTTCACGTGGCCCTCCTTAGCAAAGCGACCATCACGCCTTGGATGACAAGCTCCCTGGCAGGCATCAAGTCGGGATAAGCTGGATTCTCCGCTTTCAAGTAAGGCTTGCCATTGCGCGTTATGAAACGCTTGAGCGTCGTGTCCCCATCAATCAAGGCCGCCACGATATCGCCATTACGCGGCTCCTTGAACTCCATGATGACCAAGTCGCCATTCTCAATGTGAGCGCCAATCATCGATTCGCCACGCGCCTTCAACGCAAAGGTGCGAGCGTTTTGCGGAATTCCTACCGACGACAGATCCACCGCCAGACAACCTTCGTTTAACTCCTCCTCATACGTCGGTTGTCCAGCAGGGATACTGCCCAGTATCGGAATATCCGCATAATCGCGGCGAGCCAGCGGCACTAGATCTCCAGGCAAGCGCCGCAGAACCCCTTTCCGCTCTAAAGCTTTGAGGTGGTTTACCGCCGCCGTCTGACTGGCGAAGCCGAAATGCCGCTGTATTTCCCGAGTCGACGGCATGTTTCCCGTTACGCTCCGCCGCTCACGCACAAACTCCAGAACCTCTTCCTGCCTCGGCGTAAGACCCCCTCTATTAGTGTTCATGAACACTATAAAGAGGAGCTCATCATAAGTTTGTCAAAGACCGAAATCCGTTTTCGAAGCGATTTTAGCAATTCTTATAAGTAGAATGCCGAAAACTTAGCTAAACTGAAAACCCAGCCTAGCACAGGGGCTCGGACAACGCCTGTCCAGGGCTGGGCGACATTCCAAATCAAAACGAAATAGAACGACCGCGCCTAAAATTTGCCCACCAAATCCGATTTCAGACGCCGTGAGATAAATCCTGATACGACAAAAACGGTTGGAAGAGGGGTAATCTATCTAAATCAAAGCCCCTATAGACCTATTCATAATCCCTGATAGATATATGTTCAAAATGTGGACATGCCAAAATGTGGATACGAGCCCGATTGAAATTAAGAATTACTTGAAATTTTTATGAAACGCCGTAGTCTACATCATCTTAAGGAGAATTTCCCTCCCAACCCACACACACACACAACACACACCCACACCTGCCAGGCCGTTTCATTGACGGCCTGGCCTTTTTTTACAAAAAGGCAGGAACGGCCAAGGCCCTCAATCGATCACCAGAAATCAACTACGAGATTTCTAAACCGCTCCGATTACCAATTCAACACGAGCGGCATCGTTCAGGTAATGTGTCGCGAAGCGTTGTAGATCTTTAATTCCAACCGCTTCGATTCGCTCGTCGTAATTACGCCAATCGTTGGCCGGCAATCCGTAGGTCACATTCATTGCAGCCTGCCCTGCGCAAGCGGCATTGGTTTGCATCCCCATGCGCCGAGCCGCCTTCAAACGAGTCTTGCACCGAGTCAGTTCAGATTCTTCCACCTCGCCATTAGCTACGCGATCTCTTTCTCTTACAAGCTCTTGGATGACTTCTCCGTACCGTTCGGGCGAGGAACCCGCACAGAAAAAGAACATGGCTGTATCGAGTCCTATAATACGAGATGAACGAACAAAATAGGCCAGACTAAGTTCTTCCCGCACACGTTCGAAAAGCACGCTCGACATGCCGCTAAAGAGCTCGTCCGCCACTTCCGAAACATAAAAATCATCGTCCTTCAACCCAGGGCCTGGATACGCATGAAAAACGACTGCTTGATGGCGGTCCATCGACTTGCGATGCGAACCTGTCTCGGCTGGTTTCCGGAAAGTCAGGCCAGGATTTTCGACTTCGCCTTGATCGATATGAGCCAGAAAACGTTCCAGCTTCGGCAGCAATTCCGTTTCATTAAATTGGCCGGAAACGGCTAGACATGCATTTTCGGATACGAAAATCTTTTTCAGAAAGCTCTTAAGATCGGCAACCTCAAGACCAGCTATCGTATCCAAGGATCCAGAACCACTGATGGAAAAAGGATGCTCGCCGAAAAACTTGCGCCGCAATTCCCGACGACCAGCGGAGACGATATCGTCCTCCTGCTCTTTAATGGTCGCTACTTGGGCTTCCTTTTCGATCGCGAACGTCGTCTCATCGAACTTTGGATGCAAAAGAGCTTGCTCCAGCAAATCCAGGGCAAGATCCACGTCAGAGGGCAGGATCTCCAGGGCCAAACCGAGACTATTATTCCCGGAAAATTCATAGAAATTGCCTCCCACTCCCTCAATGGCGGCAGCGACTTCAGCTGACGTTCTATGCTCCGTGTCCTTCGTTAGCATTGTGGCCAGCAACGATGTAAGACCTTGCTTATTCGGACCCTCGAAAAGCGAACCTGCCTGCATCACGAAGCGGAAATGCAAGTTTGGCAGTCGATCATCCTTTCTCCATAAAAGCGCGCTTCCATTTTCCTGCTTCGATTCGTTAAACTCCAATCCCGATCCAGCAGACGCAACATCGTTTGAACCCGCCTCTCCTTCTTCCTTTGGGTTCATCGCGACCTTGGTCAAACGATCGGAACGCAACCATTTTTTCAATACACGATGCAGGTCGGAAGCCGTCACTCGAGACACGGTTTTCAAATAGTTGCCCGCATAGCCGATATCGCCTACTACAACTTCGGCGGCTCCCAGTCGGGAAGCCTGTCCACTGACCGTTTTGCGAGCGTTTACCTCCGAAACGAGCAACTGCCGTATCGCCTTGTCGATCAATTCCTCGCTAAAGTCCTCAACCTGCAAACCCTCAATGAAACTCAGCGTCTCTGCCACAGACAGCTCGCTCTTGTCAGGATCGCAAAGCAGTGAGAGATAGAAAACGCCAACGCTTCCTGGCGTCCAGTTTGTGGAATCTATGTTGTGAACAAGACGTTTTTCCTCACGCAATCTCAGATTCAGGAGCGAGCTATGACCATGCCCCAAAATAATGGATAACGTATCCAGAATAGGCGTGTCCTCGTGAGTAAGACCAGGCACCTGATAACCAAGTCCGATACGGGTAACCTGAACATCTTCCAACAGTTCGCGCGCGCGGGAGGCGAGTTGAGCTGGCTCGTTCGTCAAGAGAACTGGTGAGAGGGATTGGCGTGATTCGGCTCCGAAGTATTTCTCAACTTTGGCTTTCATCGAAGTTTCAATGTAGTCGCCAGAGATAACGAGAACCATATTATTAGGCACGTATCTACTTTTATAGTACGCAAACAAATCATCTCGATTGAGTTGTGAAAACACCTCTTTGTAGCCAATTATTGGGTATCGGTAGTGATGGCTGCGAAAGGCGGTTTCAAACAAGGCCTTGGTCAATTTACTATCAGGATCATCTTCACCCATATCGATTTCCCGTTGGATGACCTCCCTCTCCTTCTCCACTTCGTCTTCAGGAAGCGTAGAATGGAAAATGGCGTCACTAAGAACATCCAAAGCGACATCCACATTCTCCGATGGAATATCGATATAGTAGACGGTACGATCAAACGTCGTGTAGGCGTTGATGTATCCACCCGCCGATTGCACCGTCTCGGAAATCTCGCGGCCGGCTCGATGCGTCGTTCCCTTGAAAAGCATGTGCTCGAGAAAATGGGAGATGCCCGCTCCGAGGTGCTTGCCTTCGTGGATACTCCCTGTTTTTACCCAGACTTGCACAGAACAAACGGCAGCGGCCTTTGAAGGCTTCATGACAACGGTGAGACCGTTAGGAAGAACATAACGATCAACCTTTTCCTTCAATAAAGGAGCGATAAGTTCCTGGCTTGCTTCAAAGGATCGTGAGCGTGGGGATTCTGACATGCGTTTGAGAAATTAATGAGCCGTCAATGACAGCCTGCAAAGGAAGCTCCCCGTATTGTTGGAAAGCAATGTAAGCAGGGTGAAGGTTAAAGGGTTTCGATAGGACGGTAGCGCGGTCGTTTCAAGCGACGCTGAGCTGGCTGAAATGGCTTAATAAAGGCCTCTTCAAACGTGTAGATCGAAGCGAAATCCTCTTTCGAGTCCTGATCGTTCTTACTGAAGACGCTGTAATCGATTAGGTTAAAGACCATCTCCCCGATGTCCTCGCAGGAATGGATCCCCCAATCGGAAAGTACCGTGTAGGACATAGGACCATATTGATCTAGAACATATTCGCGAACTCCCTGCAGCAGCTCTTGGCCTGTGACATGCCTTTGCTTGCTAACCACTTTGCCTTGGCTCTTACGTTCTTTTTTAATCGTGTAATCGAGAGCCTTTTTCAGAAAGACGTAGCCTCCTTTGCCGTACCTGTCGTCCTCTTTGACGATCAGATCCACGACCTCGAGAAAATTATGCTCTTTCATTGCCATATCGCTATTCGACTTTCGCCGTGTCCTCGCTTTTCGCCAGACCCAGCTTCAGACACCGAATCAAACGAATAGCTCATTATCGACTGGCAAATGTGTCAACCCCTCAAAAACAAGGTTGTTAAGCCCGATAACATTTCCCATAACGCTGCGACCTAGAATGGTCGAGAAACCTAAGCATTTCCATGAGTGAAAATTCTGCCCGAATAGGCGTCATCAACATTTCCGATAGAGCCTCCAAAGGCATATACGAGGACATTCCCGGCAAAACCTGTCTAGAGTTGCTTAAGGAATGGCTCACCACTCCCTTCGAGACCGAATATGCCGTCGTCCCGGACGAACAGGATCAGATCGAAGCAAAGCTCATAGAACTCGCCGATACGAAAAAATGTAGTTTAATTGTAACGACGGGTGGAACAGGGCCTGCTAAGAGAGATGTTACTCCCGAAGCGACAGAGGCGGTTTGCGAAAAAATGCTTCCTGGATTCGGAGAACTTATGCGGACCGCATCGCTCGAGTACGTGCCCACGGCCATTCTGTCGCGTCAGACAGCGGGAACACGAGGGAGCAGCCTAATTGTGAATCTCCCAGGGAAACCGAAAGCTATCAAAGAAAATCTAGAAGCGGTCTTTCCGGCGATTCCCTATTGCATCGATTTAATTGGAGGGGCGTATCTCGAATCTAATGACGAGCTGATGAAGGTATTTCGCCCCAAAACAAAGTGAGTCGGCCTCAAAAGCTGTATAAAGCTTAAGCCTCGCTTCGATTCTTCTTCTGTATCAGAAGAAAGCAGGCAGCCAACGAAGCTCCGAAAACAGTAAGCGTAGTCAAAAAATGGATCGAGGAAAAAGTAGCCGTCTCAAAATGATGAGATAGAAGCGCTCCGGATAACAAGCTTTGGTAGTATCCAATTCCACTCATCACCATCAAGCCAGCGAATAGAGTCAGGTTGATCCAAAGTGAAATTTTCGATTTTGAAGCTCTAGATGTACTTTTCGATTCCATGAACAGTGTGTATTTAAGTTAAAAAATTGTTATGGCTCGAAGTATAAATAATTTGTAAACGAATCGCAATCGGGCTGAAGACAGGATCCGTATAAGGGCAAACCAAAGAGACATAGTCCGTTTGCAGTCAGTCCTCTACGGGACAGTAAGCGCTACTACTCAATAAAGGCTCTTACTCGACTAGAAGTAATGAAAAGAGCCCACCAAAGGGCTATCCGCCATTCGCTTCCCAATTTGCGAAATTCTTTTCCAAGCGCTCCAGCAATTGAATTGATTCAGCCTTATGCTCTTCCTCGGCGGACTTCTGAAGAGCCTTGCTGTCAATGTACAGACTATCGATGCCCAAGGCCATAGCTGTATTCGAAATATAGTGAGCCTTCTCTCGAATGAAATCGAAGTCCTCGCTTTCATGAGCGGCTCTCATTTCTTCGCTCAGCTGATAAACTTCGCACACAGCGGACTGGACTAGCTCAGGAGAAAAGATCCCCATTCCACCTCCCGTAATGGAAGTATCAGGTTTCTCGCCTGGAACCGAGATATCCTCAGCAGCAGAAGCTTGTAGTGAAATTTCGGTTACATCGCTATCTTCCTCAACTTCAAACTCGGCCAGATGCGGAATCGCTTTGATTCGCTCCATCAGGCCTTCAACAAAGAAAGGCTTTCCTAGGAAATCATTTATTCCGGACTGCCGAGCTCGCTCGATTTCCGCCTCGGCTAGCGTTGCAGAGACGCCGATAATCCAAGGATGGTCCTTGCTTTGCGTTTTCTTCCGAATCATTTCGACCGCTTGAGGGCCATCAATCTCAGGCATTCGCAAATCGATAATCACCAAGTCATAGTCGGGCCCTCTCTCCGCAGCTGGGCCGCCTCCATCAACTAGGTCGGGTTGATAGCCAAGCGAATCCATGTATTGAGCCACTAGCCGCCTCACCATCGGATTGTCGTCCGCAATCAAAGCCTTAAGAGGGAAACGTTTCCCAAACGCATTTAAAGTCTCGACTTCGATCTCGCTTCGCAGCATCTCGGCTTCCGACTCGGCTGCCGATATAAGTCGATCAAAATGGAAACTGACAGCAAAACGAGAACCAACTCCCCTCTCGCTTTCAACTTCGATGGCGCCGCCCATCAGCTCGACGATGCGATTAACGATCGCCAAGCCCAACCCCGCTCCTTCTCGACCGAAATGTCCGGTGTTCTCAAGTTGGATAAACGGTTCGAACAATCGACCGAGATCCTCCTTTTTAATGCCAATACCTGTATCTTCGATGACAAAGTCAACAGAACCCGGCCGCTCAAATTCATGATAGTCGCTTCCCTTTATGGCGCTCAGA
>JANQKI010000123.1 GCA_028281165.1 Opitutaceae bacterium | reverse complement strand
CATTGTGATCCATGTGGAAACGAAATTTTCTGGTGTGGATTTGAGGAACCCAGAAAACTAGAGGAGGGCCCGGGCGGATGGGGATTCGCCCGGGTTTTTCTTGTCTGGATGAAATGGTTGTCGGGTTTTTTCCGCCAATCAATTGGAAAAGATACTTGTTGCGGTAATTCTGGATCGCGGCATAAAGCCGCTCCTACCTTCACATGCCAACCTACGCCGATCTCGTAAAACCGGAACTACTGACTCAACCCGTCTATCAGCCAGGCAAACCTATCGATGACGTGGCTAGGGAGTTGGGATTGGACCCTGATACTATTCTGAAACTCGCTTCCAACGAGAACCCCTTGGGAGCTTCGCCTAAGGCGATAGCAGCCGCCAAAGCCGCCGTCGATCAGATGCAATTGTATCCAGATGGTGGATGCTATGCCTTAAAGCAAGTCTTAGGCGCGAAATTTGAACTCGATCCCGAGCAGTTCATTATCGGCAACGGATCCAACGAGGTTCTTGAATTGCTGGGGCACGCTTTCATTGATAAAGGAGACGAAGCGGTAATGGGGAAGGGGGCCTTTATCGTCTATAAGCTAGTGACGCTTCTCTTTGGTGGAACGCCGATCGAGATCTCTATGGTCGACTATCGTCACGACCTTGAGGCGATGGCCTCGGCGGTCACGGATCGTACCAAAATCGTTTTTCTACCCTGTCCGGACAACCCCAGCGGAACGGCTAATTCCGAGTCCGATGTGCTCGCCTTCATCAATTCGCTTCCAGAGGACGTAATCTTCGTTTTTGATGAAGCGTATGCGGAATACCAGGATAAGACGATCGACCTTCGGCCGTTGATTCAAAGCGGCAGAAAAGTAGTCTGCACGCGAACCTTCTCCAAAATCCATGGGCTCGCCGGGTTGCGAATCGGTTATGGCTATGCGGCTGCCGAGCTGATTCAACTTCTCAACCGCGCCCGCGAACCCTTCAATGCGAATTCCGTAGCCCAGGCTGCCGCCATTGCTGCGCTGCAGGACGAATCGTTCGTCGAACAATGTCGTTTCGCCAATCAAGCTGGTTTAGCTCAACTTCAGACTGGGTTTGAGTCATTAAATCTTGAATACATTGAAAGCGCGGCGAATTTCGTGACGGTGAACGTTCAGGACGGACAAGCCGCTTTTGCCGCTTTGCAGCGAGATGGCGTCATTGTTCGACCATTGGCTCCTTATGGCATGCCGGAATGGATTCGCGTTTCGGTGGGCAAGCCCGAGGAAAATGAAAGAGCCTTGGCTTCACTGAATTCTTTCTTGAACTCCTGAGACATCAGGAGGATCGTTGTTATTCGCTCACACCAGTGATAGAATTTTCCACGACCGAGTTCGTTCTTCTTACCATTGCATTAGTTGTTTTGCTGCTGCTCAACGCTATCTTTGTGGCGACTGAGTTCAGTCTGGTTAAGCTAAGATTCACTCGTTTTGGTAGCGGGAAGATGGAAGAGGCCAAGCAGTCGAAATCCATTTCGACTCTGCTGGAAAACATGAGCGACAGCATTAAGGTTGTTCGTCTCGGCATTACCTCAAGTACGATTGCGATGGGTTTTTTGCTGGTCCCCATCGTTTTGGCTATTTCCAGCGGTTCGGGAATCACTTCGCTTGGTTTGGCTATGGTTGTCGCTGCGATCATTGCCGTTGGGGTGCATTTTATTTTGGGAGAGCTTACGCCTCGAGCGATAGCGTTGCAGCATCCTATTCAATCGCTAAAGATTTCTGTTCCCGTCGTTCAGTTCTTCCGATTCATTTCGAAGCCGTACGCCGTTTTTCTCAACACGGCTTCAAGCCTGATTCTTCGTTTCTTGAGAATCGATCCCTCTCTAGATTTGAATGTTCTGGATGTGGAAGCCCAAATTCGCTCGATCGTTAGCGAAGGGGACGAGTTGCCTGAACTCGCCGAAAACATCGTCAGTAATACGCTCGATCTGCGAAAGCTGGTTGCCCACGACATTATGATTCCTCGCAACCAACTTCGCTACTTTGATACCGAGGACTCCATTGAGGAGAATCTCAAAATAGCCAGGGAAACGGGTCACACGCGATTCCCTCTTTGCGAAGGCGATTTAGACCATTGCATCGGCATCATTCATATTAAAGACGTCTTTCACACGGGTCAGTTAGCGGAGAAGATCAGTTTGGGCGATATCACGCGTCCCATGGTTAGATTTTCTATGGACGATCCGCTTGAACGTGTCCTCCAAGTTTTCCTAAAGCAGAAGAAGCATTTTGCCCTTCTTACAGACGATTTTGGGGGTACGGTTGGGGCCATCACACTTGAGGACGTACTGGAAGAACTGGTCGGAGAAATCCAAGACGAGTTCGATAAGGAAGAAGTCATGATCAAGCCTCAAAATGAGGGTTATTTCAATGTTAACGGGCTTACGCCTTTGCATGACGTTTCGGAAATGCTCGGAATCGAGCTGAAAGCATCGGAAGTTTCTACATTCGGAGGCATGATCACATACGAGCTAGGCCGAATGCCCGTTCAGGGTGAAGTTTTTCAAATCGATCGGCTGGAAATAACCGCCTCTGTGATTGATGAGCGGCGAGTGGTGATGGCTAAAGTAAAAGTCATTGAACCTGAGGAGGTTGAGTCGGAATCCTCGGACGAAGAGACTACTATAGAGACTTAGACCAATCGGCTGAGTTTATAGTCATCCTGCATCAAGGCTTGTCTCGCGTTGGGATATAGGTCTTAATCCTGCTATGATAGTTGATGGCGCTTAGCTATCTATCATAACTGCCGATCAAACTAGATTAAGAAATTTTTCCATCCGATGCCTGCCTCTCGCGTAGACAAGACCCTTCGTTGGCTCACGCTGATTGCTTTATGCGGGCTTGCCGTTTTGGGCAACGCAGATCCGAAGAAACTTGAATCCCATCGAGAGATTGATCCGGCTCAGGCCGCCCCTCCTGCTTTGGAATACAGTTTAAAGGAGCGGGCCGACTACGTTTCTCCGCGGGAGTACCGTTCTGCAAAGGCCTCCGGGCTTTCCATGGCTTTGCGGCATCGCGTCGATGCTATCTGGTCGGGGGCAACGCGCTACACGGCTTTCGATTGGAGCGCTTCCGATTTTCCTTTTGTGGGCGAAGTGCAATATCGATTGCGGCGATCTCCTTGGTCGGATCCCGAAAGACTTATGCGAGCCCGTCTTTTGGACGGAACGAATTACCAAGCCCTCTTCACTCGGTCCTTCGGCGAAGGGAAGACGTATCAAGTTACAGCGGCTATGCAGCATTCGACGTCAATCCTGGCTGCTCCAGATCTTTCACAGCTTGAACAAGCCATTGTGCCGGTTGAAATTCGCACAGAGATTGGCGAAAAGGCGGAGTTTCTGGTAGGAGCTGAGTTGGCGACAGCAACGTACTCAGGTGACGATGGCTTCCGTCAGTCCGACGAAGGCGTTCTCAAAATCGGAATGGGTGGGGAGCTTTCTGACACGCTCTACGGTCAAGCGACGGTTGGAAGCCGTGTATTCAAAATGGATGGATTCGATAGCCAACCCGCTTTCGAACTCGATGCTTCACTGATCTGGAATGCGGATACGGACGCTCAATATATTTTGTCGCTTAATCAATCCACGCGTCCATCGCTGGTGGCTAACGAAATTATTGGCAGCGAGACGATTTCCGTGGCAGGCGACTACACGCTCTCCGATCAGTGGTCGGCATACATTGGCGTGGCTCACACCTTAGCCGATTTTGATTTTCGTCCTAGCAAAGAGTTGTTCAGCAGCGAAGCGGCCTTTAATTTTACTCCATCTGATTCGGTTAGCTTTTCCGGTGGCTATATTTTTCGTAGCGGCAGTTTGAAACAGCTCGACGAGGATGATGTGGAACGGATCGTACGCTTCTCAGCAACGATCTCGTATTAATCCTGGGCAGCTCTGCGCAAACGGTCGTTAATAGCGACCCCAAGACCCAGTTCCTTGGCCTCTTCGGCTACTATCCTGCTAAAGCCGATTGTATCCATTTTTCTGAGTACATCGAATAGATTGGCTGCAATGTCTTGCAGTCTGCCGGACTCCGATAGCCAGAAGACATTTCTTTCCGTTTCAAAGCGAGGCTTCTGCAGTAGCAGGTAGGCGGTGTCTTCGTCTTCTGTAGCGATCTTTTCGAGATCTAAGATTTTGGATACGACTTCAAGTTTGCTGTTCGGGCTATAGTGTTTCGGCAGAATTCCTGGCGCGATTTGCGGGATGTTATCCGACGCGGTCTTTGCCGGACGTTGCGCTTCCATGCCAAGCTCGTCCTCGATTTCCTCCGGACTCAGAGCTCCGTAGCGCAGTATCCTTGGACTGCTTTCCTCCCTAGCATCGATTATAGTGGACTCTAGACCAAACTCACATGGCCCTCCGTCGATGATGTATTCTATTTTATTTCCCAGGCTAGTTTCGACGTGCTCAGCTCGGGTAGGGCTGATGTAGGCGAAAGGATTGGCGCTCGGGGCTGCGATGGGAAATTCGCAAAGTCGCGTCAGGCTTCTCATTACGGGATGGCTTGAGCAGCGGATGGCGACCGAGTCTAGCCCTGCTGTAACGATTTCAGGCACAACGGATTTCTTTCTTAAGATAACCGTGAGTGGCCCCGGCCAGAAAGCATCACATAATTTCCGGGCGAGATCCGTCGGAAAGCAAATCTGGTCCACCTCTTCTTGAGAGGCGACATGGCAAATAAGAGGATCGTTGGAAGGTCGATTTTTTACTTCGAAGATTTTCTTTGAGGCCTCCGGATCCAGAGCATTTGCAGCTAAGCCGTAGACCGTTTCGGTAGGAATGCCAACGAGCCCTCCAGAAAGCAAAAACTTGCTCATTTGGAGCAAGTTTTCATCGGTAGGTTGTAATATCGTTGCCATTTGGCTCTCGGAAGCAGGTCAACCCATTCCTGCTCTGTCGACCACTCGTTACTTCATCAGAAGCAGATTGCGAGCTTGCTTGATGGTCTTCTTGATCTTGCGTTGTTGCTTAGCCGACAGGCGAGTGAGTTTGCGCGGCAGAATCTTACCGGTCTCGGTCACATAGCGGCTCATGATATGGGCGTGGGTGAAATCGAGACCTTGCGGCGTCAAACTTTGGCTCTTTTTCTCTTCGGTACTCATAAGAAGAGGGCGAACAGTAGAACTTAGCAAAGGCTTGTCAATAGCGGAAAAGGCTAAATTCGACTCTAAGTTCAGCTTTACAGGTTAATCTAATTTGGGCATTACACCGTGAATATTAAGCCGGTAATTGGCTTATTCTCGGGGCCATAGTTCAACGGATAGAACAAGAGTTTCCTAAACTTTAGATCTGGGTTCGATTCCCGGTGGCCCTACCAGCCTTCGCTCGCAAAAAAGTGAAGAGTAGAAGGCTGTCACGACGTAGGCCTCAAGGGCGAAGTCGGACCAATCGCGAGGAAATGAATGCGAGACTACGGCTTGGCGAAGGCGGGCAAAAGGCGTCCAAGTAGGCTACGGATGGCATGCCGGCAACGTTACAACATCTAGCTGACTGAGAACTGCTTTTCTACGGCAACGTAATCTCCCCTCTCGCTATCTTCGCTACTGTATCCGGATAAAGGATATGCTCTTTTTCCAGGACTCGTTCTTGCAGCGATTCGGGGGTGTCGTCCGGAAGTACAGGAACTTTCATTTGTTGGAGTATGGGCCCCTCGTCGTATTCCTCGTTGATTACATGAACGGTGGCTCCGGATTCGGTTTCTCCAGAGGCAATCACGGCTTCGTGTACGCGCATGCCGTACATGCCTTTTCCGCCAAACTTGGGAAGCAGAGCAGGATGAATGTTCAGGATACGATTGCTGTAGGCTGCTAGCGTCAGCAGGCCAATTTTTTTCATGTAGCCGGCCAAAACGATGAGATCTACCTCGGCTTCTCTTAGAGCGTTAACCATGGCTTGATCGCGATCCGTATCCTCTGGATGGGTCTTATCATTGATAATCTCGACTTTGAAACCTGCCGCCTGGGCTCTTTCTACGGCGTAGGCTTTTCGGTTGTTGCAGATGAGCAAAGATGGAGTGGCCTGAATACTGCCGCTGTGGCAACCGTCGATGATCGCCTGCATATTGCTGCCGCCGTGAGACGCGAAGAAACCGAGGTTCATGGAGCGAAGCTATGGGGCAAGCTTAGCCCGTCAAGCGCTCCTTCCAGATGAGTGACGGACCGCGAATGTCCGAGTGATCTTCTATTATGTTTCCATGGAGTTGATGGAGAAAACGGTTCGAAGTGGAGAAACGCAAAAGCATCGCGAATTGAAATTCTTAGCTCGTTCCTGGCTAAAAGAAAGACATCATTGTATTGTAGCTACGGAGACGCGAATCCCGCTGTCCAATTATCGCGTCGACGTTGCTGGATATCAGCCAATGGCGAAATACTCTGCGGAGCCTGGCTACACTTTCATTGTGGAATGCAAGCAGTCGCGAGCGGATTTTCAAAAAGATGCCGGGCGAGAGGATTCGACCTCTCAAGAGAGCCACCATCTTCTGAAGCGAATCGCTTCCTTGAAAAGTCTTCTGGCAATCCATCTACCTGACTGTCGTTTGCATCAATCATTGTTTCGTGAATACGATGCTTATGATTTTTCGAATTTTCGTCACGATACCTGGCATGCATTGCTTTCGCGTCTGCAGCAAGTCGAGCGAAGACTGAGCCACGGGGTTAAATTTTCCAAGATTTCGAGGTACGGATGCGCAAACTTCTGCTTTCTGGCGGTTGAAGCGAAGGTCGTTAAGTCGGAAAAGGAGCTGCCGCTTGGCTGGGGCTTGCTGGAAAGGGCGGGTGACGGTCTTGAAATTAAGCAGGAGCCGCTGTTGATGCATTCTGCCCCCAAGGTCAGGTTGAAGTTTTTGGAGCGGATCTCTGCGAGAAACGCCAGGAAATGATTACGCTGCGATAAATCGTTAATAATCGCGGCGTTCCGTCCTTCGCTCTTAAGCTACGGAGGACTTACGAAAGTCGCTCCTGCATTTTTATTTCTTATTGTATTGATTGATAGAATACGGTGCCTGGATTCGGATCTATTGGGCGTTGGAACGGACCATCAACCTCTACCGGGATCAGTTCCCAGTTTTTTAGATCCGTCGACTTTAATAGCTCCAGAGCCCCGGAACCTAGAGCTTCTACTGCCAAGCTACCATCTGGTTGTGCTTTCATGACGAGGGTGGGCGCTCGATTGATAATAGCCTCCTTAAGGCGAAGAGCGATTTGGAACGTTATTTGGGCCGACTCGAAAAAAGAAGCTACCATAACATCCTTCGAGGCGTTGATGCTAAAGATTGCGTCAAAATTATCTACGTCTGTAAACGTAACTGTATTGTCTGGATTGATAGTAATAGTGTCGGGATCCGGTCCTTGGATTTCGCCCTGATCATTGATGACAATCTCTCCCGATTCTCCTTCGAAGTCGCTGTTATTGGCATTTTGTCCTAGAAAATTGGTTACGTTGGGGACGGAAATGGAAAGCACCTGCCAGGTGCCAGCGAGTTCCTCGACGGCAAGTGTGTCGGGAGACTTTGTGAGAATGGCTAGGCTTAGTCCTTCCGTGAAGGTATTGGAAGTCATGAGAACGTCTTTGGCTTCGTTGGCGACGAACAGCTCGTTTTCTCCTTCGCTGAAGAAGTTCACGCGATTGCCATCTACAATACTAAAGGTTCCGGCTCCACCCGCTCCACCAGACGCATCGACAGCAACCGACTCCGCTGCGGTATCGAATGGCAAGCTAAGCTGACCACCGATGACCGTTCTTGGGACTTCAATAAAGTGGCTCACCCAAGTCCCCGCGAGGTCGGGAAGCTGGATGGAATCCGGCTCTTTTACGGCGACTGCAAGTATGTGACTTGTTGCGTCAGAGAAGATATGAGCCAAAACACTGTTTTGTTCCGCCAAGAAGAAGGTAGAGGCCATGTTGGCTCCATTGGGCAGGAATCCAATTTCTTGCAGGGCAGGGCCGACCAGCAGAACCTGTCCTGATTGGAATTCCGGGATGGGATCATTTATGGTAGCGTCATAGGTAGCAACATCGCTCACCGTAATCTCAGTATCCGTAAGCGTAAAATCATCAGTCGGGATGCTTGCATTAACGGCGACTGGGATCTCGATCTCTTTAAGCGCCCATTTCCCGGCAGTTCTTGCAAAGACATCTGCGTCTGCCATTTGAGCTAGCGCTGCAGACCCTAAAGCAATAAAGTGAACATGAAGTAGTTTCATTTTGAGTTTGAAGACCTTAATCTCCAAGTATTATTCGATCCAAGCAAGGTAATACGAAATTACCTTTATCGTGTGACAGGAAGGTTAAAGGTTCGTTGTCAGTTTCCTAGTTCAATCGAGAGATCGAAATAGGTTTTTGAACAATTTAAGCCCTCCTGCGGCTTTTGCGTTTTTGCTGGCTTAGGCCAAAAACTAATGGATAACGGCTCACGATGCTTTGGTTCTCGCTAGGCGTTCTTTTAATACTCGGCTATTTCGCCTACCAACTGTCCGACTACCGTCGACGACGGCTGCTTTACTCTTCCTGGCGCCGATTGGTCCGATGGGAATTTTGGCCGATGTCCGTTTTCTACATTCCCGTTGCTATCTATATTTTGTATTTAGGAATTCGTTACAAGGGTTTCACCCTTTTTACGGCAGCGAATCCAGGCATTCCTCATGGAGGGGTCGCCTTGATGTCGAAAAGCGAAATTTTAAAAGGTCTCATGGACCTGCCTGAACGTGTTGCGACGTTTGTCCTTATTCCCAGCGAGCTTTCACAAGAAGAAAAAATGGGCAAGCTGAGAGGCTTTATGGACGAGTATAGCTTGTCGTTCCCCATCGTTTTAAAACCAGATTTTGGCGAACGTGGAAAGGGGGTTGGAATTATAAATAACGAGAACGAAGCCTTTCGCTATCTGGAGGGAAGTAGCGAAGCCGTGATTGCTCAGAAATATGTTCCTGGTATAGAGTTTGGCGTTTTTTATATGCGGCATCCCGATAGCGAAAGAGGTCGTGTGCCCTCGATAACCGCGAAACTTCCTACTTATGTTACTGGCGATGGAGTCAGAACTCTGGAGCAACTTATTCTAGACGATCAAAGAGCCGTTTGCATGGCTCGTTTCTTTCTCGCCAAGTTTGAGGACTGTCTGCACGAAGTAATTCCTGTGGGCGAAACCTTTACCTTGGCGTCCCTTGGCACCCACTCAAGAGGGTCGCTTTTTTTAGATGCCAATGATATTTGGACTGAGGAACTTGAAGCCGCCTTCGATACTTTAAGCCAATCTTTCGATGGGTTTTTCGTGGGGCGCTACGATGTTCGCGTTGATTCGCTAGAGTCGATTAAACAAGGCGAGAATTTCAAAGTTGTAGAATTAAATGGAGTGGTCTCCGAGCCCACTCACATGTATGACCCGAAGCATGGTTTGTTGTATGCCTACCGAACCATGTTCAGACTTTGGAACGAGATCTTTCGCATTGGCCATGCAAACAGGAGCCGAGGTTTTCCATCGTCTTCCTTAAACGAGCTAAGGCAGCTCATGCAGGCTTTCCAGTCGCAAGAAAAACTTGAGGTCTAAAAGCCAAGAGTTTGCTCGTTGCTTGGCTAAATCGCAGCTTTGAGTTCTGGCGTAATATTATTCTTATGATGGTCTACGAAGCGCTCATAGCCTTCGTTGCCCATGTATTTGCGAAGGTACTTTCCGTCGGTCTTGAGGAGATCGACTACAATGAAACCATCCAAAGCGTCGCTGAAGGCTTGATCGATTCCGAAGCATAGAATTACTCCGTTTAGCTTGAGGTAATGCTTAAGCAGAATGGGGACGCCCTTGTTGTCCTTTTCGACTTCTGAAACTAGCGAAGAAACATCGTCCAGCTCTGGAAGGGCGGAACGAAAAGCGATATTGGCGAATCGCTTGATTTTCGAGAGTCGTGGTTTTACGCGGGCGCTGATTAGATTTTTGAGGGTGGGGTGAAGCTTGTGATTCTTCAGATACTCCACCATAAGCGACTTGGATAGACTGCGATAGCTGTCGGTCATGCTGACCGCGCCGAAAAGAGTTTTGTATTCAGGATTTCGGGAAACGAGTTCGCCTATGCCTCTCCAGATTAAAGCGAGCGAGGCGGACTTTTTTTGGTATTGGGGTGTCACATACGATCTTCCCACTTCTATTGCTGGATTTAGAGCGGCCAATAATTCCGGTTTGAAATCGTATAGAGTATTGCAATACAGACCTTTCACGCCGTGCGATTCCAATACTTTGTCGACGAAACAGTAGCGATAGGCTCCGGCTATTTCCTGCGTTTCCTCGTCCCACATGAAAAGGTGATTATATATCTTATCGAAACGATCGATGTCGAGTGGCTTGCCAGTGCCTTCGTCGACGGGCCGGAATGTCTCTTCCCGTGTCCTGCCTATCTCTTCCAGAATATGAGGAATTTGCACTGCGCTTGCTCCATAAATTGAATACGAACCCTTTTTGAAAAGAAGAGCCTCTTCGGGAAGAGCATTTATATCTTGCAACAGCTTTTCAAGAGGCTGGCGCTCGGCAATCGGTTCTTGTTTCGCCTTTGCCTCCGCGATTTTTCGATCTGTCGAGGCGCTCCTATTCTTTTCGTCTCCTTGCTCGTCTAGAATGTAGGAGCTGGCTCGCATGAATTGGGTGAGAGCCGTCGGAGTGTCGAAGCGCGCGGCTCTCTGAGGTGAAATGGGTTTTCCAATACGAACTTTCAGCGTCATACCCTGCTTGTTCAGCATCTGCCTTGGAAGCAAGATGGTTCTGAGGCGCGGGTGAATCAGTCCCAGAATTTGGAAGAGGGTAGTGTTGCGCCCTTCGAAGTACATGGGAACCACGGTGGCTCCGCTTCGTTGTACAATGATTCCTGAGTTAGGATTCCATTCCGGATCTGTGACGACGCGTTTGTCGAAATGATAGTGCGAGACGACACCTGCTGGAAAAGTGCCCAGACAATGCCCCTCTTTGAGCCATTTAAGCGTAGATCGCATGGGACCTAGATTCATGGCTGTGGCTTTGCGCGTTTGGAAGGGGTTCACTTCGATGGTCCAGGATCTGAGTTCCTGGAAAGCTCCCAAGAGATAATTCACCAACAGGCGCGTGTCTTCCCGCACAGAGGTCAGAATGGAGCCCATGATGAGGCCATCAACGCCACCATAAGGGTGATTCGCTACGCAGACGATCGGCCCTTCCGCAGGTATTCGAGCTAAATCCTTCTCTGATACCTCGTAGCTAATCTCTAGCTTCTTGAGAGCGGCATCAAAGAAGTTATCATTGGCGAATCGAGTCTCTCTTTCCTGTAAAAACTCGTGGTTTTTCTGATTTAGCCGATCCACCGCTAAACCTTTTTCCACCGGATAACGGATCAATTTGTAAAAAGAACGCATCGTCGCGCTCTTGATCGATTGTTCAAGATCCACCAGCTTGGTTTGCGGGCTATTCATAGCAGGATTTTGAAAATTCGGCCAAATTCTGAGTGAGAAGGGGTACTATGGCTATTTTGTTTGATTTGTTGCAGCAAAATCCGTTTCCGAGTAGTTTAAGAAGAAAAATAACGTCGACTCATGTGACGTTTCCAGACGAAATTTAAATGCAGTCGACTTGCGTGGAACGCTTCCCATAAATCAATCTCCTAATTAGTCATGGCAAATTCATTCGAAGAGGACGCTGTAGATGCTCCTTTTGAAGATGAACCCAAGAAAGGTTTTTGGGAATCAATTTTAATGGCTGCAGCCGCCTCCCTTTTCTTCATCGCTTGGGGAGTTTATGTCAACTGGGCATATGGCTACGGCGCTGTTGTCCAGGTCGGCATAACGCAGGGCCTCATTAGCTTCATTTCGACCTTTGTCTCCGCTGAAGTTCTGCGACGGATGTATATAGCTCTCAAACGGGTTGGGGCGAATGGAGCTCTTACGGTTCCTCTCGGTTTGGCGATTATCAACGGATCTGTCTTCTGCGCCCATTTTGTGGCGGGTACGCCTGAGATATGGATGACCATGATGCCAGGAGCGATCATCAGCGTTTTCTTCTGCAGCGGGTACACTTATCGTTTGAGACTAGCTCGAATCAAGCTCGAGCAGTAGCTTTGCGTCTATGGCCTTGCAGGGAACTAGGGGTCGAAAACGCTTTTGGTTGTTTCTTCTCACTCTTTTGGGGGCAAGTTTCACTCTATTGCTTGGCAATGTTCTAGCTCAGGACGAGCCTGAGACCATTCCTTCTCCTTTGTATAGTGAAAGGGTTCCATTTGGTGAAGCATTTATCCATTACATGGATACGGGGGAAGCTGATTTACCGCTGGTTATCTTTATTCACGGTACTCCTGGGTCTTGGGGAAACTTCCGGCACTTTATGCAATATCCCTCATTGAGGAGGGTAGCTAGAATGGTTTCTCTGGATCGCCCTGGATTCGGGAAATCGAATGCCGGCGAATTAGTTCTCACCTTAGAGGAACAAGCGGCTGCTATCAAGCCATTGCTCGATCTTAATCGATCCGATAAAAAGACTATATTGGTTGGGCATTCGCTAGGAGGCCCTATCGCCGCGCGAGTGGCAATGGATTATCCTTCCCGGATCGACGGGATCTTTCTTGTAGCGCCTACCTTAGATCCTGAATTGGAGCGTACGAAGTGGTATCAGGCCTTGGGAAGGATGACTCTCATTCGCTGGATGGTGCCCCAGGCTCTATCCAAAGCGAACAAGGAGCTGAAAAACTTGAGACAGGAGCTTCGGGACATGTTGCCTTTGTGGGAGAATATCGATGCGGAAACAATTGTCTTGCAAGGTGGCAAGGATCCTTTGGTCGATCCTGGAAACGCAGACTTTGTTTCGCGTATGTTGCCTGAAGAGCGACTCGAAGTTTGGTTCCATGAGGAAATAAGCCATTTCATTCCCTGGAAGCAGCCTGAGTTGATGGTCGAGGGTATCCTGCAACTCATTGAAAAATAGCTTACCACGAGTTCCTGCCTTTTTATTTTGGCAGTATTCGTCTTG
>JANQKI010000098.1 GCA_028281165.1 Opitutaceae bacterium | reverse complement strand
TCCGTCAAATCGATCATGCGCAAGTCCAAGCCTTTTACTTTGATCTTGGAGAAATCGGCTCCCTTGGTGTGGTCGCCTAGTTTTCGGAAAGCCTGCCTCAGCTCGCGCGGCACCTCTACTTCGCCGAGATCTCGCAGCTGTTTCAGAATGTTCTTAACTTGCTTGTCCGGACTGGCGGCTTCGTTTTGCTTGGCCAGTTCCGCTGCCTGCTTGGCTTGTTGAGCAGCGGCTTCCTTGCTGGCCGCTTCGCGTTCCTCCTCAAGCTTCTCCAGGTATTCCTTTTCCATTTCGGCAGCTTGCTCGAGAGCTCGCTCGGCTGCATTTTCTGCTGAGCTCGCCGCATAGTTGGCTCCGGTCCCGATTAAGGAACCGCCCAGTATGAATAGAGCGAAGACACCGGTAACTGCCCAAATGACCACCCCATGGGTCGTCTCTTTCGTTTTGAAACGTTCGGTCGCCGCTGGAATCAGCAAGTAGGCGAACAGGGTCAGACCGGCAATGGTCAAGAGGCCTTGGAGGAAAAGGGGCAGAAAAACGAATAGGGGAAATTTGGCGATCAAACCCGTCCAGGATAGCATCATCACCAGCTTCGCTACTTCTAAGAAGCTGTCTTCTCCCTTCCCGACGAATTTAACGATCAGCCATACCACCAAGGTAGTGATTGCGAGAGCGATCACTGCTCCCAAAAGACCCATGGGGATGGCAAAAAATACGCCCAAGATGTTTAATTGGAGCAGCATTCCAAGAAAACCAAAAGCGAGGCCGTATACGACAGTGCACAGGTAGAAACCTGCCGCATGGTTGAGGTCGCCATCTTTTCCTTCAGCAAAGAATTCGCGCGACCCTTTGACCATTGCCACAATGGTATCTAGCAGCGTTTTGGGTTCTTTGAGGTATTTGAGGAAAGACGCTAGGGCCTCGTTGAAATTGAAGATCTCGTTTCCTGAATTTTCTTGGTCAGAGCTGGACTCTGGAGGGGTTTCGTTAGCTTCGTTCGGGTTTTCTGAATCTGACATGAGGGCGTTCGTTTGGGGCTAGAGGGATGACAATAAACTTACATGATTTTTAAATATCCTCCCCGTTATGTTGCAAGCCTCATCGGTTGTCGTGAAAGTTTGGAGCCCGCTTATTGTGAATCTTCTCAGAATGGAAATCTCGGGCATGGCTTGAATTGGTCTTTCTCGACTGCCTCTCGCGAGATACATTCGTAATGATAATTCAGATACAAGGTAAGTTTTTGAAGTTGCGGGGGCGACTTTTGATCTTGTTCACGACGACCAAAGGGTTGTTCAGACGCTAGTTAGGATTTCTTTGGATTTGCTTACTCTGAATCGTCTCTCAAATGAAGTACCATGCTCTCAACTGAATACAGAGCCTGCAGCATGAAAAATTCAGATCGACGTCCTGTTGTGCTATATGTCTTTCGAGCGTGAATAGCTACTATTTTTGCAGCGGCGGATTATTGACCCCTTTCTTCCCCAAATCGTTTAGTCAATGAGGAAGACCTCGATTTGGGTGAGGCCAGGACTACTGCCGACTGTGGGAGCGACAAAAGTGTACACGCCGGGTTCAAGCCAAAGATTAACAATTACATTTTCCGGGGTGTTTTCGAAGAGCGAAGATGCGCCGATACTGCCCGGATCGAATGTGGGGCGTTTCGAATCCTTGTCGAATTCTCCGACCTGGACGCTACCGGAGTAGACCTCTAACCGGGGAGACTCATTGTAATTCTGTAATCCGAATTGTTGAAGCGCAGGCCCAAGCACTCTGACCATGATGGGCAACGGTTGGTCGCCTTCGATTGTCAGTCCCAAAACAAGTGGATTGCCTGGCTGTGAAAGCCCTCTGGCTGAGACGTTACTGAAACGCTGGGCTTGTTCGTGACTCCCCCTAAAGAAGACTTCAGTCAGGCCTGTTCCAGAGTCATTTTCGGAGCCGCTCGTAACAATGGAATTCAATCCAGGTTCGATGTCCACAAACATAGCAGACTCTTTGGGAGAATCATTAATGGGGAAAGCTCCAAGAACATCTGAAATAAGACTGATGATTGAAGGTTGAGGCCAAGCTTGATCACCCCAATTCTCGTTTGAATCGAGCAGCTTCCCATTTCCATAAAAACTGATTCGCGGATCCTGCAGAGCGTCAACGACTCCAAATGTTTCAAGAATGGGACCGATGCCGCGAACAAGAGTCGTCTGCTCTATTGGTTCTCTAGGAACGATTCCTACTATGAGCGACTGATGTCCTTCGCCAATCGTAGCTCTTGCAGATAGATTGATCAAACGAGCCGAATCGCCAACCAAATCGTCACTGTATTCAATTTCTCCTACAGTGTTTACGTTGGGGGCTTGGAGGAATTTAAAAGCTTGTTCTTCTGGCGTTCTCGTTCTGCCGAGAGACCAGGAGTGGAGACCATTGCCAGATTCCTGTACTTGGTCTTCGGGGTAGAAATCCATTAGAAGCAATTGGGCTCTAACGAACTCGATTCCGTCGCTAAGGTGAAAAACAATCTCTCCATTCTTTCTAGTCTCAGTTCGTTCAAGTGTAGGCGTATTCCGAGATCTTAGGTCTTTGACGATCTGCTTAGCCTCTTCTGAATTTTGCGGTATTAACTGCTCGTGGATAGCGCGGATTATGTATGGAGAAACGCTTAATGATTGGAAATCATTTAAAATCCTATTGATTGCTCCTCTATCATTGGAATTCGGATTCGCTATACCGTGTTCGTCGATTTGATCTTCAAAAAGAACGGCGAAGAAGTCATCGCTAACGGCTTGCTCGATTTCCTCGTCGGACAAATCGTTTTCGGGGGCGAGATCGCGTTGAGCCTTTATGGCTGCCACTGCCTGCTCGGCAAACGCATGCCAGCCTTTGGTTTCGATACTCGATGGGCCAATGTATACCGAACCAACGCTATGCTCTCCATCCCATCGAGTGAAGTCGACTAGCTGGTTTGTATAGAAAACCCCATTACGCCGGAGTTCGGATTCTCCTTCACGATCGATGTCTAGGATTTCAACCGACGAAAAGGGATCGTAGCTGAGATTGATACTAGAAATCTCAAAGGGCGGCGAAGTGCCAAGCTCAGGGCGATCATCCTGGCGAACCGACCACTTGCCTCGGTCGTCTATTGAAACATGGTACCCAGCAGCTCCGCCAGAAAGACCTTCGAGGTGAAAACCATTAAGATCGACCATCTCGTCAGCTTCATTGATTCGGTAGTAAACCTCTTTCGACACGAAAGAGCGAGTCGTGTCAGCTAGATCGATCAGCCTGAAGTATCCGCTTCCTTTCGTATTCAAAAAATGAACTTTATCCAGTTCAGGTTTGATTTCCGGCAGACTAGTGTATCCTTGCAAAAGCCTTCCAAGAACGAAATCTCCAGGATTGCCAAAATAGCCCTCAGCCGAAGGATCCATAGGGGCTTCTCTATCAAGGATGTAGTGAGGTGGCCATGAAAGAAGGCCGTCTTCTATAGGTTCTAGTTCGAAGGGTTTCTTGAAATCCGCTATGAGGACACGAGCTCTTATGAAGGAGTTTCCGTCCGAGAGAAAGAAGCGAATTATCCCCACAGGGTCTATTGAGAAATTGGTTAACTTTGGGGCATGCAAGCTTCGAGCTTGGTTTATCCGCAATCTAGCCGCTTCAATTGAATGAGGGATTAAATTCTGTATAGACTCGATTGTATCTAAATTATGGATTCCTAAAGTTATTAGGGCTTCAGAAATTTCAACTCCCGAAAGTCCGTGATCTTGTTCTGGATACAAAGAGAAGAAGAAGTCATTGCTAACGGCTTGCGATATTTGCTGGTCTGTTAGCAACTGGGCGCCGTTTGGGACCTCGTTGCGTCTTTCAAGGAGACCGGCAACGGCATCCATGGCGAATGTATGCCATCCACGAGTTTGAACCCTGTTCGTCCTCTCTACAAAGCCAATATTGTGAACTCCATTCCAGTATTCCGGATCATACAGACGATTGACATAGAAAACCGCGTTTCTGGGATGATCTGAGTTGAGATTGTAAGGTTCAAGATGCTCCGAAGCGCGAGTTGGGTCGAAGTCTAGCGAAATGCTTCCGAGGCGGGTTGGGACAATTGCGCCACCCAACTCATTTGGGACTTTAGTGAAGTACCAATTCCCCTCGGAGTCTACGGCTACGTGATAACCGATAGCCCCGTCGTTCAATCCCTGAAGAAACCAGCCATTCGAATGGGCGAGTAGGTTTGATTGGCTGGGAGTGTCAATCAGCTCGAAGTCTCCGCTCCGGGTTGCGAACGAGACTGTGTCGTCCGGGTTTCTTTTGACGAGGAAGTAACCGTTTCCAAAAATCGAAACTTTAAATTTTACAGGATGAAATTCTGGATACGATGTGTTTGTGGCGGGGGCAAATGAACAGTGAAAAACGAGCGCGATGGCCGTTAGAACGAGATGATGGATTTTCTTCATTTTGGAGAGTTGGAACTATTCTAAATGGCGAGTTTTTCCGGCATTAATATACCTAGGTCCAACGAAGCACCGCGTATGCCATTGGTGTACGAAAGGCACTGCCCGTTGCCGTAGCTGCAGCAGGGCAATGAGTTACATTGTCAGATTTTTTGACGATCGCCTTAGATGAGACTGGCTCGGCAATTAATTCCGATACACCGTCAATCCACTGGATTCCCTTGTGATCCCTTTATCTTCACGTGAAATGTAAGCAAACCTGTCTTCCATTCGTAAGATCCAGCGATTAAGGATCCCGGCAATTTGGATTTGCTTCTTTGTATTTGCCTAGGCTGACTTATATATAAAATGAAATATCGACTACCTCTTTTCGTTTGGAGCGTTTTAGCTGTAATTAGTTTTTGGGGAGGCTTGGGCTTGCAACTGGATGCCGCCGAAAAGCGGATGCTGATTGTGGATCCGGCTAATCCGCGTTGGCTGAGATGGTCGGATGGCGAGCCGTTTTTCATGTGCGGACC
>JANQKI010000081.1 GCA_028281165.1 Opitutaceae bacterium | reverse complement strand
TGATCGCTATCGATATCGATAACGCCCAGGATCTGATCGTCGGCGATCATAGGAACGGCTACTTTGCATCGCACGCCCTCGATGAGCTTTACGAAGCTGGGGTCTTTCTCAACATCAGGCGAAAGGATGGGCTCTCCTATAAAAGCGGCTCTTCCGGTTATTCCCTTCCCCACGTGGAGCGCGAGTTCTTCAATGTTATTCGAATAGCCGTGAGCGTATTCCTTTTCCAGCAAACCACTGTCCGGGCTGATAACGGAAATCGAGGCGGCGAAAGGATCGAAGCAAGCCCTAATCTCTTGCATGATCACTTCGTAGGCTTCTTTCGCGCTGCTCGAAGAATTGCCAACTCGGCTGATTCGATAGAGAGCTTGGAGAGTCTCATTCGATTGGTTTTGCCTGTTGTCCGGAACGTCTTTCATGCCGAACTTCTGTTGGCAAATACCTGGATTGTCCTGTGACTGGCTATGCCTTTAGTCATAGTTAGTCGATCTTTGAATACACTCCTCCTCCGAGAAGGCGTTCGCCATCATAGAATGCTATGATTTGTCCAAGGGCAAGGGCTCTTTGTGGCTCCTCGAATTCAACGAGAGCCTCATTGTCACCGATTTTCTGATACTGAATAGAAACTCGTGGATCGCGGTAGCGAACTTTAGCCTCGATTCGGCTCTCGTCCTTGATGGCCTCGCCCAAAAAACTCAATCCGCTCACATGGCATCGCGAGGCGTAGAGCCCAGGAGCTTCGGGACGTTCAAACGAAACGAGAAGAGCGTTGCGGCGACCTTCCTTTCCCACAACTACATAGTTTTGAAAATCCGCATTGGAAGGAATGCCGATACCTTTTCGCTGTCCGATAGTAAAGAGATGCAAGCCATTGTGTTGGCCGAGCTCCTCGCCGTCATCAGCTCGTAGGATGGGACCAGGATTCCGAGGCACGTACTCGTTGAGAAAGTCCTGCATCTTAATGTTTCCAATGAAGCAGATGCCCTGACTGTCTTTTTTCTCAGCGTTTGGCAAGTTCGCCGCCTTGGCGATTTTTCGTAGTTCAGACTTTTCCAGATGGCCTATCGGAAACCGGGCTTGCTCCACTTGCTCTTTTTTCATCAGGGCAAGGAAATAGGTCTGGTCTTTGTTCTTATCCTGGCCCTCGAGCACGTCTTTTCGGTCCTCTTCATCTAGAATTCGCGCGTAATGACCAGTCGCCACCTCTTCAAAACCCTCTTTCAGAGCGTAATCCGCGAATACTCCGAACTTAATTTCGCGATTACACATCACGTCCGGATTGGGCGTGATCCCGCTCTGATAGCCGTCCAATAGGTAATCCACGATACGTTCGCGATATTCTTTCATCAAATTCACCACTCGAAACGGAATGCCGATCTCCTCCGCCACCGCCTGGGCATCCTCGATGTCCTGTTGCCAAGGACAGTCACCCAGAATGTTGTCCTCATTGATCCAATTCTTCATGTAGGCGCCTTCCACGTCGAAGCCTTCACGCTTCAACAGAAGGGCGGCGACGCTGCTGTCGACACCGCCTGACATGGCTACAAGGATCCGTTTCATAAAATGGCAGAAATCATCTCTATTGAATGGAGCAAGTCACAGATGCAATAGTCTTCGTTTCTCCTTGTGACAGACTCCCTTAACTTTCTGCTAATCCTTGAAGAGCAGGCTGGTATTTCGTTTCATTGGCTGCTAGGCAATGGCCATCTCTAATTTGGTTTCCCAGACAATGACTCCTGATGCGCTTACGGAGAGACTTACTGAAGCTCTTGGAGATAGGCTTGTGTCAGTTGTTTTATACGGGTCGGCCGCCGTTGGAGAGCGTTCGGAAAAGTATTCAGACTTCAATGTCTTGGTGGTTTGCGATCGACTGGGCATTGAGGAACTCAACCTCATCGGTCCGCTGACTCAAGAATGGGCACAGTGTGGGAATCCACCGCCTTTGCTCTTTACGAGGGAGCGGCTTTTGGAATCCTCTGACGTTTTTCCCATCGAGCTTTTGGATATCAAAGAAGGGCATCGGATGCTCTATGGAGAGGACGTGGTTCGAGAATTGCCAATCAGCCAGCAAAATCTGCGCTTCCAGCTAGAACATGAGCTAAAGGGTAAACTGATACAGCTCAGGGAAAGCTACTTGCTCACGGCCACTAAAGAGCCGGAAATCGCCGATCTAATGATCCACTCGCTCTCCCCGTTTCAAGTTCTTTTCAGAGCGGCCCTTCGTTTTTTCGAGATAAACGTTCCGCGTCGAAAACGCCACGCGGTTCGCAGCTTGGGCAAACATGTCAATTATGACGTCAGTATTTTCGATACGATTGCCGACTTAAGGGATGGGATCATTTCGAGTGAGGAACTAGACATCTCCGACTGTTTTAACCGCTATCTACAGTGCATTGAGCAAACAGCCGATTTGATCAACAATCTCGATCGTTCAGGCAACTAAGGGCGGATAGCGCTTCACTACTGTTAATATAAAGCCGATTCCTGGTTGTGGCTTGCTTTGGAGCGAGTCTTGCTTTGTTCGATAAACAACGGCATGTCTAATCCTCACGAAGCTAATCGAATTGCGAAGGCCTTTTTGACTTCCTTGAATGAAGGTATTGTCGAACTATTGTACGATTGGAAGGCCAGTCGACTGCCGCCCATTAGGATGGCGGGCAAGTTGTTCGGACATATGACCCTTCATCCTCTTCCGGCAAGCGACTATGCGTTCGAGAGCCACTACTTCGTAGATCAAAATGGCGACGTCGTTTTCGTCTTCGATCCAGAAGAGTATCCGGCAATCGATTACGAAACGACTAAGGTTTATGTCGCTGGATCCTTTAATGGCTGGCAGCATGCCGTTGGCGACGAATTTTGGTGTCTTCGATTCGAGATTCTTATGGGCAAGCGTGTTCTAGTTTTTCGTTGTCCGCTCGACAAACTGGACTGCCAGGACGGCTGTCGCTTCAAGTTCGTTACTGAAAACCATCACTGGCTAGCGGTGGGCGTGGAGTCCCCCAATGTGGAAGCCGATGCGGATGGAAATTTCAACTACACGTTCTCGCCTCGATTGACCGGAAGGCATCGGTTTGGATTTCTCTTGCGAAAGCCGGTCGATCTCTCGGAGAACAATTTTCTAGTCTACAAGGCTCGCAATGAAACGCAACGCGTCTACCTTTCGCCGGGTCCATTTTTCTTCGATATGAAATCGGACAAGCCGCTTGGGGCCATTCCGCAAGGTGGAGCTACGATTTTTCGACTGTTCGCCCCTCGAGCCAAATGGGTGAAGGTGGGCTATTTCAAGGACCTCGCCCGCCCCAAAGATGCGGAATGGGTCCTGATGCGCAAAGACGCAGACTTTGTTTGGGAGGCTCAAATCAACCAAAATCTCGAGGGTTACTATTACTGGTTTCGACTCGATGGACCACCCAGTCCCTATAGCATGTTCGACGCGAATATGGATATCCTCGATCCTTACGCGAAAGCCACTGTCTCGCGTCACGGGCCTGGGATTATTGTCGACGATTCCCAATACGAAGGCTTTGAGCATCCTGACTTCCGGGCTCCGCAGTGGCAGGATCTCATTATTTTGGAAGCCCATGTTCAGGATCTTGTAACTAAACTGCCTGAAGCCCGTGGAGGGAACGGCTCGCCTCCAGGTTTTAAGGAGCTTTCCGATTTCGCTTTAAGCGACGACTTCTATCCCAAGCAGCTTGGCGTCAATGCCATTGAGTTGCAGCCTATTCAGGAAAACGACAGCCGCTCCCGCGACGAGTATCATTGGGGATATATGACGGCTAATTTCTTTTCCCCGGCTTCCTCCTATGCCAGCAATCCTGAACATGGGTCGCAGATTAGGGAATTTCGCGATCTTGTATCCAATTTAAGGAAACAGGGATTTGCCGTTATTCTGGACGTTGTTTACAATCATGTGGGCGAACCGGCTCATTTGATGTGCATCGACAAGCTTTACTATTTCCATCTGGCGGCCGATGGCTCCCTAACCAATTGGAGCGGTTGCGGCAACGATCTTCGCTGCGACGCTCCCATGGCCAAACGCATTATCATCGAAAGTCTCAAGCGCCTCGTCGAATTCTACGGCGTCGATGGATTTCGTTTCGATCTTGCCGATCTTATTGGCAAAGATGTGCTACAGGAAATTGAATACGAGCTAAAGTCGATTCGCCCTGATATTATTCTTATCGCTGAGCCTTGGAGCTTCCGGGGCCATATCGGCATGGAGCTTCGCGACACGGGTTATGCGTCGTGGAATGATGGTTACCGAGAATTCGTACGCCACTATATTTGCGGAGAGGGGGGGCGAGAGACCCTTGAATATTTCTTGAAAGGATCTCCCGTTTATTATGCTTCTTGGCCGGCTCAAACGGTGAACTACCTCGAGTCTCATGATGATCGAGTATGGATCGATATGATCACCGAAAATAAGGATGGTAATGGATTTTCCCCTACGGCGAATGATATTCGTAGAACGCGGATGATGATCGGCGTGCTGATGATGTCTGTCGGCATCCCTATGATCCATGCCGGTATGGATTTCATGGCCTCGAAACAAGGAGAGCGAAACACTTATCAGCGAGGAGACCTCAACGCCTTGGACTATCGTCGGATACTCGATTACTCCTCAGTCAGTACCTACTTTCGAGAGTGGATTGCTTTTCGCCAATCGGAAAAGGGATCCATTTTGCGGCAGTTTTCGCGAGTCGATGAGGATTTTTACTACTTCATCCATCCGCCTCATAGCAACAGCTTGGTTTGCGTTTACAATGCCTCCGGCGCCTATGGTTCGCAACGTCTTCTGTTCGCTATCAATCCCGAAACCCATGCCGTTATTACAATGCTAGGCCATTGGGTTTCCTACGAATGGACTCAGGTTGCCAACCACGAACGCTTTTTGAGTGACGATTCAAACGCCATCGAAAACAGGGTGAGCCACGAACTTTATCTGTCACCACTCAGTATCGGTCTTTGGATCAGCCAGGTTTGAGGCTTTGATAATTTGGCTGAAAAACCGAATTTCGATTAGCTTCATTACTGATGCTTTTCCTAGGGATTAGACGTCTTTTTGAGGTCACGATTTTGTAAAAAACATGTAGCGCTATAACGCTTGATTTTCTTCTAGGGGCGCCATGTACTCCCGATTCCTGTGACCCTCTGGGTCAGGTTTACTTTTTTAAATAAACACGTTAATCAGCAAACAACAAAGAAAAATGGCTGTAAAAGTAGCTATCAATGGGTTTGGCCGTATCGGTCGTCTCGTTTTCCGCGCAATTGTCGACCAGGGTCTCCTGGGAGACCAGATCGAGGTAGTCGCCGTGAACGACCTCGTGCCCGCCGAGAATCTAGCGTACCTTTTGAAATACGATTCCACGCAGGGGCGTTTTAACGGCGAAGTCTCTTCCGAGGGTGACGACACCTTGGTGGTCAACGGCCAGAAAATAAAGTGTTTGGCCTTGCGTGAAGCGCCTGCGAACTTGCCATGGGCGAAACTTGGAATCGACATCGTGATCGAGTCGACCGGTCTCTTCGTGCAAGACGAGAAGGCTCAAGGACACATCACCGCTGGAGCCAAGAGAGTTCTGATTTCCGCGCCGGGTAAGGGCAACGTGAAGACGGTTGTGTTAGGTGTGAATGATGATGACTTGAGTCCCGACGACACGCTCATCTCAAATGCATCCTGCACTACCAATTGCTTGGCTCCTGTTACCAAAGTATTGCTGGACAATTTCGGCATCGAAGAGGGCTTGATGACGACGGTGCACAGCTATACAGCGTCGCAGAAGGTGGTTGATGGCCCTTCGCCGAAAGACATGAAAGGCGGTCGCGCGGCAGCCATGAACATCATTCCTTCGACTACCGGAGCAGCTAAGGCGGTTGGCATCGTGCTTCCCGAAGTTCAGGGAAAACTTACTGGCATGGCGTTTCGCGTTCCGACTCCAACCGTTTCGGTTGTGGATTTGACGGTTAAGACAACCAAGTCTACTTCCTACGAGGAGATTTGCCAGAAAATGAAGGAAGCCGCTGAAGGTCCTTTGAAGGGAATTCTTGAATACACCGAGGATCAAGTCGCGTCTTCTGACTTCATCCATTGCCCTGCCTCGTCGATTTTCGATGCAGGATCTGGTATCGGCTTGAGCGATACGTTTTTCAAGCTGGTCAGCTGGTACGACAACGAGTGGGGCTACAGCAACCGCGTTGTCGATCTTCTGAAGAGAGTCTCGGCATTCTAAGTGATATGGTTTTCTGTCCTTTGCCTAGTTCAGGCAAAGGACTTTTTTCTTTTTATTCGAGCCGATCAGCGAAACGGTTCGATGTTCGGTTTTCCAACAAGACGTATTGGCTATACAAGGACTAGGCTATGGCGACAAAGACGATTGACGATATTGATTTGAAAGGGAAAAAGGCGGTTATCCGCGTCGATTTCAATGTGCCGCTAAAGGACGGCGAAGTTACTGATAACACGCGTATACTTGGAGCGTTGCCCACCATTAGGAAAGTGATTGATGAAGGAGGTACTGCTGTGCTTCTCAGTCATCTCGGTCGACCCAAGGGCGAGGCCAATCCTAAATTCTCTCTCGAGCCCGTTGCCAAAGCTTTGTCAAAAGAACTGGGTCAGCCCGTTATCTTTATTCCTGAAAGTAGGGGCGAGGCTGCTGAGAAAGCGGTGGCGGCGCTTTCTTCTGGATCGGTCGCCCTGCTCGAGAATGTTCGTTTTCATGCGGGCGAGGAGAAGAACGATTCTGACGTCGCTCAGGACTTCGCTAAGCTCGGTGACCTTTATATCAACGACGCCTTTGGAACAGCCCATCGCGCCCACGCGTCTACGGCAGGAATCGCCTCCTGCCTCAAGCCAGCTGTCGCTGGATACCTGATACAAAAAGAGCTGGAATTTCTCGGAGAGAAGACCGAGTCTGCCGAATCTCCCTTTGTCGTGATTCTGGGTGGAGCGAAGGTGAGCGACAAGATCACGGTTATCGATCGTCTGCTAGACAAAGCGGATACCATTCTCATTGGAGGGGCCATGGCCTACACTTTCGCTTTGGCCCAAGGCCAGACGGTAGGCGATAGCTTGGCGGAGCCTGATAAAGTGGATACAGCCAAAGCCGCCTTGGAAAAGGCGAAGGAACGAGGCGTCAATTTCCTCCTGCCTATCGACAACGTCACGGTCGATTCCCTCGACTTTGGAAATCTCAGTGTCGGCAATATTGGCAGCAGCGACGAGAATGGCAACATCCCTGATGGCTGGGAAGGCGTCGATATTGGACCACAGACGGTCGAGCTTTACAAAGCCGAGATCGCTAAAGCCAAGACGATCCTCATGAACGGTCCCATGGGTATTTTCGAGATCGATGCCTGCAATAAAGGAACTTTCGCCATTGCGGAAGCAGTTGCGGCCAACAAGAACGCCCTTTCCATCATTGGAGGCGGAGATTCCGTGAAAGCCGTTAAGCAGGCGGGTTATGGCGAGCAGGTATCGTTTATCAGCACGGGTGGGGGAGCGAGCCTGGAATTTCTCGAAGGCAAGACTTTGCCAGGCGTAGCTGCGCTTGATCAGAAATAATATGCTTCCCCCTTTCTAGATTTTAATGCTTTCTTCTTTCTTTGAATCATGAGTCGCAGATATCTAATTGCCGGTAACTGGAAAATGAATAAGACCCCATCCGAGGGGCACGAATTGGCTGCTGGAATCGGTCAAGTCGTTAAGAAGGAAGAATCGGTGGAAGTGGTCGTGTGCCCAACCTTTATAGCTTTGGATCGGGTCTCTCAAGCGATTGAAGGGACAGCAGTTAAACTAGGGGCTCAGAATTTGTATCCAAAGGCCAGTGGCGCCTACACGGGGGAGATCTCGGCGGAAATGCTTCGAGCCGTCTTCGCGAAATACGTTATCCTTGGCCATAGTGAACGCCGCGAATACTTCAGTGAGAGCGATTCCTTCATTAACGAAAAGGTGAAGTTCGCTCTGGAGAATCTGTTGCACCCCATCCTTTGCATTGGCGAAACGCTAGAGCAGCGAGAAGCTGGGCAGACGCTTGATGTCGTGAAAACGCAACTACTTGGTGGACTGGGCGGCGTCAGCAAGGAAGCATTAAACAACGTAGTGATCGCCTACGAACCCGTTTGGGCCATTGGTACCGGAAAAACGGCTACGCCAGAAATGGCTCAGGAAGTTCATGCCTTTATCCGTCAGCTTTTAACGGAAGCTTACGACGAATCTGCAGCCCAGAAAGTTCGCGTTCTTTATGGAGGCTCAATGAAGCCTGCCAATGCCGCCGAACTTCTCGCTCAGGAGGATATCGACGGGGGGCTTATCGGTGGGGCGTCTCTTGAAGTGAATTCTTTTTGCGATTTGATTGAGGCTGCCAAAAACGCTCCCTAGAAAAAATTTGAAAGTAGAAGCCGTTTTGGTTGACTGAACCTATGGGCCTTCAGTCGATTTGTTTAAGGCGTGTCACATACCTGCTTTTCGGTTTCTCGGCGTTTGCTTTTCTTCCCTACGCCACTGCTAAACGGGTCGATTACTCCGTTGACGATGACGGGTCGGCTCGACGAAGAAATGACCTTAGTCAGGAGAGAATCCTCGATATTAGAGACGCGCTCCTTGGCAGGGAAGTCGTTCTGCGCCTGAACTGGCGCGGCAATCAAGTGATACACAACGGTTTGGTTCTACACTATTCCGAAACAACCCACACTGGTCGCCAGCAAAGAGGGAAAAATCCCTACGATTATGGCATGCTTGAAAGTCCGGCTGGGGACACCGCTACGATTGCTGGAATGAATTTCCTGCATGACCATGACGTCAATGTCCTCCTCAAAACGACTCGTGGGACCAGAACGATCCTTACGGTCAGAGCTCCCAACAAAACGAAGAACAATTTCGTAAAGCTTTCAGATAAATGGCTCACCTCAGCCTGGCTGGAAGATCAGCTGTCCAATCAAGCGGTTCGTTTTCTGCCGAAGCAGAAGGGTATCGATCGCAGGGCTATTCAGCTCCAGGCCAAGGCTCCAAGCGAAGGCCTGTCTCTTACCATGCCCCTACCTGCTTTGGACGAGCCTAAGCCGAGCGCTCCTTCGGAATTTCCTACTTATCTTGATACGCTTCGCATTTCCGCCTCGCCAGCCAATCCTCGACGTGGCGATTCCGTGTTATTGAATCTTGAATACGATATTGCCGGTCGAGATGCCAACG
>JANQKI010000074.1 GCA_028281165.1 Opitutaceae bacterium | reverse complement strand
TACAATTTCGATGATTTTTCCAAAATTGTCGTTGTTACGCGTGAAGACGGAACACGCTTGACTTTGGGAGACATCGCTCGTGTCAACGATGGTTTCGATGAAACGCCATTGATTTCCAACTACAATGGGGCTCTTTGCGTGGTGGTGGATGTCTTCCGTTCAGGGGATCAGAACTTGATTCAGTTGGCTGACGAGGTGAAGGCTTATCTTGAAGAAGCCCAGTTGACGATGCCTGAGGGCGTTAACTTGACTTATTGGAGCGACGATTCCGAACGTGTCAAAGCGCGCCTTTCGACGCTGGCGTCTAGCGCTCTTACAGGATTCTTTCTTGTCATTGTAGTTCTATCGCTGTTTCTGCGGCCGAGTCTGGCTATATGGGTAAGCCTGGGCATCCCAGTAGCTTTCTCGGGCTCGTTTATCATGTTTTATTTATGGGATGTTTCGTTGAATCTCAGTACGCTCTTCGCCTTTATTCTCGTGTTGGGAATCGTAGTGGATGACGCGATTGTCACTGGAGAAAACGTCTTCCGACACATGCAAGCCGGTGCCAGTCCGCTGGACGCTTCCATCAAAGGAACTCAGGAGGTGGCCATTCCTGTGACCTTCGGCATTTTAACGACCATTGTAGCCTTTTATCCACTACAGGCAATGACTGGCTGGACTGGAAACAATCTTAAGCAAATCACCTTTGTCGTGGTGCCGGTCCTTCTGTTTTCTCTCATTGAATCCAAGCTGATCCTGCCCGCTCACCTCAAGCACTGTTCTCATATTGGTCGCTCCAAACAAGACCGAAAGAAGCTGAATCCTCTTTTGCGAGCCCAAAGGTTCATAGCCGACACTCTAGAACAGAGCATTGACCGCTACTATAAGCCTGTCCTGGAAAAATGCTTACAGCACCGCTATCTGGCACTCTCGATTTTCATCGGGACGTTAGCTATTATTTGGAGTCTAGTAGCGACTAATCGAATCGAGTCTAGCATGTATCCTCGAATCCCTACAGATCAGGTAACGATCCGCTTGCGCATGCCATCGGGAACGCCCTTCGAAGTAACCAACGAACACATACGGCGAATGGAGACTATCGCCCTTCAGTATAAGCGGGACGTCAATGCCAAGTTTGGCAAGGAAGTAGTGAGGAACATTTTCGCAACGGCGGGAGGCCAGCCCATGTATCGCAGTTGGGGATCACGTGAGGTGGGTGTAGCTGAACTTGGCGAAGTTGTGATCGAGTTGGCGCCACAAGAAGAGCATGGCGAAAATTTCGGAAGTCGCCAGGTGGCAGGCGCATTACGACAGATGATTGGAGAAATCCCGGGCGCGGAGGAATTTTCCTTGGGGTTCTTGCGCGGACGTGATCTCGGTCTTTCGCTCCGCTTAACGAGCTCGAGTTTTGACGACTTGCGAGACGCGTCGCAACGCTTGCAAGCGAAGCTTAAGGAATATAGGGGCTTGCACGAAGTTTCCGATTCCTTCGAAAGCGCCAAAGCTGAATTCGAACTACAGCTGAAACCCCAAGCTGAATACCTTGGGCTAACGACCAGCGATTTAGCT
>JANQKI010000022.1 GCA_028281165.1 Opitutaceae bacterium | reverse complement strand
TCAGTGGCTAATCGAAGCAAGCAATACCTCTGGGTGTCAGTCATAGTGATCATTTTCAGTATTGGAATTCTAGCTACAGCGATTTGCGTTTGTGGCGTTGTTTGGCACGCCTTCCGGAAAGCAAGAACTGGATACCGAAGCGACATAGATCGAAGTATCAAGGCTGTATTCAAAACGGAACGAGGGAATTGGGTGGTCTGCGGCATGATGGGATCGGGCAAGACCCATCTTTCTCAAAAACTCTCGCAACAGCTCGGCTTGGACCACATCGAAATCGACAATTTTTCTTCTAAGGATGGTGTTGTCGATTATGTCGATCAACTAGAGTCGTCCCAAGGATGGATCGCCGAAGCAAATCCTTGGCAGATCCCTGGTGAGGTTTTCGCCAAGGCTGACGCGGTAATATTCTTGGACTTCGACAACGTAGTGAATTACGTGAGACTGTTCCGCCGCGGATTCAGCCGATGGAAATCCGATGGCTCTGGCTTGACTGCCTTTCACCACCACATTTGGGAAAAGGCGATTAAGGACTGGTGCCGCATCGTTTTTCTTCACGGCAAAGCGAATCGAGACGGCTGGAGAAAGAAGGGAATTTCAGGACTGGAAACGGACAAAGTCAGTTTCAGTTGCATTCGATGCATTTCGCCTGCAGAAGTCGCTATCCTCCTTAATATTATCGCGAGAAATTCAAGATACTCTGGCTAAACTCGAGAATAATTTTTGTCCTCAAATATTTAATACAAAATCTATACCAAAAACCGCTATACGTGAGTGCGCTCCCAATCATTATCCGAGACTACGAACAATCCGAGATCTCCATCCTACTAGCAGTGATCAGAGCTGCCTTTTCTGAATACGAGGGAAAACTCGACCCGCCTTCGAGCGCGGAACGAAAGACCGTTGAAATAGTGAGGCAGGAACTGGAAAAGGCTCAGGCCATCGTGGCGGAATCCAACTCTGAAATAATAGGCTGTGTTTTCTACCAGACGAAGCCCGAAGGCGTCTATCTCGATCGTCTATCCGTTTTGCCCGAGCATCGAAAGGGCGGCGTGGGAACTCAATTGATCAAGGAAGTTCAAAGCAGAGCCCAGAATCAAGGCCAGAAAGCGTTGTTGTTATCCGTAAGACTATCACTCGAAAAACAACAAGCTTACTACAAGAAGCTAGGCTTCGAGTTCGATTCCTTCGGAACGCATTCAGGTTACTACGAACCCACCTATATGAACATGAAGAAAAAGTTGGAGTAGTCTATCGTATTGCATTTTTAACTACTATTTCCGATCTAGCCGGAGAAATCCTGCGACGCAGTATCAGATTTTAGGATGGAGAAGAGAAAAATTCTTCTCAAGAAAATCAGAGCGTCTGGCTTGGAATAAACAAGTGATTGCATATAAATAGATTCGTGAAAACTGTTACCGGATCACGTCAACTCGACCTATTGATCATAGTGATTTTGCTATGCTCAATGCTAGCCCTGACGCCTCGAATGCTTGTCTACTACAAAGGCGCGCCGACTCAGGTAACTGTAGTCGCTATCAATGCTGACGGCACTCGAACGCCTCTGGCAACGCCTAAGGCTTTTCAAGGAACTCAGCCAGGACTGAATTGGACCGAAAGACTGATTCGAGAATTTTGCGCGGGCGAAGCTGCCGGTCTCATAACCCCGCCAGATGGACACTTAGAGTGGTCACTGCGCTACAAAATTCCATTTCCAGCATCCGAGGAAACGCGTATTATAATAACCGATACAGCTAGTGGAAATTAGTCGAGAAGATCCAGGGAGCTCTGGAATAGACAGATTCCTGTTTCGGCCTGTTGACGCTACAGCTGCTGCTTGGCTGCGAATAGCCTTTGCAATAGCAATTCCCTATTTTTTCTGGTCGGTAGGACAACTTCCTAAATCAGACCCACCGGAAATCCTGCAATTATTATACGAGACAGTCATTCTTACTCCCGGCCATAGAATATTGATGGTTAGCTTGTGTATTTTACTGGGAATTGGGTGGCGCCCTCGATTGTGCGGATTCGTATTAGCGCCCCTTCTTTTTCCCCTATGTTTCCTACCAGCAGGACACGTGAGTCGCCAAGTTATCCTCGTGGCACTGGTTCTCTTCTCCTTCATACCGAGTGGCGTCACGCGTAAGCCGTGGCAAACAACTCGAGAAAATCTAAACGCCTTTTCAGGACCTTGCTGGCCGGTGCGCCTGTTGCAAATTCATCTTACTCTTATTTATGGAGCAAACGCTCTAGCTAAAAGCAGCGAGATTTATCTTCGAGGAGAGGCCCTAATGGATATGTCACTGGTGCTTTGGAATTTCAAAGTCGACCTTTCTTCCGGCTACCTTACGGCAGGCTCACTAGCTATCCCAGTAGCATTGATGGCTGTGTCTAGCACATTAACCGAGTATCTGTTGGCCTTTGGCTTTTGGGTGAGACGCTTTCGCTGGTTGACAGCGATTGCAGGAATCAGCTTTCACTATGTCCTCAACCATGTAGTAGGTATTTACAAACTCCATCACGCGACCATTTTCCTCTACTTGGTCTTTTTACTCCCCTTGATTCCAGCTGAGAATGATTCGAAGCGACCAGCAGAGTGAGAATACTGGTTGACGACTCTAAGTGTCAATAAACGCTACAGTTATGAAAATTCGGTAACTCTTTGAATATTAATATCTTAAAAGATTTTTAGTAAAAAAGAGCAATTATATGTAAGGTTTGCTTACAGAAATCTATTTAAAACTGTGATGGAGAAAGGCCTTTCGTATCTTGTTTTCTCCTTAATCAACAAGTGCTTACAAATTTTAAATAGATTTTTACCAGCCTGGCACTTCTTATGCTATTCTATTGACTAATAACTCCTATAAATATCTATGAATACAATCATATCTATTCTCGCATCCTCGCAAACCGGTCCGCCCCAACCCGTTGCGGACTCAGGGTTAACGGCCCTCCTGCTAGGCTTAGGCGTTATCGGGCTCGGAATAGTAGCCCGCTTCTTGAAGAACAAGAAAAAATAGAAGCGCCGTCATAGATTTACGACTCAAAGCGGTACCTCGATTCAGGTGCCGCTTTTTCTTTTGCAAGACTCCGTAGCAGAGCACTCATTTTCTAAGTTTTAAGAACGGATATAGTAACCTTCCCCAAATGCGTCGTGGATACTTTTTCATGCCGTAGAACCCGAGTTTATCAGGTTGCTCGACATTTTCGGGCCAATAGGATGTACCAAAGAGCCAATCCCATAGCGAAAGATTTACTGCGAAGTTTTGCCCGCCTTTTCCTCTCATTACTACATCATGATGCCAGGCATGGAACCTCGGCGAATTGAAGACATAGCGAAGCGGACCCCAATCAAGGTTCAAGTTGGAATGGCTAATTTCCTGTATCAGGACAGTAAGTACAGCTACAATTAGCAAAGCTAGTTCATCGACTCCAAGAATAACCAAAGGTAGAAAACCAAACAGTCGGTGGATAATAAGCTCTCCCCAGTGGGTTCGAAAGGCGCCTAGCCAGTCGAGTTCTTCAATGCTGTGGTGCAACTTATGAAACTCCCACATCCAAGGTACCAGATGCATTAGCCTGTGCACAAACCACTCTATGAAATCTTTTAAGGTGAAAGCGACAAGCACCTGCATAAAAATCGGCCAACTCTCGATTAGCCTTAGATCGCTGACCATGGGTAGGCCAAGGCTTGCCAGACCTGCATCGAATAAGGAAATCAGCTTTACCACCAAAAGGGCCAAGGCTAAAGCCACGTACTGCTGATTGAATACAAGCCAGAAAAGATCCTGCACAAATCCTCTTCGCATCAATTCCTGCTTAGGTCGCCATGGCCACAGGCGCTCTAAAATCAAACAGAACAAAGATATCAAGATCAGCCAGAAAAAATATTTAAGATAAATGGGCATCGCTTGTATCTAATAAGCGGTATTATTAGACGAAATTAGGATCTCGTCAAACTGAACAAGGCGATATCATTGCTTCAAGATGCCAATATATGAATATTTCTCGTAGAAGAGACCGAATGTCCTGGCTGGTTTGCATGTTAAAAAGCAGTCAAGAAAACACCTCGCGACAACTACTACTCCACAGGCATTGCTTTTAGAAATGAAATTCGGCGAGTCTACTCGAACAGTTAAATGAATCATTGGCAAAGAATGAAAGCAGTCGTATACAAAAAATACGGACAACCCGACGTTCTTGAGTTACGAGAGATCGAAAAGCCGAAACCAGCCCCAGGAGAAGTTCTGGTTAGAGTCTATTCCGTCTCCCTGAACGCTTCCGATATGGAGCTGCTAACCGGAACCCCTTTGTATTCGCGCATGTGGGGCTTATGGGCACCCAAAAAGCAAATACTTGGCTCCGACATAGCAGGGATCGTCGAGAAAACAGGGAAAGGCGTTTCTCAACTTAACGTCGGAGACCAAGTCATGGGAGACGCCATCGGACACTGGGGCGGTTTAGCGGAGCATGTTTGCTTACCCGAGTCCGTCCTCGTTAAAAAGCCAAGCTCGATCAGCTTCGACGAAGCATCGACCCTACCTCAAGCGGGCTCCATCGCTCTGCAAGGGATTCTCGATAAAGGTAAAGTTCGTGAGGGCCAACATGTTCTGATCAATGGCGCGGGGGGCGGTTCTGGCACTTTCGCCATTCAATTAGCCAAACTCCAAGGAGCCAAAGTAACAGGCGTCGACAACGCCAAAAAATTGGATACAATGCTAGAATCGGGCGTCGATCATGCGATCGATTACGAAAAGGAAGATTTCACAGAAACGGGGAGACGATACGATCTCATTCTCGATTTGGTCGCTCGTCGTTCGATATTCGCTTACAGGGGAGCTATGCATCCACAGGGCAAATACATGATGGTCGGCGGTTCTATGGGGACCATGTTTCAAATTCTGTTTCTCGGAACGGTCATTTCAGCTTTGAGCAGTCGAAAAACAAGCATTCTTGGGGTCAGGCAAAATCAGCAAAGTCTGCTAAGAGTGATCGAGCTTTTCGAGGCTCGAAAGATTGTCCCAAGAATGGATCAGATTTTCACCCTGGATCAAACGCCTGATGCTATGCGTTATATGATAGAAGGCCGGGCTAAGGGGAAAATCGTCATAAAGGTCTTTTCGGGAAGTTGACGCGGATCCCCCCGTTGATTTCTTCTTAAGGCAACCAATGATTGTATGCCCAAACCGTTGGCCAATGGATGATGCAGAGAATTCACAGCCCAGATAAAGATGAGGATGAAAACTCTGCTCTGGTAGTAATTAGAAGTTACCAATACCCCCGCCAGGCCCATGAGGCAGGATTAGCCATTCTTGCCAGTGGGCATTCCTACTGGGTTTACTCTTCCGAAGAAGGTTACGCTTTGGCTGTGCCCAGAGAGCATGCGCAGCAGCTGCGAAGAGAGGTGGAGATCGCCGAAATCAAGAATCGCTACTGGCCGCCTCCCTCCCCAGACTTGCCTGACAAGAAAATCAGCAAAGTTCCGACGGCTGTAGCTGTCATCCTTTTGATTGCCACTTTCGCTGCTCAAAACGAATTCCCATTTTTAAAGGAGCTTGGGATGAATAGCAGCATGGGAGTCGCCCAAAATGGCGAGTGGTGGCGAATTATCACCGCCATAACACTACATTCCGACATTAGCCACTTGTCTGGCAATTTATTGAGCATATCCGTATTCGGGTATCTGTGTTGTCGATACATGGGAAGCGGTCTCGCCTGGCTTCTGATTCTCCTCGCGGCAAGCACGGCCAATTTCACCAATGTCCTTCTACGAATCGATGAAGCGTTTTTTTCGCTAGGAGCCTCGACGGCTGCCTTTGCCGCATTAGGCCTTTTGACAGGGTTTCCGATCGGAACCTATCTCAGATCGCAGGAACCTATGACTACTCGAGACTGGCTCATACCCTTTTTCGGGGGATGCGTTCTCTTTGCCTGGCTCGGCGGCGGCGATTTCCCCACCGACGTGGCTGGCCATCTCTGGTCCTTCATTTACGGCCTCGCCTTATCCATCATCGTGTCCTGGATTTCGCTCTACACGAAAATCTCGAAACAACTCCAGGGAGGGCTGCTAGGGTTAAACTCAATAATTATCATTGGAGCTTGGGGACTAGCTCTAACTTATTGAATGACGAGGATTATTACAGGTACATAGGCTGTATTTCATTGTAGCGGCGATCGCTGATCGTCGAACACCTTAATCTCGACGATCAGCGATCGCCGCTACACTAACATACGGTTCCAATGCTTTCCGACTCCTTGGAAAAGCCAAGATACACCGGGAGATCGGTCTTGATTATTTTCATTCAACTTTTGATGACTTTTGCTAAGAGATTGACCGAAAGCCAACAGTGCATGTTATTTATTTAGATACACCTATGACTCGTCTCTCAGCCCCACTACTGGTCTTCTTTAGCCTATTCCTTTCGGCCATCAATGCCGCCGAAAAGCCAAACATCGTATGGATTGTAGTCGAAGACATGTCGGCTCATTTCAGTTGCTATGGAGAAACCGCTATCGAAACGCCGAATGTCGACAGCTTAGCCAAAGAAGGCGTTCTCTTTCGCAACGCGTTTGTCACGGCTCCGGTCTGTTCCACTGCTAGGTCCGCCATGATAACGGGAATGTATCAGACCAGCATAGGAGCCCATCATCATCGTAGCGGACGCGGTGAAGTGAAAATTCAACTACCAGATGAGGTAAGGCTCATACCCGAGTATTTTCGCGAAGCTGGCTATTATGTGACGAATAAAACTAAGACCGACTATAATTTCGAGTGGGACCCTTCAATCTATGATGGCAAAGACTGGACGAAGAGAAAAGCCGGCCAGCCTTTTTTCGCTCAGTTTCAGCTTATCGGAGGCAAGATGCGCGGCAACGCAAACTCCGACCGGCGGCGGTTAGAGAAACTGGGCAAACGGGTCGATACTAGCCTGGTTCAACTCCCCCCCTACTATCCACCGCATCCCGAGATCATCAAAGATTGGGCGGACTATCTGGAAACCGTGCTGGTGACTGACTTCGAAGTTGGAGAGATCGTCGATCAATTGAAAGAACACGGGGAATTGGAAAACACCTACGTTTTCTTCATTACGGATCATGGCATCAGTCACGCTAGAGGAAAACAGTTTTGCTATGATGAAGGTATCCACATTCCGTTCATTGTTAGCGGTCCTGGACTCGAAACCGGAAGTATTCGCGACGATTTGATTATACATATCGATATGGCGGCCACGTCCCTTGCCCTCGCTGGAATCGAGATTCCCGAATATATGCAAGCAGTAGACTTGTTTGCCGAAGCGTATCAAGCTCGGGACTACGTCGTTTCAGCAAGGGATCGTTGCGACGAAACGGTCGAAAGGATCAGGTCCGTAAGGACAGCCAACTACAAATACATTCGCAACTACTATCCCCAGCGACCCCACCTGCAACCAAATCGCTACAAGGAAGCAAAAACGATTCTGAAGGCCATACGCGAATGGGATGAAAAGGAAAAGCTCAACCCGGTCCAGTCGAGTTTAACCGCGCCTTCCAGACCCTATGAAGAGCTGTACGACTTAAACGCAGATCCTTGGGAAATAAGAAATCTCTCTAATAATCCACAATACGCCACTCTGCTCCAATCCATGCGAGACAAGCTGTCAGAATGGATCGAAGAAACCAACGATCTCGGCCAAACTCCTGAATCAGATGAAATGTATGACAGCGACATGGAAGTCTATCAATCCAGCAGAAACAGCGAGCAACTTGCTGTTCTGGAACGAAACATTGAGATCATGAAACGCTGGAGAGACGAGGGGAAGTAGTGTCGTGTTAGCTAAGCGCTTTTCAGAACTACAACCGAGAAAACGCGTCCGGAGGCCGCGTTCCACCTTTGGGTTATCAAGAAAATGGTGGCGCGCGGCCTCCGGACGCGCGTTTGCGGGCCAAGCAATTTTCTAGGAAATTCAATAACCACTCGGGATGAACACTACATTGCTACAGTTAGCAATGCAAAGAGCTTGATTGGCTGGGCTCTAAGCGGAAGAGTAGCTCCCGATGCAACTCGTCGGCTGCCAATACGATATCGCCTGGGAGGACGCCTCTTCGAACTACCGGAAGGTCGAGGAGATGCTTGCCCGCGAAACCATCGAGCAAGGCTCACTGATTGCCCTGCCTGAGATGTTCTCCAGTGGCTTCAGCATGAATGTCGAAAGAGTCGCTGAGGCTTCACCTTCTCAATCCGAAGCCTTCCTGTCGATGCTTGCCAAGCGCCACGAATCCTGGACCGTTGGTGGACTCGTTTACAAACAGGAATCAGGAAGAGGGCGCAATGAGCTGGCCATCTTCGATCCGAGTGGAGACCTGGCAGGACGCTATCGCAAGAATTATGGATTCGGAACAGAGCCTGATCACTACGACGCCAGCGATGAGATCACGATTTTCGAGTGGCAAGGTTTTCGTGTTTGTCCCCTTATTTGCTACGACTTGCGTTTTCCCGAACTGTTTCGAAGAGGGGCGCAGCAGGGAGCCGATCTTTTCGTAGTCATAGCCTGCTGGCCGGAGGTTCGCGCCGAGCATTGGAAGACCCTTCTCAAAGCTAGAGCTATCGAAAACCAAGCCATAGTGATGGGAGTTAATCGCATAGGAGAGGATCCAGCCTGGCGCTATGGGGGCAACTCGATGATAGTTGATGAACAGGGAAACACTTTGGCTGAAGCTCAAAAAGAAGAATCCTGTATTTCCGCCAGCATTACACTTGAACAGGTCAGAAATTGGCGAGAAAGCTTTCCCGCATTGAAGGACATGAAGCCGTAGAGCTCAGAAAGCCATTCTTACTGTATCGGTACTGTAATCACAACGCCAGCCTTCATATCGGGAAGGAGCAAGCGTCCCTTGTCTTCCTCAAGATAGAAGTCTGCGGCTGATTGAAGGCCTTCCGCTAAAATCGTTACATTGTGATCGGCTGCGTCGATCTTCCAGACCTTGGCCTGGGACCAGCTGGATACGTAGTAGTTGCCTTTAGAGTCCTGCTCTACCGCATCGGCTCCTCGCATGCCATGCCCAATCACGCTCAGTCCCAAATCAGTCTGCTCAAGAACATTCCCCTTGAAAAAGGCTCCCACCATCAACTGCCCATCTTTACCAACTCCAACGCCGTTAGGGTTCGTCATCAAGCCATTGCTATTAATTGAAATGCTGATGGTTCCGTTCAAATGGATTTTATACACACGGCCAATCACTGGCATGCTTTTGTATTCGTTGCTGCCGATTGGCCAAAGCGCTCCAGGCTCCTTGAACATCTTGGTATTGGCCCCCATGTCGGTGATATAGATAGCATCCCCCTCGGGAGCAGCCGCCGCGTCGTTTAGGTAGGAAACGGCTAAAGGAAAATCATCTGTATCCACCAAAATAGTTACATTCCCCTCGCTATCAATCTGGCGCACCTTTTTGAGATCGGTCGTAAAAAGATAGCCACCCACAAAACAGATGCCCTTCGGCTCGTCTAAACCCGTGGCAAAAACCGTAACCTTGCTGCCATGTATCCGCTTAACGACGCCATCGCCTTCTTCCTTGCCATTCATGACCGTTACGAAATAGTCGCCATCAAAACCTTTAGTAATGCTTTCCGGACGCTCGCCAACTTCCAGCCTGGCAGGCAACTTTGCTCCATGATGGGCGGCGAAGAGCGTGTTGAAAGAGGCTCCAAATAGCAGAAACAACGAAACGAGAATCAATTTTGTATTTTTCATTTGAATACTTTTCTAGAATAAGCTGCTGATAGAACAGCATCATTTAGATCATGTCAACGATCCTTGTTTTCTATCTTATCGGCGCAAGCCTGGTCGCTATGGCCGTCTTCGGCTACGACAAGCTTATGGCCAAATGGGAGAAGCAACGCATCCCCGAGAAATTGCTGATTCTCTTCGCTCTTGCAGGAGGATCAGTGGGCGCGCTTTTCGGCATGGTCCTCTTCAACCACAAGACGTCCAAAGCCCTGTTTCGCTACGGCGTGCCGATCATTATCGCTCTGCAAGTAGTGGCCTACTGGTGGTGGAAGATAAGATAAGCGACCCTATAAGACCTATAAGTCTTATAAAAAGCGCGCCCTCAGACCTTGACCAGTCGGGCTACCCGCCTACGCTGCTGCGACTTTCATGATATCCATCATAGACCTTTCTCTTCGCTACGGACCTAAAATCGTCTTCAACAGAATCTCGACCGTCATCGGAGCTCGCGATCGTATCGGCCTGGTCGGTTCTAACGGCTCTGGAAAATCGACTTTTCTCAAACTGCTCTTGGAAAGAGAGGAATTCGACAGCGGAGAAATCGAAAAGCCCGACTACGTTAGTTTGGGATACTTGCCGCAGGACGGAATCGAAGTTAGCGGCAAGACGCTCTACGAGGAAATCGAGTCGGCCTTTGAAGACGCCCTCGAGCTCCAGGCCAAGATCGATACCGCAGATGCGGAGATGGCGGAAATGGATACATCCTCCGAAGAGTATTTCGATCTCATCGACCAGATCGGGGCCTGGGAACATAAACTCGAAGAGCATGAACCCGCCAAGATGAAATCACGCATCGAACGCATGGCATTAGGACTCGGATTCTCGATGGCGGATCTTCAGCGGGATACCGGCGAATTTTCTGGAGGCTGGCAGATGCGGATCGCCTTGGCTAAACTCCTTTTGCAAGAGCCTTCCCTTCTGCTACTCGACGAGCCCACTAATCACTTGGACATCCTCTCGCAAAACTGGCTCGAGGGCTATCTGCAGCGTTACGAAGGCTCCATCATCGTCATTTCCCACGATCGCGCTTTTTTGAATACGATTACGAATCGGACCATTCATTTAAGTATGGGCAATCTCACGTCTTACAATGGCAACTACGCTTTCTATATAAAAGAGGAGGCAGATCGCAAAGCTCAGCTTCGCAAGGCCTATGACAACCAGAAAAAGGAAATCCAGCGGCAAAAGGATTTCATAAATCGCTTTCGCTCTAACGTGAAGAAAGCGGCTATGGTGCAAAGTCGCATAAAAGCTCTGGAAAAAATCGAACTCATAGAGCTGCCAAAAGAGGAAAAGAAAATCTTCTTTCGCTTCCCTCCGCCTCCTCCCGGCAGCGCCAAGGTCATCGAGTTGGATGACCTGCATAAATCCTATGGCGATCTCGTAGTTTATGAAGGCTTGAACTTTCGCATCGAAAAAGGAGATCGTCTCGCCATCGTCGGCGTAAACGGAGCCGGAAAGTCTACCCTCGCCCGCATCCTAGCTGGCGTTGAGCCATTCCAGCAAGGAGAGCGTACCGTTGGCGTGAATACGGTTATCGGCTACTTCGCCCAGCACCAGGCTGAAGAGCTAGATCCTGCATTAACCGCTCTAGAAGAGGTGGAAAAAGCCTCCGCCGAAGCGGGAAACGAGGAATCCAATCCTCGAGGCATTCTGGGAGCTCTACTCTTTCGCGGAGACGATGTATTCAAAAAATGCAGCGTTTTATCAGGTGGAGAGCGCAATCGTCTGGCCTTGGCCAAAATGCTGATCCGATCTACCAACACGCTAATCCTCGACGAACCCACCAATCACCTGGACATCCGCAGCAAGGAAATCCTGCAAGACGCCATCAAGGAATTCAGCGGAACCGTCATCCTGGTCAGTCATGATCGCGATTTCCTCGACCCTATCGTCAACAAGGTCCTGGAAGTCAGCAAAACCGGAACCCGCCTGCTCACCTGTAACGTAAGTGAATACATCGAACGGATACAGAGCGAAGCTGTGGCGGTATAGATAGCGTAGCGGCGATCGGCTGATCGCCGGCTCTTCAATCGACAAGATTCGACCGCTACACGAGAAAGCAAAAGCGGCCCTCGAAAAACGAGAGCCGCTTATCAAATGTATGTATTAAGATTTCTCCGACAAACTAGAATTTGAATGTATTAGTCAAGATGAGATGTATCGGCGCCGGTACTCCATAGCGAATAAGGATCGGATTGCCGGAACCATCATCATTAGCTTTCATGGGGAAGAGGCCATCATCATTGAAGGCATTCCTCACGTTGAGTTGCACCAGCCAATTGACTTTGTCATTGAGAATCTTCCGGTTGTACTTGAGCCAGAAATCGATATTCCAATTGTCTGCTCGATAGAATGGGTTTTCCGGATCGTTGAGTCCAAGGTCGTCCTGAGCGTAGCCGATGATGTTCTTATCGCGCCAACGAGCCCCAGCCCCGATGCTGAATGGCTGGATCCAGCCATCGTGATTGCGGAAGCTGTAATTCGTGGTGAAATTCATGTTCCACAAAGGCTGACGTCCATCCGTCACCCCATCGAGGCGCCTCGTATTCGCCAAGGCCTCCGTGGCTAGGGCGACTTCGTCCCCAACGGTCGTATCTCCGTCGGCCGTCTCTAGGGCGAGCAAATCCGGTCTCGAGCTTAAATAGTCCGAAAAGGTCTGCCAGTATACGATCGCTCGAGGGCCAATATTACTCAGAATGTTCTCCTGGTTGCTCAGCTTGAACACCATGCGCCATGATGGGGTCGGGTTGGCTGTTAGGCTGATCTCGACTCCGTCGGCATCCTGGTCTTGAGTGTCCTGCCATGTTCCTCGGATCTCGTCCGTCAGGCCTCCAGGCAGGGTAAGCCCCGTTTCCTGCAATACTTCCTGGGCCAGCGGGCTGACGCTCTCGTCGCCCTCTTCAAGGCCAAAATCGATAAACGTGTTCCAAATCGCATTAAGAGGCTCTGCAAACTGGCCAGTCTGCGGGCCGCCTCGAATCTGGGCGGTGTTCCTATTGATTTCGCTCGTCTCGAACCAGTTCACATTCACATGGACCTTTCGCTCAAACAAGGAGAAGCGGAAGCCCCAATCCTTGCCGTCGCCAGATCTGGCCGGAAGATCGTCGCCGTTGATGTCGAAGGGACCTGAACCGAGGTTGCCGCTTTTAGACTCGTTGTAGAAAAACGCCAAACCGCCAAACGGACCGATCTGATTGAACGGGCGAAATACCGCTCCTCGGGTCCACGTGCTGACTTCAGCGAAATCGGTTCGATCATTAAAATCGCTGGAAGGATCAAAGGTTCCGATAGGCGATACGGTCACAGGGTCTTCTGGCGTTCTCGTCACAGGATCGGGACCCACCAGATTACCGTCGAATCGTGTCGTGCGATCATTGCGCCAGCCAACGGTGGCGATGATCCGATTATTCCAGAAGCGGCTTTGAGTGACGAACATATCGTTTGTCGACTTGTCTTCGCGGTTGGTCCCGTTCGCTCGGGGAGCAAAGGCGGGCACAATGCCGTCGCCGTCTGTATCCGCCGGCAATGGATCCCCTCGATGGACGATAGGAAAGCGCGCCAGCCAATCGGAGGTCGGACCATAGACTCCGTTGTCTGGATCGAGAAACCAGCGCACGCGGATGCGATTGTTGTTATTCCGAATATCCGTAGGATAACCGTCGAGCGGCGTAATGTTCAGCAGGCGCATGTTATTCGCATTAGAAAAGGAGTCCTCGACCTCGTACATGTAGGCCAAGCGATGATCCCCTAGCCATTTGAGCCAACTGTCGGAACCAATATCGGAAAATTTGAGATCGTAGGAGAGCGATGCTCGAGCGATTTGGAATCCATTGTAACTCTGGCGCAATTCGAGTTGGTCGGTTTCGAAAAAGTAGCTGGGATTATTGGGATCAAAAAGGTTCGGATTGGGCGTATCGCTGACTCCAGTTGCATTAAAGCCAGTGCCGTCGGGCAGGAACTCGTTCACGTCTGCGCGTACAATATAGAACTGATTGGGCACGGTGCGGAAGCGATCGATATGCTCAGTCTGCTTGTTGTAAGCCAGCTGGACATCCAGATTCTCAAGCAGGCGCTGGTCCCAGGTTACCAGGAAATGGTCGAAGTCATGGAAGGCCTGATTGGCATCGCCCATGGGGCTGGCGGTGAACGGCAAAATGGACTCGTCCAGCAAGGCCGTGTTGCCACGCTGATCCGCGAACGGCTGTTGGGGCTCAGCCGTCGTTCCAAAACGCCGCCAATTCAGGATGGGCACGGAGGTCCCCGCGCCAGTCGCCTCGGTATCGACGAGCAGGAGATAGTTCTGATTATTCAAATTGGCGATGCCCGGAGGGCGATTGCCGGCTGCGTTCAAATTGTTGGCGGCAACGGTGTTGCTACCTGCCTCCACCCAAGTCGAAACCCCGTCTGCAACAAGCCAAGAGCGGGCAGTAGAGCGACGGATGACTCCCTGCTCGTAGGAAAGGTGGAAAGACGTGTTTTCATGTGGCCGAAACGTGGCGGCTATGTACTGTCTGCTATTTCGACTGGTTTGAGGCTTGCGATGCGTAGCCCCCTCGCCTTCAACCGCAGCGAAGCGAAGAGCCAGTTTATCATCGATCAAGACGCGATTAATGTCCACCTCGGCGCGCTTGCTGCCAAAGGTGTCGAAACGAAGCCTGAAGGAATTGGAGTCTTTCATCTGAGCCCGCTTGGAAACCGTATTCACCGCTCCACCCGGATTGCCAATGCCGAAGAGAATGGCATTCGGACCCCGGTTAAACGTAATGCGCTCGGTGTTGTAGGTGTCGCCCGAGTGCAGAAGGGGAAAGAAATCCTGCTTCAGATTGCCTGTAGAGAAGCCTCGAATACGAAGCTGACGCCCTGTAGTGCTGGCAACATTGCCTTCCGGATCGGACACTAGACCGCTCGTGTCTCGCTGAATGTTGCCTACCCAGTCAGCCGCATCCAAGATGTTCGTCGAGGCGACATCTTCAAGGAATTCCGTCGTCAGAATGTCGATCGAAGCTCCGACGTCGGCCACATTTGTGTTAAGGCGGGAGCCTGCCAAAGTGTTGGTCGCTCGATAGCCTTCATTGCCGCTCTCATCGACAGTGAATGGCGATAGCTCGTAGATTTCCTCTTCAGCATCAGCGTCAGAAGATTGTCCGTATGCATAATCCAATGACAGTGTAAACAAGAAAGCCGTCGCCAATAAACGGCTCTTGCGGAGTAGTCGCATTAAGCTCTTAAACGTATTCATACGTAGGGCAGAGGTTAGGGTTCACGTTTGTAGAAAAGCGAAGGTCGACTTCGAAATCGTCGCAGCGCAAAATGTGGAAATAGTGACGAGGGATTCGACGAGCAATTGCCATGCGGTGGCGGCGAAGACGAGAAACGAGCTTGCAGTTTAAGTATGACGAATCATAGCCACATACTACTCTTTGTATAGAGATTTTAGTAGCATAATTTCTTTATTTGAAGAGTATTTAGCCGCTCCAAGCTACTCTAAAGAATCCCATCTAGGAAATAATTTACATTATTCGGAAATTTACTCTTTACTTAAAGAGATAATAAACTAAACGAATCTTCCAGCGCCATCCCAACCAGGAGCTTAAGATAGCCTTTGTTAAGCTTAACCCGAACTCAGTCTTGAATGATCCCAGCCTTCCTTTCGCAGCTCGTCGGTCCCACATGTTTCAAGCCCTCGGTAGAAAAAAGAGGGAGTCGCTCGAAATAGCCAAAAGGCGACCCATCCTGAACGATAGATGACTAAAGACACAGCCGAGCGAACACTTAAGATCATAAAGCATCTGCACGAGAATAAAACGGCCACGTATTCAGAACTGCAAACGCGCCTGGCCCCTATTTCACACACCGGGCTCACGAATCTACTAAAAGGACTGCAAGAAATCGGCGAGATCGAGCACTTCAATCGCGTCTATTCGCTAAGCTACTTCACCAAAGCGGAATCGGCCTACATCTCAAGAGCTCTGCTGCCTCGACCCTTCAAAAAAGACATCAGCGCTCTCGTCGAGAATCTGGCAAACGAGCTGATGAGACCAGTGGCCCTATTCGGATGGGTAGGCGAAAGCACGATGAAGATCATGGAACGTTTCAATCTGCCCAGCGCCCTTCCTTATTCGCACATCGGCAAGGAATGGCCGCTCATTCCCTTTCACGGATACGCTCAGATTTTCTTGGCCCACGCGGAGCAGACATTCATGATGCACACGTTTTTCCGATGGGATGCGTATTTACGAGACGATCACACTTACGACTATAAAAAATACCAGGCCAAACTGAAAGCCATTCGAAAAAATGGCTATACGATTGAAGATAAAGAAGAGCGCTCCGATCTCGTGAGAGTGGCCATTCCCGTATTCCTCGAAAAAGAAAAAATGCCTCGCTATGCTCTCGGCGTGAATCTGAATTCGAATGATCGTCTAGCTCCGGAAAGCGTCTTTCCCGAGCTCAAGAAAACCGCAGAAAAACTATCCGAACTCCTACCTCCATTGGAATTGCCTCTCACTAGTCCGTATTTGACTTGAGGATACGGAGTAAGATGGCGGCGATGGCTGACCGTGGAAAGCCTAAGTTGAAAATTGCCGAGACAATTCGTTTGATCCTACGCGAATTTGAATCGAAAGATGCCGAATCGCTTTACGATCTATTCCAAGATAAAGAAGTCATGCGATTCAGTACTGGTACTTTATCCAGAGACGAGACGGATCTCTGGTTGGAAAGCCAAATAGAAAATTACAAGACACTAGGCTTTGGCTTATGGGCAGTTATCAAGAAACAAGATCGGGAATTTATCGGCTATTGCGGACTAGTTAACTTTCCTGATATACTTGGAAGGCAAGAGGTCGAAGTAGCCTATAGGCTTAAGAGGCCGTTCTGGAATTTCGGTTATGCCACGGAAGCCGCAATAGCGGTTCGAGAATATGCATTTGAAAGGCTTCGCATAAACCGAGTAATATCTCTCATCGATCCGAACAATATTGCCTCGATCAATGTAGCGAAAAAGACTGGGATGACATACGAAAAAGACGTAATGCTAGAAGGCTACGACTACCCGGACAGAATGTATTCAATAAGCAAAGATGGAACTTGAAGTCACGTACGAAGCCAACGTTACCGACAATAAAAACCTCGCAAATCACATATGGCGCCAGAAAGCGATCGTGTCGGTCCCATTGTCCATGACGATGATCGCCTTAGCGTTGTTTCTTTTATTCATATCTCCAGCAGAGTTCTTTAATTGGGCAGCCTACATTTCAATTGGATTCGCGTTATGCATACTTCTCGTGGTCTTAGTTCTGCGTGTTCAACTAAATCGAATTCTAACAAAACCTGTTCGCCAGCTAAAAGACCGTCGAGTTGTAATAAATATATCTGATACGGAAATTCGAAAAAAGAGCGCCTTGGGCGAAAATTCAATTCCATGGGAGCGAATAAGCAAGGCTGAAGAAACTAAGCGTATTTTGGCTTTTTGGTGCGATCGTCAGGTTACGTTTTTCATACCCGCTCACGTGATGAGTGAAGAGCTGAGATCAATGATCCAATCTAAAGTTCCAAAATATATCCGGAGCTGAACTTATAGAGCCTGGAGCGATGAACAAGTACATCGAGCGGATAAAAGACAGAGGCCGTGGCGGTATAGAAAATGTAGCGGCGAGCGTTGATCGCCGACAACTCAGCTTATAGATATTAACAACGACGATCAGCGACATGTCTCGGCGAAGCTATGGGCCTAGACGGATCGCCGTTACCTCATTCGAAAAACGTATCCCGGTGCTCAGCCAATAACTTGGAGTGATTCGAAACCACGTCACTAAATTCCGGATACTCGGCAACATTTTCGTTTTCCCATGGATCCACTTCATGATCATAGAGCATGCGGGCGATGATTTCTCCATTCTCCATCCACTCCGAATACATGTAGCGATCGGTTCGGACCGTGTCGCCTAAGCGAAACCGTGAAAAAACGGCCCTCTTTCCAGGATGAGATGCATCCTCTAGCATAGGTTTCACGCTGGCGCCTTGCAAGTGATCGGGCAGTCCGATTCCTGCTAGATCGCAAAGCGTTGGGTAGATATCCACGAATTCAACTAAGCCGTTGGCTATCTTGTCCTGCTGCATACCAGGCGCGCTGATGATAAGCGGAGCATTGAGCGAAGTATTATAGACGCAGTGCTTGACCCACATGTCATGCTCGCCTAGCTGCCAGCCGTGGTCTCCCCAGAGGATAACGATGGTTTCATCTCGCATTTCGAGCCGGTCGAGTTCGTCGAGAATCCTTCCAACCATGGCGTCCGAAAAGGATACACAAGCATAGTATCCATGAATCAACTTCGGAATAATCTCTTCAGGAATTGGGCCTTTTTCGGGAACGTCTGTGTAGAACAGTCTAAGCTCTCTAGAATTATGTAGGGATATTTTCGGCGCGTTTTTCGGCGCGAAAGGATTGGGCGCCATCTTGATATCTTCCTCTGAATACAGGTCCCAGTACTTCTTGGGAGCGATGAATGGCAGGTGAGGTTTGGTCAGCCCAACGGTAATAAAAGAAGGCTGGCCGCTTTCCTTGGCCTTACGCAGATCTTCGATGACTTTATCCGCTATCTTCCCTCCCTGAAGCGCGTTGTCCTCAACATCCGGAGCCTCCCAACAAGCCGCCCCCCATTTATTGTTCTTAGCGATCTCAATGTTCTCAGGAGTTTGATATTGCATGTATCCATTGGGGCGAAAAACCTCGTCCCACGAATCAGCTCTATCCTTTGGAGAATGGTGTATTTTCCCATTGGATACGGTATAATAGCCATGCTGCTTGAAATAGCCTGCCAAATCTATCACGTCTCCCGCTTCCTCATCGACGCTACTTTTGGCGGTAAGGAAGCGATTCGGAGTAGGTCGAAGGCCCGAAAACAGGCTGGCTCGCGACGCCCCGCAGGTAGGAACCTGACAATAGGCTCGCTTGAAAAGAACACCCTCCTCAGCCAAGCGATCAATGTGGGGAGACTTGATTTGCGTTTTGCCATAACAACCCAGCTCTGGCCGCAGATCATCGATCGAAATGAACAGAACGTGGGGTTTGGAAGCAGCGGCGTGATGAAAGCTGCTAAGAATGAAAAAAAACAGAAAATAAAGGGCTCGACGAATCATTTTGTTAGACCATTAGAGACGGTAAAACGCGACCGCCACCTTTTTTGTATTTATAGACATTATCAGTAAGGTCACGCCAACACCAATAGGCAAGTCAGGTTTTGTAATTCAGGTGTTTGGCAGGGGTCTTTGGTATTAGGCTGGAGCGACGAATTTTTCAGAAGGTCGCTTAAACCCAACTCCCAGAACCTAATACCTAAAACCTAGACAGCTTCCTCCACCACTGGATTAGTCAGCTTTCCAATACCTTCAATCTCGATCGTCACTTCGTCACCAGATTTCAACCACACGGGTGGCTCCATGGCCATGCCTACCCCGTGGGGCGTGCCCGTCAGAATAACGGTACCAGGCAATAAAGTAGTGCTTCCACTCAAGTGAGCGATCAGTTCCCGAACATTGAAAATCATGTCGTTGGTATTCCAATCCTGCATGGTTTGACCGTTGAGGACGGTTTTTATGGCAAGCTGGTTAGGATCGGTAATCTCATCAGTCGTGACCAGACAAGGACCAAGAGGAGCAAATGTATCGAAAGTCTTGGCGCGCGACCATTGACCTCCACCCCACTCGATCTGCCAATCGCGGGCGCTCACATCATTGGCGCAGGTGTATCCAAGAACATAATCCAAGGCATTCTCTGGGCTAGCATTCTTACAGGCTTTTCCAATGACAACCGCTAGTTCGCACTCGTAGTCAACCTTGTCGCTCGCCAAGTGACGCGGCAGTTCGATATCATCGCCAGGATTCTGGACAGCCGCCTTGGACTTAACAAAGAGAACCGGGTTTTTAGGAGCTGCCAAACCGCTTTCTTCGGCATGTCGCTGGTAATTTAGCCCTATGCAAAGAATTATCTCAGGCAGGATAGGAGCCAGTAGCTTGGCGACATCGGCAGTTTGATCGGTCACCGAATACTCGCCGAAGATATCTCCATCGATTTTGCGAGGACCGGAATCCGTTTCAGCAGCGTATCCGATATTCCCAGAAGCGTCTTGATAGCGAATGATTTTCATGGAGATCGGAAATTGAAGACCGAATGACTGTGAATCAACGCGAAAGATAGTCGGTGGCCATCATTGATGGGAGCCGCTGCCTTAATCAGCTAACAGATCTCCATTCCTCGTTGGCAGCAACGCCCCCGTTTCTTCCAGCCAGACGCTCAATTTCGCGTCTAGCCTCTCAGCAAGTTTTGGCATCGCTTCGGCCAAGTTGTTCTCTTCGCCTACATCCTCGGCAATGTTGTAGAGCTCCAGACTGTTTTTCCCATCCTCGCCACCGCCCCAACCGCGAATCAGCTTGTAATCGCCTTCACGCACGAAGGAGCCGCCAAAGGCGCTGGCCAGCGTTTTCGGCCGTGGGAAATGGCAATACAATGTATCCCTCACTTCGCTACGCTCTCCATTGAGAATGGGAAGGATGCTTTTTCCATCGAGTATCTGTTCTCCAGGTTTCGCGTATCCGGCTAAGTCCAATAAAGTTGGATACAGATCGATGACATGGGTCAGGGCATCCGTTTCCGACCCGGCCTCGATGACGCCCGGCAGCCTGGCCACCATCGGTATTCGCACCCCCCCTTCGTAGTAGCAGGCCTTTCCGCCCCGCAAAGGAGCATTCGAGGTGATCGGCATCGTGAACTTGGAAGCCGGATCGGTTTTCCCCTTTTTCGCGGAGTTCGCCCAATGAACCCCGCCATTGTCGGAGATGAAGATGAAAAGCGTATTGTCCGCGATTCCCAATTCATCCAATTTGTCGAGCACGCCGCCAAGACTCTCGTCCATAGCTTGGATCATCGCTCCCATGAAAGGATGGCTCTGCCCTTGGCTCGGATCCGATTTTCTGGCGTACTTGGCCACGTAGTCGTCCTTTGCCTGATACGGAGAATGCACGTTGAAATGAGCGAAGTACATGAAGAATGGCTTGGTCTGGTCACGCTCCTCCATCAATTTGCAGGCCTCTTGCGTTAGGCGTTCGGGCAGGTACTCTCCTTCGGGTCCGTCAGGCAGGTCAGGAATATTCTGATACGGCGAGAAATAGCTGCGAGGCCCTGCTCCGCCCTTGCCGACCACTTTCTCGAATCCTTGATTTTCCGGCCAGTACTTGCCCTTTCCTAAATGCCATTTTCCCAAGAACCATGTCTGATATCCGCTATCTTTCAATGCTTCCGCCATGGTGCGCTCCTCGAGAGGCAGGTGGCTACGGCTCTCAGGCCAGATTAGCGTATCGGCCGATTTTTTCGGATTATGTTTCACGGTCGGCACAGCCACGCTCCCTCCCGTAATGGCCTTGTGCAGATGCAACCGTCCTGCGTATTTTCCGGACATGAGCGCCGCTCGTGTAGGCGAACAGAGCGGCTGAGCATAGGCTTGGGTGAACAGCATGCCTTCCGAAGCCAGGCGCGTCATGTTGGGCGTTTCGTAAAACTCGCTCCCGTAGGTCGAGCTATCCATCCAGCCCATGTCGTCGACCAGGAAGAGGACGATATTCGGGCGCTTTGGAGCGGCCAGAGCTATACCTGTCACGGAAAATAGGATACAGAGAAAATTCAGATTTTTAAATTTCATCAGGGTGGTGGGTGGATATTTGAAAGTAGCCATGACCGTGAGGTCATGAATCAACGATTGTCAGGCCTTCTCCTTTCAGTCGTGAACACGATCATTGCTACCTTTATTTCAAGCGAACAACGTGAGCGTCGACTAAAAAGATTGCACGCCATCCTAGTTTTCCAGCAGCCTGGCGTAGCGCGAAGAAGCCTCTCTCCACACCTCGCCATCCTCAGGCTCGAACGTTTCGCAAGGAAACGACTGGGCTACGATCTTGCGACCCTCAGCGAGGCTAGAGATTTCTTTATCCGCCATCATCTGACAAAGGATATTGCCAAGGCCGGTGGCTTCCGTCGGCCCAGCCTGAACGGTGACTTCGAGGGCGTTCGCCGTAAATTGATTCAGTAGTTTGTCTTGGCTCCCGCCGCCAACCACGTGAAGGGCATCGGGAGGGCTCGGAGCGTATTTCAAAAGCTTGTCCCAAATAATTCGATACGTAAGAGCCAGGCTTTCGTAGATGCAACGCATCACTTGAGCCGGTTCGTCTGGAGTCGGCTGACCCGTCTCCCTGCAATACTCTGCAATTTTTTCTGGCATAAGTCCTGGTTGAGCGAAGCGAGCATCGTCAGGATCGATCAAACTGCGAAAAGGCTTCGCCGTTTTGGCCAAGGTAGCAATTTCGCCGTAGCGATAGTCCCTGCCGCTCTCCTGCCAATAGCGACGCGACTCTTGGATAAGCCATAATCCGCAAATATTCCTTAAAAAGCGTACCGTGTTTCCGATGCCAATTTCATTGGTAAAACTGTCCTCGAAAGTCTCATCGTTGATAACCGGCTCCGATAGCTCCAATCCCATCAGCGACCAGGTCCCACTACTTAAATAAGCCGGGATAGAAGCTTGACTAGGAACAGCAGCCACAGCGCTCGCCGTGTCATGTCCTGCCACAAGCACTACATTCAGATCCTCAAAGCCCGTGCGTGAAGCGACCTCAGGACGTAAAGCTCCCAACGCTTTTCCAGGATCGGAGATCGACTTGAATATATGGTCTGGCAAGCCAAGGGCGGCAATCAGATCGCGATCCCAGTCCTCGGTATTCGGATTGTAAAGCTGTGATGTGCTAGCAAAGGTACGCTCCTGCACCTTGACTCCACAAAGCCAATACGAGAGCAAATCAGGAATGAACATCAGATCTTCCGCCCCACTTAAGGCAGGATTTCCTTTGTCGACGTCTGCAAGAAGCTGATAAACAGAGTTTATCAGCATAAATTGGATGCCCGTTTTGTCGTAGATGGCTCTTTTAGAAACCTTTTCAAAGGCAACCTCCATCATGCCATCCTTACGATTGTCCCGATATTGGTAGGGCAATCCCAACAGACGACCACCACTATCGATTAACGCATAGTCAACACCCCAGGTATCGATTCCTACGCTAACCGGCTGGTCTCCAAATTCATCATACGCCGTCTTTAAGCCCTCTAGAATACTATTATACAGGCTTGTAATATTCCAATGCCAGCCATCCGGCAACGCGACGGGCGTATTCTCGAAACGATTCAGCTCCCGTAAATCGATACGGGAACCATCGTAGACGCCAGCCAGCACCCGCCCGCTGCTAGCCCCAAGATCGACTGCTAAATATACTTTTGATTCGCTCATATTAAAATGCGGCATACCGCATTTTCAAGGTGTTTAGGTTGCTAGTTTTTAGACTGTAGGTTGATAATGCATACGCCAAGCGACTCAATCTTCTTCTGCTTCTCCATCGTCATCTTCATCTAATGTAGCGGCATGTCTTAGACATGCCGAGATTTATCCTTCACTCCTCCGGTCACATCAGCGTGTCGCAGACACGCTGCTACATTCTTATCCATCACTCTAAATACTGAAAAATGCCTACCGCCCATAGCATACCAATCTGGATTCCCAAAACTTCCGAGGATCAGCGATAGCCGATACAACCAAAACACCTTCATCATTCATCACTCGCCTTTCACTCCTCGCTCTTCCCCACCACGACCTCGATTCCTCTCGCTCTGAGCTTTTCCAAAAACAACTCGTCCGCCTCGTCATCCGTAATGATACGCGTTATTTGATTCAGCCCGGCAAAGAAATACTCCGACCTTTCGCCAAGCTTCGTCGAGTCTACCAGAAGGATTACCTCCTCGCAGGTTTGCGTCAGGACATCCTTGAAAATGGCCTGATCCTCGAAGCCCTCGCTCGCTCCCTGATTCAAATCGAGCCCAATGCACGAAATGAAAGCCTTATTAATATTGTGGCGCCGCAACGAGGCTTGGCTTTCGATACCGATGAAGGTTTGCGTTTTAGGCTGGTAGCGACCTCCTGTGGAAATCAGCTCGATCTGCCCATGGCTGATTAGCTCGTGAATCACGGAATGAGCATTGGTCACCACGCGGAAAGGAATGTCGGGCAGCAAGCAAACCAGCTCAAAAGCAGTCGTGCTACTATCGAAGGCCACCGTCTCACCGGGTTCGATAAACTTGATGGCTTCGCGCCCAATAATCTTCTTCCTATCAACGTTGATCGCCCGACGCTCAATGAATGACTGCAGCTTGGGGCGGCCGCTGAGACTCGTCGCTCCCCCGTGGATGCGGTTTATCTGAAAGTTATCGGCCAAAATCTGCAAATCCCGCCGAATCGTCTCGTCCGTAACCTGAAATTCATTGGCCAAATCGATCGTACGGACCGTCCCGCGCTCCTCGATGAGACTGAGGATTTGCTGATGTCTTTCCTGGGCTAGCATCTGAAAATCGAGTGTGTGACATATTGGGAAAACTTGGGATTATGCAAGAATTTACGTTGACTTATTTGGGATTTTTTGGGTTTATCCGATAAATTACTTGGTTTTTTATGGCCTCGTCCCCTCCAACAACCTTTAGTCGAGCCGATATCGAACGGCTGGTTCGTCAAAGTATTTTGAGCCAGCTCGTTGCAAAATCGGAACCCTCAGCCGCTCCCAATCCGCTAGTCGTAAACATCAGCGCCCGACACTGCCACCTTAGCCAAGAAGCGGTTGAAATGCTCTTCGGAGCAGGTCACCAGCTAACGCCCATGAAAGGACTGTACCAAGAAGGCCAATACGCGGCCGAAGAATCAGTCACTCTCATTGGTCCTCGTAGTCGTGTCATATCCAATTTGCGAATACTCGGCCCCTGTCGCGATTTTAATCAAGTCGAGCTTGCGGCGACCGACGCTATCTCGCTCGGCTTCAAAATCCCCACCCGCAATTCAGGGGATATCGCTGGAACGCCTGGCTGCATGCTGATGGGCCCCAACGGGTTTCTCGAAATGGAGGAAGGCGTCATTCGAGCCGCTCCCCACGTCCACATGGCCCCGGAAGACGCCGCGTACTACGGCGTAGAGAACAAGACTTTCATGAAGCTTCGCGTCGGCGGCGATACAGGACTCACCTTCGAACGCATCTACGTACGCGTCGATCCTTCCTTCAAGCTAGAGGTGCATATCGATACCGACGAAGGCAACGCCTGCCGCTTCAGCCCCGAAACGCCCTGTCAGTTAATAAAGTAACGAATTTCTAGATACGAATTACCGAAAACCTAAAACCAATTACCCAATACCAAATACAACAATGAGTGATTCAATCGGAATGGTAGAAACGAAGGGCCTCACCGGCTCTATCGAGGCAAGCGATGCCATGGTCAAGGCCGCATCGGTGAGCCTCGTCAAACAGATCCCCATTGGCGGCGGTTTCCTTACCGTGCTCGTCAAGGGCGATGTAGGCAGCGTGAAAGCGGCGGTCGAGGCGGGAGCCGAGGCAGCCAATCGTGTTGGAGAGCTTGTTTCCTCACACGTCATGGCTCGCCCTCACGAGGACCTGCTAAAGAATTTCGCGTAAATCGAAACAAAAAGAAGGAATCGAATAATGGCAAAACAAGCTATTGGAATGATCGAATGCAAGGGTCTCGTTGGCCTGATGGAAGCGAGCGACGCCGCCCTCAAAGCGGCTGATGTTTCCATGAACGGCTGGGAGAAAATCGGCAGCGGCATCGTCACCGCCTTTTTCACTGGCGACGTAGCAGCGGTTAAAGCAGCCGTTGAAGCCGGAGCCGAGTCAGCTAACCAAATCGGCGAAGTGCTCGCCGTTCAAGTCATCCCTCGTCCGCACGACGACCTCGATAAATTGGGCAACTGGATTGGCTAAAGGAAGAAGTAAAAAGTAAAATCGAAAAAGTGGATACGCCTGGGCGCTTTAAAACTTCTTCGTTTTGCATTTTTCCTTTTTACTTTGAATGAAAGTTCTCGTCGCCAACCTCGGATCAACCTCCTTCAAGTATCGTCTTTTCGAAATCGACGATACCCAAGCTATCCTTTTGGCTAGCGGAGGATTTGAGCGTGTTACAGAGTACACACCCTGTATCGAATCCATGTTGCAAACGCTAATGGATGAGGGGCATTTGGATACAGGCGAAGATCTCGATGCGGTTGGTTTCAAAACCGTTCTAGGCAAAGACCTAAGCGGCTGCGTTGAAGCGGACGATCGGGTTCTCGAGGCCTTGGACGGTTTCAAAGAGGTGGCTCCCGCTCACAATCCCGCCTATGCGGAGGGTATTCGCTGCTTCCGAGAAAAACTGCCCTCAGTCAAACGCGTCGCTCTTTTCGAAACGGCCTTTTATCAATGGGTCGAACCGGCGGCTCGCGAATACGCGATTCCAAAAAGCTGGCGCGACATCGGCATTCGTCGCTACGGTTTCCACGGCGCCAGTCACAAATTCGTTGCTGAACGTTCCGCCGAGTTACTGGGATCAGAAGACGTCGCTCGGCGAGCGAAAGGCCTTTATGTCGATGGGCCTGGAGAGTACAGCGGCTCTCCCCTTCGCGTCATTTCCTGTCATCTTGGAGGAAGTAGCTCGGTCACCGGCATCAAGAATGGGGTGGCCATCGGCACCAGCATGGGATTCAGCCCGCAGAGCGGGTTGCCTCAAAATAACCGGGTTGGCGACTTGGACTCCATGGCCATTCCTTACGTATCCAAAATGCTAGGAATCACCATTGAAGAAGCTGAAAATCAGCTTAACAAGCAAAGCGGACTGCTTGGCTTGTCTGGCATCGGCAATGACATTCGCGATATTAGCAAGGCGGCAAGCCAAGGAAACGCCGAGGCTCAACTCGCCATCGATGCCCTGATCGACAGCATTCGCCACTGGGCCGGCTCCTTCTACTTTAAAATGGGCGGAGCGGACGCGATAGTCTTCACAGCCGGTATCGGGGAAAACAATACGGAAGTTCGCTCTAAAGTTTGTTCAGGACTGGAGGAATTCGGATTGAAAATCGAAGCGGAGAAAAACGAATCAACTCGATTGGGCGCCGAAGCGATCATTAGCGCCGATGACTCCACCATGAAAGCCATCGTCATTCCGGCCAATGAAGAACTAGTCATCGCTCGCGAAGTGTTCCGATTTATGAATACGCAACTAATTTCAACCAGCAACTAATCATCTTTTTAAAATCAACCTCATAAAACCATGGCAAAACAAGCAATTGGCATATTAGAAACCAGAGGCCTCATCGCCCTCGTGCAAGGCAGCGATGCGATGCTTAAGGCGGCAAACGTTCAGCTTACCGGCCCCATGAAGGGCGTCGGAAGCGGACTCGTAAATGCCGTCGTTACAGGCGACGTAGCCGCCGTAAAGGCGGCAATCGAAGCCGGAGCGGAAGCGGCTGGACGTCTTGGCGAAGTCATCAGCGCTCACGTAATCGCGCGTCCGCACGACGATACGGAAAACGTCATTCCCAAATCGTCAGCTAAACGCGCTAGCAAATAGGTCGGATGTACCTCGGAAAAGTCATTGGTTCGGTCGTTTCGACCAAAAAGGACGACAGCATGAAGGGGCGGAAGCTTCTCATGGTGCGCCCTATGCTGATCGACCCTGACGACCCCGGCAAATTCAAGCGAGGCCCCAACACTATTGTGGCCGTGGATACGCTGGGAGCTGGCGAAGGTGAGCTAGTGATGTTCGCTCAAGGCAGTTCAGCTAGACAAGCCGATGGCTTAAAGTCCGCTCCGGTGGACGCAGCCATCGTCGGCATTGTGGACAATGTCAGTATCCAAGGAGAAACGACATATTCAGCAAAAGACGAATAATAGCGAAAATAGACAATGGCACAAATCAGCGAACAAGCGATTCAAGACGTCGTGCGAGAAGTTCTCAGCAAGATCCAAGCAGGCAATGTTTCCACCATCGCTCCTCGCCGGCCTTCTATCAGCCGTGGTCGCTTTGGCGTATTTCAAGACGCGACCGAAGCGGCTAAAGCGGCCCACTCTGCCTTCGAGCAGTTGAAAACCAAAGGCTGGGCTGGGCGAGCGAAAGTCGTCGAAATCGTTAAAACGATGTGTTTCGATAATGCGGCCGAATGGGGTCGTATTGAATTTGAGGAGACAAAGATTGGACGGCTTGAGCATAAAGTCGCCAAACTAGAAGGCATCAAAAACGTTCTCGGCGTCGAATGGCTGCAGCCTTTGGGTATGAGCGGCGACATGGGCATCACCATGGAGGAAAACGCCCCGTGGGGGGTTATCGGAGCCATCACGCCTGTCACCCACTCCGTTCCAACCATCGCGGGCAACATTATCAATATGGTAGCCGCTGGCAACGCGGTGCTGGTCAATCCCCACCCAGGAGGAGCCAAGTGCGCAGCCATGGCGATTCGCGCCTTCAACGAAGCCATCAATGGTGAGCTTGGTATTGAAAATCTGGTGTGCACTATAGAGCGGCCAACTCTAGACTCCTTCAACGCCATTTGCGACGCAGAGGAAGTCAAACTGCTCTGTATTACTGGAGGTCCTATGGTAGTCGATGCGGCTATGAAAACGGGTAAGCGAGCTATCTGCGCCGGTCCTGGCAATCCGCCTGTCGTAGTGGACGATTGCCCCGCTCTCGATTTCGATAAAGCCGCCAAGGACATCATTGCCGGCGGCGGCTTCGACAACAATCTACTCTGCATCGGAGAAAAGCAGATCTTCGCGGTAGGCGGCGCCTTCGACAAGATCATGCAATCGCTTCAGAGAGCAGGCTCCGCGCTTCTTAATCGTTCTCAGGTCGACAAGATTCGAAAGGAAGTCTTCACTTTCAAGGAAGATGATGGTGGATGTTCGCATGCTGTATTGAATCGCGAATACGTTGGGGCCGACGCTTCGCAACTAGCGGCCATCGCTGGCCTTTCAGTGAGTCCCAAAACCGAACTTCTCATTGCTGAAACGAGCGAAGACGACCTTTTCGTGGTTGAAGAACAAATGATGCCACTTGTCCCCGTCGTACGCTGCCGCAGTTTCGAAGAAGCCGTGCAAAAGGCCAAAGCATCGGAACACGGATACAAACATTCCGCCATGGTCCACACCATGAATGTGGCCAACATGACGCTCATGGGCCAGCAGATGGATACTACTATATTCGTTAAGAATGGTCCCTGTGTCGCCGGTCTCGGTCTTGGAGGAGAAGGTTATATCAGCTTTTCCGTAGCCACCACGACTGGCGAAGGCATCACCACACCAAAGACTTTCGCCCGGTTCCGTCGCTGCGCTTTAGTCGATCAACTCAATATTGTATAATTTATCTAGATACGAATGATCCATGCTCGCATAGAAGGCAATGCCACTTCTTCCATTTGCCATCCTAGTCTGAAAGGACAGAAGATCGTTCTGGCTACACCAGTAGACGACAATGGCGAAGCGACTGGCCTTCCTATCGCTGCTATCGATCCCATTGGAGCCGGTTTGCATTCGACTGTATTCATTTCAACCGACGGCTCTTTCACACAAAAAACAGTGGGCGACGATAAATCGCCGCTGCGTAACGAAGTCATCGGCATAATCGACGAGACAGAATGAAGCCGGGAAAAGTCATAGGAAACATTACACTGAGCCTAGGAGCCCCTCAATTCAAGGGAGCGAGATGGCTTGTAGTGAGCCCGCAAGGACCCGAAGAACTAACAGGCCAGAATTCTAGCGGCATTTCTCAAGCCTCGACGCCCATCGTCTACGACAACCTCGGAGCAGGACTGGAAGAAGATATACTCTATGTCGAAGGCACTGAAGCCACCCAACCTTTCGAACATCGAATCCCCTTGGATGCCATCAATGTGGCGATCCTCGATAATATCACTTTCAGACCGAAGAACTGATTCTCTCAAAATGAGTAAGCTTTATACAGCAAGCGAACTGGAAAAAATGCTTAGCAATGGCGAAAGCCTGGCCAATCTGCCAGCCGATGCGAAATACACGCCTATGGCTCGCGACATTCTGCGACGCGAGAAGGTGACGCCAAGCAAATCGCCAAGCTCCAGCTCAGCAGGTATGCCCTCTAGCGGCAAACTACCGAGAATCCACGAGCCGGTGCTTCCAAATTATGAATACAATTGGAAGCTAGGAGGAGATCCCAAGTCGGCCAGCGAATTGCAACGCTTCTTCTACTCCAAGGAGATTCAGCAATTGAAGGAGCGCATGTGCCACATTGGCCGTCGCATCTGGGAAAAGGGCTATGTCGACGGCAATGGAGGCAACATAACCATCCGTGTCGGCGACAACTTGGTTCTCTGCACCCCCACTTTGATTTCGAAGGGATTCATGACGCCTGACGATATTTGCATGGTCGATCTGGAAGGAAATCAAGTAGCCGGAACCAGACCTCGTACTTCAGAAGTGAATACGCATCTAGGCATCATGCGACGCGTTCCTGAAGCCAAGTCTTGCGTGCACGCTCATCCGGTTTACGCAACGGCATTCGCTGTTTCCGGAGTCACCCCGCCAAGCTGCCTGATCCCGGAACCCGAAGTCTTCTTAGGCGAAATCGGCCTGGCTAAGTACGAAACGCCTGGTACGCCCGAAATGTCGGACAAGGTCGGAGAGCTCGCTCCCAAACACCAATCCATTCTGATGCAAAACCACGGCGTCATCTGCTGGGGCAAGGATGTTGAAGACGCCTATTGGAAAATGGAGAACACTGACGCTTTTTGCCAAACAGTCGTGGTATCCAGATCTTTGGGAGGCGTTAAGCAATACACGCCTGACAAGCTGATAGACCTGATCGAGATTCGAAAGAAGCTTGGCATGCCGGATCATCGCATGGATGAGCTTCGCGAATGCGAGTTGTGCGACGCTGGAGAATATACTATCTCGAATACCCCTCAGCCCACCGATTGCGGCTGCGGCGGAACATCCTCCTCCTGCGCATGCGAGCTGGAAGAAAAGAAGCAAACCGACGCCGACACCGAGGCCCTGGTTCAAAAGATAACCGATATTATTATGCAGAAGCTGAGCTGAGGAGTGAAAATTGAAGGGTGAAGTACTTTGACCAGACACACAGGAGGCGGGCTTGTCACGCCGTAGCAATGAACACAACAGCAGACTGTTGTGCACGTAGATAATTTAGATCAACAATGAAAGTTACCATCATAGGCGGAGGCGGACGAGTCGGCTCGAATGCCGCTTTCGCGCTGCAATGTGGAGGTCTCGTAGCGGACATTCAAATACTTGACGCGAATGCCGAGCTGGCCGAAGGCGAAGCGCTCGATCTTATGCATGGAGCCGCCACGCTGGCAGATACACGTATTTACTCTGGCGACTACGAACGCGCGAAGGATACCGATATCTTTGTTATTACGGCTGGCTTGCGGCGCAAGCCGGATGAAAGTCGACTCGATCTGATCAATCGTAATGTGTCGCTGTTTCGCCAAATCATGGACAGTATCAAGCTCGCTGGATACAAATCGGATGCTCAGATCTTCGTCGTATCCAATCCCGTCGATATTCTCACTCACTTGGCTACCTATTTTTTCGATCTGCCCAAAGGCCATGTCTATGGACTGGGCACCATGTTGGATACATCGCGCTTCCGTTCCCTCATCGCGGAGAAACTTAGCGTCTCAGCAAGGCAAGTGAACGCTCTAATTCTTGGCGAGCATGGCGATTCCATGCTGCCCGTCTGGTCATCGGCAACTATTGCCGGTCTGCCTGCAGCTGGCTTCAAAGGTCTCGATTCGAATTCCCAGCGTCAGCTTTTCGAACGCGCCAAAGGTTCAGGGGCTGAAGTCATTCGTCGCAAGGGCGGAGCCGGCTGGGCTGTCGGCGCAACGATTGCCGACGTCGTCCATGCTGTAGTGTTAAATAAACGACAAATCGTACCGGTCTCCTCGCTGCAAGAAGGCTGCTATGGCATCCGTAACATTTGCTTGAGCGTACCCACGGAAGTGGGTCGATCTGGAGTAATCGCTCACCATCAAATCGAACTTTGGCCCAAAGAACAGCAAGCGCTGCAAGCCTCGGCTCGATCGCTCCAAGCGACCTTGGCCAAGGTACAATCATAACACCGCGAACCACGTTTTGCGCGTATTTAAGAACTTAGAAACCCAATCGAAGGCTGCTCCCACTATCAAAAACCACCTATTCCCAAAACCGCAAAAACAATATGAACTCGGCTAAGAGCTCTCTTCGACAACAATACCTGAAAGTCACACTACCCCTCGAAGACCGACTGCCCATCGCCATCTTCAGAAAGAAACCTCAACTCAAGTGCGAATTCCACCAGCATGAAGGAAGCATCGAGCTGGTGCTTATAACCTCAGGCACCGGAACCCATGTCTGGAAAAACGTGGAAGGCGAAACCAAGCAGAGCCAGTTGCAGGCGGGCGACGTCTTGGTTCTCCATGAGAAAGAAGCGCACCGCTATGTTGACGTTTCCAACTTGGAATTGATCAATCTTGTATTCAAACCTTTGGAACAATGGCTTCCGGTAGGCGAACTCTTCGCCATTCCCGGCTACTACGCTCTTTTCCATATCGAGCCCTATATCCAACGCGCCTACCAGATCCCGTACAATCTGCGTTTAGACGAGGAGCAACGTGGCAAAATGGTACGATGGATCGAAGAACTGGAAGAGGAAATTTCCGAAGCTGACATGGGTTACGAATTCGCGGCCAAGGGAATACTCATGCAACTGTTCGCGTTTTTATGCAGAGCCTATCCGAAGACGTCTCGCCCCGATCCTATTTCACGCCAGTCGAGGGCCCTTAAAGGGGTTTCCCATGCCTTGAGCTATATTGAAGGGCACTACTCTGAGGAGATTTCTTTCGAGAAACTACGCACTGTGGCCAAGATGTCGCACAGCGGCTTGCTCCGCGCTTTCAGGCATTGCGTTGGTCAATCGCCTATCGACTACCTCATTCACACCCGAATCAACAAGGCGAAGCAGCTTTTGAGCAATTCAAGCCTAAACGTATCTGAAATTTCGTTACGTGTAGGTTTCAATGACCCTAACTACTTCTCGCGAAAATTCAAAGCCCTCACCAAGACGACTCCACGCCAATATCGTCAAGACATGATTGGCCAATACGAACTCGAGCAATCCGCTTGATTCAAAACGATAGACTGCTTTCATAGGTCTCATGCCCTCAACCCGATCTTATTACGGTTCATCACAAACCGATTCCCAAATCGAACAGCAATTCGAATACGCCAAGGAAGCCTATGCAGCTTTGGGCGTCGATGCGGAAGCAGCCATCAACCAGGCTTTAGAAATTCCCATCAGCCTTCATTGCTGGCAAGCCGACGATGTGGGTGGTTTCGAGACTAAAGAAGAAGCGATTGAGGGAGGCGGCATCATGGCCACTGGCAACTACCCCGGTCGAGCCCGCAATGCTGACGAATTAAGGCAGGATATTTCCAAAACGCTTTCGCTTCTGCCTGGAGAACATCGTTTGAATTTGCATGCCTTCTACTGCGAAACCGGAGATCAGGTAGTGGATCGCGACGCCTTGGAAGTGTCACATTTCAGCAACTACATCGATTGGGCGAAAGAGGAAAAGATCGGCTTGGACTTCAATCCCACCTACTTCGCTCACCCGAAAGCGAATGACGGCTACACCTTGAGCCATTCCGATAAGATCATACGTGAATTCTGGATACAGCATGGCATTGCTAGTCGCCGCATCGCCGATGGCATCGCTCAAGCCCTCGACGATGTCTGCGTCAACAACCACTGGATACCGGACGGACACAAGGATCATCCCGCTGATCGAGCCGGACCACGCCAACGTCTGGCCGAAGCTTACGACGCGATATTCAACGAGACTCACGGCATTGGACCAGGATGTGTGGATGCCGTCGAAGGCAAGCTCTTCGGCCTCGCGTCGGAAGACTACGTGGTGGGATCAAATGATTTCTACGCAGACTACGCTTTGAGCCGAGATAAAGTCCTTTGCCTCGACATGGGGCATTTTCATCCTACGGAATCGATTGCCGATAAAATCTCGGCTCACCTTTGCTTCCATAAAAAGCTGCTTATCCACACCAGTCGCCCTATTCGCTGGGATTCGGATCACGTGGTTCTCTTCAACGACGATGTACGAAATGTTTTTATCGAGATCGCTCGCCAAAAGGCCTTCGACAAGGTCTACGTGGCTCTGGATTTCTTCGATGCCAGCATCAACCGCGTCATCGCCTACGTCACCGGAACGCGAGCTTCCCGCCAAGCCATCCTCTACGGCTTACTGGATCCCAGCCAACGTCTCCAAAGTTTGGAGGCGGAAGGCAAGTCTGGCCAAAAACTTGCCTTGATGGAAGCAGCCAAGACCCTACCCTTCAACGCCGTCTGGGACATGCTATGCCTCAAAGCAGGCGTCCTCACGGGAGCGCTGTGGCTAGACAAGGTAGAAGACTACGAGGCGGAAGTGTTGAGCGCTAGATAGCTGTAGCGGCGATCGCTAATCGTCGTTAGTTAACAATAAGCCTGAAACTCGACGATCAAGGACGTGTACGGCGAAGCTAAGAGCGTAGATTCATCGCCGCTACAAAAACAGCCAATTATCCAGTAAATCATTTTACTTTTTATCGCCGGGATGAGTTAATCATCCCAGCGACAGGTCACAAAGGCTGCGAACAGTAGATTTTGAAGTTATTTCGTGTCTTTAACGTCACGCGAGCTGCCGGCCATCTCGTTTCGCTTTTTCAGGAGCTCGTCATACTTGGCGTTTTGCTCCGAAGTAAGCAGTTTCTTAATACGCATGACCTCGATTTCTTGAAGCTCTTTCATCTTCGCGCGTAGCGGCTCGATTAGCTTTTCTTGGACGGCGACCGCATCGCTGTTGTTTTCTATCTTGGCGCGACGCAAAGCGCGTTCCTCCCTGTGAAGATCACCTCGAACAGGTCGTATTGCATTACGTGTTTCCTTTTGGATCTTAGCCACCTGTTCAGCTTGCTCTAGGTTGAGGTCAAGCGAGCTTTTAAGTGGAGCGTCCCCGTAAGCAGTGCTGGCAAGGAAAAAAAGGCAGCCAGCGAAGGCCGCAGTAATTGTTTTCAGAATATTGGATTTCATGGTAGTCTTAAACTTTCCTAGTGGTTGTTAACAGTTTTGTGGGCGAAGCATTCCTCAGATTTTCGAAACGCTTTGCCGTATGCGATAAATACTACCGAAAACGAGCTCACACGTAAATTGCCCGAACGACCGGGGCCAAATGGTCAATATGTTTCCAGGAAACCTGGTTCCGAAAATGGTCTTTTTGAAAATCGAGCTCGTTCGCTCCGCAAGCTATGGCGGCGCAAGAATATCGCCGCTACAACTGGAAAGCTTTTTCGGCAACCCTTTGTACTTTTTCCAAATCCAAATCCCGTGAATTTTCCGGAAAGTCGTAGGGAATCAGCCACCACTCTTCGGTAAAGGTGGCCTGCTCGCCAGGTTGCAGGGTCTCCTTAGGGCCGATGGGTTCGAGTTCGCAAGTGGAAAGCCAGTCGCGCCAGTTTTCCACGTACCAAATCGAGATGGTCAGACCTGCGATTTCATTATAGTTTCTTTCTGGATACGTGGGATACTTTTTGAGAAAAAGCAAATTGCTCGGCGTCACGTAGCCAAACCAGCCAGCATACGAGTCCATGCCAAGTTTCGGATACTTGGGAGCTCCATCCACGATAAGAAAATCATCTCGACGATAAATATGCTCATCCTCCGGCTGAAACATAATCGTATCTTCAGGACCATACATGACATAGTCATTTGGATACTTGGAAGGATCAGTCAGCGGAATAACGCAGATGCCGCCCCCTACTCCCAACGTCCGGCTCCAGTAGCACCAGTTCGTCTCCTCTTCCGAAACGTTGATCATGGTTTGCGAGCAAATCAGACGAGTCTCTGTTTCATCCAAAGCAAAATCGCGAACCAGCTGTACGCCGGTCGCTGCGTGTTTCACGCTAGTCATGCGGGCGGAGCGATCACCCGTTATTTCGCCTTTCCATTCTCCGAAGAACAGTTCGCCGCGAGAAGGAACAATCTTTTCCGGTCCGATATCGAAGCGCCCGCCCGCGAGAAACTCTCGATTATCTTCCTCCGGATCGTAACGATAGCCCCGCTGCTCCTCGTGAAAGAAAAGAGCGTTCTCACCCCGTCGGGAATAAACCAATACACGCCCACCGGCTGCCGGACAGAGAATCACCTCGCAAACATCGTTCTCCAGTCGGATACAATCGTCATAGCCGAAAAAGGAAATAACAGACACGCCCTCCATACCCAATAGAGAAAAAGACGGCGCGATAAGCCAGATCAAGATCAAACGCATGGTTTTCATATGTACCAACATCTATATACTATTCTACTGGAAAATCAGTGAACTTCGCGATTTATCATAGATAGCAGTTAGACTGAAACTAGATTGACGGTGAAAAAAAAACAGATAAATCTCGGTTTCATCGAGAAGCGCTTGTCAATTTATGAAGAACGACTCAAATCTTCCGCCACCGGACGATCCTAGTTGGTGCAGGGCTCCATGCCCTGATTCGCAGCCCCAACGAACAGTGGAAGCTGAAGTTAATGTCTCTGGTCCAACTCTATTGAATGGTCCAAAAAGCAGCCAAACATTAGGATACTTGGCTCCACCAGGCATGGAGGCTTGGGAGTGGACAGAAGAAAGCCTCTGGAAGCCAATCTTGCCCGTGGGAGTATTGGAAAACAACAATCAATATATTGGCTTTGTACCTGCAAAAACAACGGAATGGCCGATTGGGCTGTGGTTGCGAGAAGAGGACGAGCAAAAGCAAGGAGGGCTTGCTGGAGAATCTTTTGCCGCAAAAGACGTACAAATCGATGACTGTTCGAAACGAGTATCTACACTAGCAAAAGGGTACGGAATGGCGTTCGCGACAGGAGCCCCTCCGGAAACTGCAGAATCAGTCCATCGAGCAGCTAGATCCGCAGCTAGGCTAAACGCTTTAATCGGTCTGTATGCTGACCTAAGAGAAGCCTGGAACGAGGTAAGCTGTCCAGAGAAATGCCCTCATAAAAGAGCGCGATTTCTAACGGTCGTGGGCTGGCGTGTCCACATGGATGCCGCAGTTCCTATCTGGCTCGGAGTCGGCCCTATCTTCATTTCATCAGTAGCGCTGGAAGCTGCTATAGAAATTGAATTTTATTGCGCACTGCTAGTCTAAAGGCTGATTAAAACCAAGTCCATGCGATACGAAATGCTGGTAGGGCTCAATGTCATCGATGACGCGACCTACGAAGATTATCGGCGGCAAATGAAACCGATTCTTTCTCGATACGGTGGTGGATTTGGTTATGATTTTCAGGTATCTAAAGTATTGATCTCGGAGCAAGACACACCAATGAATCGCGTATTCACAATTTACTTTCGAGACGAGGGCGCAATGAATGAATTTTTCAGTGATTTAGAATATCGCGAAGTGAGGGAAACATTTTACTCAAAGAGCGTTGAGGAAAGCACGATCATAGCGAAGTATCAACGTTCTACCGCCGAATGAGCCAAAAACTAGTCATTTTCGACATCGACGGGACGATCTGCGACTCCCAGGAAACTGAGGAGGCTTGCTACGCAAGGGCGATTGAGTCGGTAACGGGTCAGCCTTTGGCCACCACGGATTGGGTGGTCTATGAGGAACCGACCAGTTCAGGAATCATCAGGGAAATTCTGGTAGACGATCCAAAAATCCATGACAAGGAAGCTGCCATCAAAGCGGAATTCGTCCGCCTTTTAGAGAGCGAGCAACCGCGACACCCGGAAGAGTTTTCTCCTATTCCGGGAATCATCGAATTTATTAAAAGACTTCAGGAAAAAGAAGGCTATGCGGTGGGGATAGCAACGGGATGCTTCGATGCCAGCGCGGCGTTCAAGCTGCGTTGCTGCGGGATCGATGTTGAGGATTATCCTTTTGCCTCTTCCAGCGACACGCCTTGTCGGCGTAATATCTTTCCTCTGGCAGCAAAAAGAGCCGGCTTCGAACTTTCATCCGCAATCTTTTTCGGCGACGGGCTATGGGATGTCAAAGCGACGAGGGAACTTGGCATCCCTATGATTGGAATCGGCCGAGGCATAGAGAGGCTGAAAGAATTGGGTATCCCGTATGTGTTTCGTGATTACACAAATCCTGAAGCGATTCTCGAGAGGATGAAGGATTTATTGCCCACCAAGGACACGGAGAACACTAAGGTTTATTGATTAACCACTACCGAGCAAAGCGACACCTCAACGCAGCAAAGCGGAGAATAACAAATTCACAGAATACACAAAATAGAATTGGTGGTCAGAAAACAACTTGGCTTAATATACCCAGGTGCTCAAATTATGTGAGTTTTGTGAATTCTGTGGTTAAAAACTCCATGATCTCCGTTTGTCCCGCCGTATCAACAAGAAGGCGGATGAACTCTGTGGTTAAAAATTTCTGTCGTTGAAATCTTAATATCCTCGGTTACTCCTTGGCTTTTCGCCGCTGTAGATGGGGAAACGGCCTGATTCTGTACGAGCGGTGTACATGATGTGACGCATCTCGGCGACTATATCCGGATGCTCTGCAGCGATATCGTTTGTTTCGCCAATGTCTACAGAAAGATCATACAATTCGATAGGAGCGTCGGGATTGTTTCGGACCCGGAGACGCACGGCCTTCCAGTTGTCTTTTCGAACGGCAACCTTGCCACCCTGAGCGCTGAATTCCCAATAGAGGTATTCATGCTTTTCCTGTTTGCCGCCCAGCAGAGTGGGAACGAATGATATGCCATTGATATCCGCAGGCGATTCACTGCCTGCTAGCTGGGCAAGAGTGGGAAGCACGTCCCAATGAGCGGAAATATGATCCGATGTCGTCCCAGCTTGGATACGTCCTGGCCAGGTAGCTATCATCGGAGCGCGAATGCCACCTTCGTACATGTCGCGTTTCAAGCCTCGGAAAGGTCCATTGCTATCGAAATATTCCGGATCGGCTCCACCCTCTTTGTGAGCCCCGTTGTCTGAAGTGAAGATAATGAGCGTGTTATCCGCTATGCCAAGCTCCTCGAGCTTGGAAACAATTTCGCCAACCTGCGTATCCAGAATCTCAATCATAGCGGCAAAGGCGGCGTGGCCATCGGGCTGCGCGACGTAGGTGCCCCTCAAGTAGTCCTCGAAAGGATCGCGACTCGGCGTATGGCTTTTTTCAGGAAGAAACCTGCCCCGGTATTTGGCCATGTATTCCTCGGGGGCTTCCATTGAAGCGTGAGGAATGATCGAGGGGACGTAGGCGAAAAAGGGCCGATCTTTGTTTTCTTCTATAAATTCCAAGGTTTTCTGGTGGATGACGTCGGGAGCATAGGTTTGTTGGGAAGTCGACGAATTCCCCTCCAGAACCAGCATCTTGTCGTCTTCCCAAATGTAGAGCGGGTAATAGAAGTGGGCCACATGCTGACAGTAGAAGCCCACGAACTTATCGAAACCTTGGCGCAGCGGAGCCCCTTCCGTATCCGCGTTTCCCAGACCCCACTTGCCAAAGCAACCTGTCGCGTATCCGCGAGCTTTAAGGACTTCGGCTACGGTCACATCTCGAGCCGGGAGCGGCTCCTGACCGAAAGGTAGCGTTCGCGTATTATCCCGAATCGAGGCATTGCCAGTGTGTTTTCCCGTCATGAGCACGCTGCGTGTCGGGGCGCAAACCGTCGATCCGGAATAATGTTGAGTGAACCGCATGCCATTAGCTGCTAGCCGGTCGATATGCGGGGTTTTTAGAATTTTCTGTCCGTAGCAGCTAAGATCGCCAATACCCAAATCATCTGCCATGATGTAGATGATGTTGGGCAACTTCTTTTCAAGGCCCTGGCCCTGAACTACTGCCAATAGAAAATTAAAGATGATTACTAGGAGAGAAACCGTTCGCAAATGTCTCATATGCGGCAAAAGAACCGGACTGGCTTGGGTTTTTCCAGAAAAATAGAGTCGGTTCAGAAGCGTGAATCCATTCAACCGCAAGGAATACTTTGATATGGATCTAGTAGGCCCGCAGCAGGAAGCTCGTTTGCCAAGAGATCAACGATCTCGGCGATAAAACTACACTCACCGCTTAAACGTTAGCTCCGCTACGCCTGACTTGTCTAGGTCGCCGAGATCTTTGGCTATCATTTCGCGATATTGAGCTTCGGTGGCTTTGGAGAGCGGGAGATTCAAACCGGCTTGTTCTCCCAATTGATTGGCAATGCCGCTGTCTTTGGCGGCGTGGGCCGCTGAGAAATAACAGTCGAAGTCGCGATTGACCATATCCTCCGAATCAGTTTCGAGGACGCGGCTGTTGGCTCCCGTTTGAGCGAAGACCTCTCGCAGCATGGTCAAGTCGAGGCCAAGAGCGTGGCCCAAGGCCAGACCTTCTGCCAAAGCCGCCGTATTGATATTCATCACCATATTTACTAGAGCCTTGACCTTGGCAGCCTCGCCAGCCGGACCGATGTAACGAAGATCTGAAGACAATTTTTCGAGGAGAGGTTTGGCTGATTCGAAAACCTCTTTTTGGCCACCACACATCAGATAAAGGGATCCATCACGGGCTTGCGTAATGGATGAAGCCATACAAGCCTCGAGAGCGAAAGCTCCAAGGCTTTTGGCTCGAGACTCGATATCAACGTGAACTTGGGGAGAAATCGTAGCGCAATTGATGTAGAGTTTTCCGGATACATCGCCAGAGAGCAGACTGGGTTGATCTGTATCGAAAATCTCATACATGGCAGCATCATCAGTAACAACCGTGATCACAATATCCGCGTTTGCCGCCACATCCGTCAAATCTTGCGGAGCCTGGCAGTCCAGTTCTTCCGCCAAAGCCGTCGCCATTTCCTGGTTCATATCAAAAACCGATGTAACGGAATAGCCAACCTCCTTAAGCCGCCTGGCCATATTGCTGCCCATTCTTCCAACTCCAACAAATGCAATTCGCTCGCTCATATCGCTCTTATTTTTAGATTAGCTTTTAGGAAATTCTCAGACGCTGAGATAGCAATTCATCCTTTTTTCCTCCGCTACCGTAGAAAGGGGCCCATGACCCGGCACAACCACCGTCTCCGAACCTAACTTGAGTATTTCCTTACCGGTCTCCAAGGCCCTTTCATAGGAAACGTTTGCGCCCCCCATCGAGCCTGCAAATATGGCATCTCCGACGACTGCGACACGACGGGACAATCCATCAATGACGTAGGAAGTGCCGCCTGCTGTATGGCCAATCGTTTCGATAGCTCGAATCTTTATGTCTCCATGAGCGGCTTGGTAGCCTTCACGTATGGAAATAGCCCCTTCGGGCAAATCGGACTCCAGTTGGTTGACGACAACCGAACAGTCGAACTCTTGACGCAGGGCATCAAGACCTGCTACGTGATCGCGATGCATGTGCGTGATGTAAAGCGTATCCAGTTTTAGGTTATTCGCTTTGATAAATTCAATCGTAGGAGCTGGATCAGTGCCTGTATCGAAAACTACGGCTAGCGACGTTTGCGTATCCCAAACAATGCAGGAGTTCACCAAATACTCTCCACTAAATGGAGTGGAGATCAGCTTAAAGCCCTCTATGTCGCCAGGTTGCTCGGGATACCAATCGCCTTTTCCAATCTCAACCAGAGCCTCGGCGCTCAGATTCAAAGCCCCAGCTAAAGCTCGAGCAACCTTTTCATCGAAGGCGCCCTTTCTCGCCTCCCTGATTTCAGCTTCCGAGACGCCAGCCCGCTGGCTCAGCTCCTCAGTAGAAAGTTGCAGCCCTTTTTGAGCCTTGCCCACAATATCACAGTATTCGTCCTCAACAAGCAGTTTCATAATTTGATAGAATTTCGGGTGAATGAATTACCATTCCCAAGAGATTTTCAAGAGAAGGTTCCAAATATTTCCGATAAATCCCCATCTGAATCTGCTTATAGGTCAACGATTTCCACCGAAGAGTTTTCAAAAAATTTACCTAACGTAATTCTAATCAAACTACACATGTGAAATAAGCATCAATCTCCCTGCGAATTGAGAGCAATGCATTGAAACCAGCGTCTTTCGCTTACACTTAAAGCAACACATGGAAGGGAACTAAAATGCTATACGAACTAATCTACACTAGCCTCGCCACAAAGCAAATGACCACAGAGGAGCTGAAAGGCTTGATGAGCTCGAGTCGACGCAGTAATCGCAAGCTAGGCATCACCGGGCTACTCTATTACAGCAATCGCGAAATTATCCAATTGCTGGAGGGCAAAAAGAATGAAGTACTCAATCTTTACGATAGGATTTCAAAAGACCGACGGCACATGCTGGTGAAGATATTTTGGCAAGGATCGATAAAAGGTCCTGCCTTTTCGTCATGGTCAATGGGATACATCGACTCGCGAACCACTGACTTATCGAAAACTAAAGGTCTCATTCCGCTATCGGAAAGAGGGCTGTTTGAAACCTTAGGGACGTCACAGCGAACCATAGGGAAAAATCTGATGCTGACGCTGCGTGACAGCTTTCTTAAGCTCGGCGAATCCAAATCTGAACAAAGCGAAAGCGAAGCTCAAACTTCGACCAGCAAGTCCTGGGCATAGAGAAGCTTGACTAGTTCGACGTCGGCGTAGTGGCTGCCTTTGTAGTCGGTTATCTTGCCAACGAATCGCCCCTCTTCGATGAGGGCCAAAGCAGCTAGCAGATCGAGGATGGCCCTGTGCCAAACGGCTTCGAGCGATTTTCCGTTGCGCAAAAGTCGTGGCTCGTTGACATACTTACGCTTGCCCGCAATGAGAACGTTTCGCTTGTTGTATCCAAGATTTCGCATATTGGCGAAAAGCTTGCCGATGGTGGTCACGAAAAGCTTCTGCTTGGCTGTTGTGTTGGTGCGCGCGGTAGCTCCATATTTGAAAGCCATATCGCTTAGGGAAAACTGGATACGCTGTCGGCCGATGGCATCGGAGAAATTTCGAGCACAGTCGATGTACAGCTCCTTACTGCCTGCCTCGCAGGGCTCAATCCTAACGAATCCGCCATAAGGCGTCGCCATCGAGATCGTCTCTCTGACCGTAAAATACCGAACAGGAGTATCCAATTCTTCGCGACCCCCTCGCTCGATAGCTTCCACCAGTTCTTGACTGCCAAAGTCAAACAAGGGAGGGTCGCCCGACTTGAAACGTATCAGAAGACTGTCTACATCCATACCCGCCTTGAGAGCGATGATGTGCTCGACCATACGAACATAATTGCTTTTGGAACCAGATCTTAGAACGATGTTGCTGACCACATCTCCCGTCGTCCACACATTGCGAGCCGAAACTTTAATGGGGAGCGAATCGGGCAAGTCCGTTCGGTCGAACCACCAGCCCGGCTTATCGCAGGGCTCGATTTGCAGATCGCGGATCTCGTTCTTCTGATAGGTTCCAGGAGCGCTGACGCTCACCTTGCGAGCGATGGTCTTGCAAACCGAATGAGAAGGATAAGCAGGCTCGCCATTCTCCTTCTGATCTACCGGAAGCGCGGAAAACTGCTCATAGCTTTTTTCTAAAGCATCTACGCTGCCATCTAGGATCTTTCCAAATGTAAAACTTCGCGTCATTGAAAATCGTCGCTCACCAAGAACGGAGATGATCTTCTTGGCAAGGAAGGATCTCGCTAAAGCGATTACCGAGTGCGTCGCTACTTGCTTATCTAAAGCAGCAACCAAGCTCCTCATCGGAAAGCGTCTCTACAGAAATCATGTAGGAGGAGCTCCTACATTAGGACGAGAGCGACGCGGTCTCGAAAGGAGGAAAACGACAAATACAGCCTCCATTTGATCGATTCCTACTTTACTTAATGATAAATTTTATTTATGTTGCGTCAGTCTATCAGAAGAAAATCTAATCACATATCTAGAACCGACTCTCTAAGAGTCAATACAGCAACCACTTGGAAATTTTTCCGAAAGGGAAAATGAAACGCCGCAAATTTATACTCTGCCTATTTGGAGCCGCCGCCGTCGGAGGGATCGGATGGGGGCTGAAAAAGGGACGCAACGTCTCAGGTGCAATTTTTAAGCAGCCTCGCGATCTAGTTAAGATATCGAGAACAAGACAGGCCTTGGGAACGAAGGTGGCCATAACGGCCTTCCATCAGGATGCGAGATCAGTCGATGCGGCTCTCAATAGCGCCTTCGCGGCCATTGAGCAGGTGGAGGAGCTAATGAGCCTTTATCGACTGGAGAGTCAAATAACGCAGCTCAATCACAATCAGACCCTCCGGGATCCTCATCCAGATTTGGTGTACGTCCTTGAAACTGCCCAGCGGCTATCGGAAAAATCTAAAGGCGCCTTCGATGTGACGATCCAACCGGTCTGGCGTCTCTTCTTTGAGGCAGCGCAAAAAGGCGTCTCGCCTAGCCAGGCCGAGCTGGCACTCGCTTTAGAGAAAGTTGATTGGCGTTCACTGAAAGTGGAATCAAAGGCTGTCCGGCTCGCCAATCCCGAGACCGCCATCACGCTAAATGGTATCGCTCAAGGTTTCGCAGCCGATAAGGCAAGCGAAGCTTTGAAAGCTTATGGCGTTCGTAGCGCCCTGATTGATACAGGCGAGATAGGCTCTATCGGTCATCCAGCTGAAAGAGAAGGATGGACAATCGGCATCAAGCATCCTCGCAAAGAGGATGCTTTTCTGGGACTAGCCAAACTGGATGAGCGTTGTCTAGCCACATCTGGAGATTACGAGACCTATTTCAGCGACGATTTTCGTCACAACCACCTGTTGGACGCTCGTACGGGAAGATCGCCTCGCGATCTGTCGAGCGTATCCGTTGTGGCTACTACAGCCATGGAAGCCGACGCTCTCTCGACAGCCGCTTTTACTATGGGTCTGACCGAAGGCAAAAAGCTAATCGAAAAGGAATCCAATGCTGACGCCTTGTTCGTGACAAAATCGGGACAGCTTTTTGCCACCCCAAATTTTCCAATGCCTGCCTAACTTCTAAAGCATGGAGGAATAGATTGCTATCAGAATCGATAATGTACGTGGTTGGCGCCCTCTCTTTCATGGGAGGACTGGGGATCATCTTGGCATCGGTTTTGGCGGTAGCGAACCGGAAACTACACGTCGCGGAAGATCCTCGCATCGACGAAGTCGAGGAAATGTTGCCTAAGACTAATTGCGGGGCTTGTGGCAGCCCTGGATGCCGAGCCTTTGCCGAGGCTTGCGTTGGAGGCGAAAAGAATCCCGCTCAATGCACGGTGAGCCCTCCTGAAATGGCGGTTTTCATTGCGGATTACCTAGGCGTCGAATTGGGGAATGAAGAGAAGAAAGTCGCTCGTCTGGCTTGCGCCGGGGGTAAGCATGTCGCGCGTATGCGGGCAGCCTATAGTGGTATGGAGTCCTGTAGGGCTGCCGTGGTTACAGGCGGAGGCGGCAAGGCTTGCGCCTGGGGGTGCTTGGGATTGGGCGACTGCGAAGTGTCTTGCGACTTCGATGCCATCGTCATGGATCGACAGGGCTTGCCCGTCGTTATCGAAGATAAATGCGTGGCCTGCAACGATTGCGTCGAAGCCTGCCCGCTCGATCTTTTCTCCCTGCAACCGGTTAGCCACAAACTCTGGGTGGCCTGCAAAAGCCTAGCCGAAGGCGACGAGGCCCTAGCGGATTGCGAAGTGGCTTGTACCGGTTGCGCCCGCTGCGCCGCCGATGCTCCAGCGGGTTTGATAACCATGAAAAACAACCTGGCGGTCATCGATTATTCGAAAAACGCCCTCGCCACCAAACTTCCAATACAACGCTGCCCCACCGGAGCCATCGTCTGGCTAGAAGATGGTCACGCCGACAAGGGAGCCGCCGCCAAGAAAATCATCCGCAAGGAACCCCTGCCAATTCAACCCGATACGAACTGAACTAATGAATTTTCTCACCACAGAGAACACGGAGTCACGGAGTTATATAGAACATTTTCTCTCATCTCTGTGCCCTCAGTGCTCTCGGTGGTAAAACAATATCTCTCATTTCATATTTAAACTTCAACTACGGTCACAGTCATGACAGCTGAAAAAAGAAACGCGAAATACCCAGGCATCCCGATAGCCGCCGATGGCAACACCGCCGTCATCATGTGCGAACGGGAATCAAGCGATGCCGCGGGGGCCTACCCGATCACGCCCTCCACGCAAATGGGAGAATACTGGGCCGAAGAAACCGCCAAAGGCCATATCAATGTTTCTGGAAGGCCGCTGATTTTCATCGAGCCTGAAGGGGAGCACGCCGCTGCCGGCATCACGGCCGGCATGTCTATGAGCGGCCTGAGAGCCTCGAATTTCTCCTCCGGTCAGGGCATCGCCTACATGCACGAATCGCTCTACGCAGCGGTTGGCAAGCGCCTGCCTTATGTGCTCAACATCGGCTGCCGCGCTATCACCAAAGCGGCTCTGAACGTCCATGCTGGACATGACGATTATCACTTGATCGACGATACTGGCTTCTTCCAAGTCCTGGCCAAGAACGCCCAGGAAGCGGCCGACTTGAACATTATCTCCCGTAAAATCGCCGAACTATCGCTGACTCCCGCCGCCGTTGGGCAAGACGGCTTCCTCACCACCCACCTCATCGAAACGCTCAAGATCCCGGAACGCGCCCTCATCGAAGAATTTCTCGGCCACCCTGAGGACATGATCGATACGCCCACCCCGGCTCAAAAAATTCTCTTCGGGGAAAAGCGGCGCCGCGTTCCCATCCTTTGGGATATAGATAATCCTGTATTGTCTGGACCAGTACAGAATCAGGACGCCTACATGCAGTCAGTCGCAGCCCAGCGCCCCTACTTCTTTGATCACATAGCGGCCATCACAGATCAATGTATGGAGGAATACGGCGAACTAACCGGTCGCTATTACAAACGCGTATCCACTTATCGCTGCGACGATGCCGAATACCTTATTATCGGGCAAGGCAGCATGCTGGGTACCGCCGAAGCGGTGGTCGATTACATGCGCAAGGAACGCGGCGTTAAGATTGGCGCAGTACAGATGATCATGTACCGCCCCTTCCCTGGAGACTTGGTTTCGCATATCATCAAAGGGCGTAAAGGCATAGCGGTTCTCGAACGTACCGATCAGCCGCTGGCGGAAGACTTGCCTCTCATTCGAGAAATCAGAGCCACCATCAGCAAAGCTCTGGAAAATGGCCAAGCCAGCAAGAGCGACATGCCGTATCCGGATTACGCTGCTTTCAAAAATGCCAAGGACGCTCCCGTCTTGTATTCAGGATGCTTTGGCATGGGGAGCCGCGATCTGCAGCCGGAAGGCATCGTGGGAGCCATCGAAAATATGCTGCCCGACGGGGCCAAGAAGAAATTCTTCTACCTGTCCATCGACTTCCTGCACGACAAGCCCTTCACACCGAAGAACGAGATCTATCAACAACAGCTACAGGAAAGCTATCCTCGCATCAAGGAACTGGAAGTAAAGGGGAGCGAAAATCCCAACCTCCTTCCCGAAGGCGCCATCACCGCTCGTATCCACTCCGTGGGCGGCTGGGGAGCCATCACCACCGGCAAGAACTTGGCTATCACTCTGTACGAACTTCTCGGATACGACATCAAGGCCAATCCGAAGTACGGTTCCGAAAAGAAAGGCCAGCCCACCACTTACTATCTCTCGGCTGCTCCAGAACCGATCCGCATCAATTGCGAGTACTACTTCGTCGATGCCGTGCTCTCGCCGGATCCCAATGTATTTAGTCATTCCAACCCTCTCTTCGGTCTGAAGAAAGGCGGCGTATTCATTATTCAAAGCGAACTCGAATCAGCCGAAGCGGTTTGGAATTCCATACCTCCGGGAGCTCAGAAGTACATCGCAGCGAACGACATCAAGATCTTCTACCTCGACGCCTTCAAGATCGCTCGAGAGGAAGCGACCGATCCAGAGCTGCAATTCCGCATGCAAGGCATCGCCTTCCAGGGAGCCTTCTTCGCCGCCTCCACATTGATGGAATCAGCCAATTTTGACGAGGCTTCGCTCTTCAAGGCAATACACGACCAGATCGAGAAGAAATTCGGCAGCAAGGGAGCCCGCGTGGTCGAAGACAACATTCGCGTGGTGCGTCGCGGTTTCGACGAAATTACTGAGATCACAGACAAGAGCGCCATAAACGGCAACCAAACAGCCAAGAAGGAAACCAACTTGCCTGTCATGCTCAAGCGGATACCGACCAGTACTGATCCTCGAACCGACATCCATCGCTTCTGGGAACAGACCGGCAGTTTCTATCTGGGCGGCAAACCCAATGAAAATTTGGCCGATCCTTTCAACGCCTTGAGTCTCATGCCAGCCAATACAGGCGTCTATCGCAACATGACGCAGATCCGATTCCGTCATCCGGTGTGGAATCCGGAAAAATGCACGGCCTGCAGCGATTGTTTCACCATTTGCCCGGATAGCGCTATACCAGGCTTGGCCTGCACCATGGCTGACGCTTTCAAGACGACCATCAATCGCGTGACTCGCGAAGGGCATGAAGTGAAACTTCTCCCCAAGGCGGTTCGTGTCGTGGAAAAGAAGATACGAACTGCAGCAGAAAATACTTCGAATGGCAATAGCGTCGATGTAACGCCGTTGCTGGACGTGGCTATAACCGAAACCATCGCCGAAGAAACCAGCGAGCAGGATGCCTTGAAGCAGGAATTCGATTGGTTCCGCGAAGCGATAGGCGAATTCCAATTCTCTCTCACCAAGCCTTACTATAATCAACGGGAGAAGCAGAAAGCCGGCTCCGGAGGGCTCTTCGCCATCACCATCAATCCCTACACTTGCAAGGGATGCATGCTTTGCGTCGACGTTTGTGATGATGAAGCCCTTACATCGATTGAACAGACTCCCGAGTCGGTTAATCGCCTAGAGTCGGAATGGGCCTACTGGCTGGATCTGCCTACCACGGATCCCGACTTCATCCGCATCGATGATATCGATGAAAAGATCGGAGCTTTGGAAACGATGCTGATGGATAAATCAGTCTATACTTCCATGGCCTGCGGCGATGGCGCTTGCACCGGTTGTGGTGAAAAAACCGCTCTGCATATCTTCACCAGCGTTATAACCGCCCTCATGCAGCGACGCGTCAAGAATCACCTCGCCTACTTGGACGAGCTGATCGAAAAGCTGGAAAAACGCATCAAGGAAAAGCTGGTTGAAAATGTGGATATCGGCAACGCCACCGCCATTCACAACGCCATCGATTCGCATCGCGATACCGACCTCAAGCTCTCCGAGCTGGCCGAGGCCCTTGATGAAGGCAAGTCTGGCAATCCGCTCGATCAGGAATGGCTGAGCTTCGTCAGCGATCTGCTTTCGAAACTCAAGAATCTGAAGTGGCGCTACGAAGAAGGTCCCACCAAGAATGGTCGCGCCAATCTGGGCTTTTTGAATGCTACGGGGTGCTCATCGGTTTACGGATCAACGTATCCGTATAATCCCTACCCCTTCCCCTGGTCTAACCATCTTTTCCAGGACGCGGCATCCGTCTCCCTTGGCGTTTTCGAAGGTCACATGCGGATCATGGCCGACGGCTTTAAGGCCATTCGGCTGACTGAAGCGGAATTGGAAGGCAAGGAACACTACACCAGCGTGCAAGAGTCTCTAAAGTACTTCGATTGGAAGACCTTTACCGATGAGGAATTCCTCCTCTGTCCACCTGTGGTCGCAGTTGGCGGCGATGGCGCCATGTTCGACATCGGCTTCCAGAACGTGTCTCGAGCCTTGATGACGGGTCATCCCATTAAGATCTTCGTGTTGGATACGCAGGTGTATTCAAATACCGGTGGTCAAGCTTGCACCTCGGGCTTTACTGGCCAGGTAGCCGACATGTCGCCCTACGGTCCTGCCTGGAAGGGTAAAACGGAAATCCGCAAGGAAATCAGCCTAGTTGGCGCCGCCCATCGCACCTCCTTCATTCTGCAAAGCAACATCGCAAACTACACTCACTACATAGAAGGCTTGATTGATGGGCTCAACTCCCGTCGTCCCGCCCTCTTTAACGTTTACTCGGTCTGCCAGCCAGAGCATGGCGTATCCGATGACGCTACCGCTCATCGCAGCAAGATGGCCCTGGATTCGAGAGCCTTCCCGCTCTTCCGTTTCGATCCCGATGCGGGCGGCGATTGGGAAGAATGCATCGAACTGGATGGCAATCCCGAATTGGACGATGATTGGGTGTCCTATAAACTAGACTACATCGATGATGAGGGCAACGAGCAAAGCATGGAACTTCCCATGACCTTCGCCGATTTCGCGGTGCAGGAAGGCCGCTTCCGCAAACACTTCCGCGTCGCGCCACAGGACACCTGGAATGACGACATGGTACCGCTGGCCGAGTTCATCGAGCTGGAAAAGGATGATCGCGAAGACCTCTTCCCTTACATCTGGGCTCTGAACAAGAAGAACCAGCTGATCCGCGTGCTCGTAGCCGAAGAGATGGTACAATCTACGGAAGAACGTCTTAGCTATTGGAGGACCATCAAAGGCCTGGCTGGACTTTCCAAGAAAGTGGATCCCAAGCAGATCGCGCAGCAAACCCGTACCGATACCGTGCAAAAGCTGGTCTCAGGCTTGTTGAACATGGTGGATGGCGGCAGCGGAGCTTCAGCTCTACTAGACATGGCTCAAGCTCCTTCGCCGGCAGGGGACGCGGCTACGGGAGCTCCTAGTCCTAGTGGGAATGGCTTCGAACCAGCCTGGATCGATCAAACCGAATGCACGTCCTGCGACGAGTGCACCACCATAAACTCTAAAATCTTCGCCTACGACGACAGCAAGAAGGCTTTCGTGAAGGACCCTGTCGGAGGCCCCTTCAAAGACATCGTAAGAGCAGCCGAAAAGTGCCCCGGAAGGTGTATCCATCCAGGCACTCCAGCCAATCCCGACGAAAAAGGCGTCGAGAAGCTTATAAAGCGAGCCGAGAAATATAATTAGAACTATCAATGGTACTATTCAATCCCAGTCATTGGTTTCGGGATACGTTTTCCCACGGGGTGCACCCGGAGGAAAACAAGCGCTTCACTGCCCGTAAGCCAATCCAGCGGCTGCCATTCGCTCCTGAACTGGTTCTGCATCTCTCCCAACACGCGGGAGCTCCCTCGAAACCGATTGTTCATCCAGGACAGGAAGTCTCGCGAGGCGAGCCCATCGCAGAAGCGGGCGGTTTCGTATCCGTTCCCCTTCATGCTCCAGCAACAGGAATCGTCAAAGGTATTGAACTTCGCCCTACAGCCAAAGGACCACGCACGTCGTCCATCATTCTGGAAACGTATCCGGGCGACAGTCAAGAACTGCGCTACTACGAGTCGCGTGATGTGGACAGCATGACGACCAAGGAAATCATTCAAGCGGTTCAGGACACGGGATTGGTGGGCTTGGGCGGAGCCGCCTTCCCCACGCACGTCAAGCTAGCTCCTCCAGAGGGACATAAGGTCCACACCATTCTGATCAATGGCTGCGAATGCGAACCGTTTTTGACGACAGACCATCGCATCATGATCGAGCAAGCAGACGATCTCATCGCCGGCTCCAAGATCGTCATGAAGGCTTTGGGCGCGGAACGCGTCATTATCGGCACCGAAGACAACAAGCTAGATGCGGTGGAGGTTCTGAAATCCAAGCTTCCCGCTGATAGCCCAATAGAAGTCAAGGCGGTGAAAACCAAGTACCCGCAGGGCGCGGAAAAGATGCTGGCCAAGGCCTTGCTGAACATCGAAATTCCCTCCGGCAACTATCCATCATCGGTCGGACTTGGCGTATTCAATGTTTCCTCAACCGCTCAGCTGGGAGCCTTGCTTCCGGTAAGCGGGGGCGTGATCGAGCGGGTGGTGACCGTTACCGGTCCAGGCATTGAAAAGCCCGGCAATTACATGGTGCCCATCGGCACCCCCATCCGATTCATCTTAGAGCAGCTCGGCTTTAATGGAAACGCTCAATGCCTGGTTATGGGCGGTCCAATGATGGGCAGTTCGGTATCTTCTCTGGACGTCCCTATCACTAAAGGCTGCGGCGGGCTACTCGTATTGACGGAATCCATACTTAGCGACCAGCTCGACCAGATCACCTATCCTTGCATCAGTTGCGGTCACTGTCTGGAAGCTTGCCCCATGCATCTGAATCCCTGCCAATTGGGCAAGCTCGCCTACAAGCATCGCTATCAGGAAATGGAAGCGGATTTTCACTTGAACGATTGCTTCGAATGCGGCTGCTGCAGCTTCGTCTGCCCATCATCCATACCGCTGGTTCAATATTTCCGCATCGCCAAATCCAGCAATCGCGAGCAAGCCATGAGAGAAAGGGCCAAAGCTTCATGAGCGACATCGCTCCCAGAGTATGGACGCATACCTCGCCGCATTTGAGAAAGGTGCCGGCAGTCGATGTCATCATGCGCAATGTAGTGTATGCCTTGATACCGATTTGCGCGTTCTCCGTCTACCAGTTCGGAATCAGCGTCCTGGCCTTGCTCGTGGTCTGCGTTATTTCCTGCCTGGCTACGGAACATGCCATCTGCAAGTTTTCCGGAAAAGCCACTACGGTCAACGACTGGAGCGTCACCATCACCGGCATCTTGCTGGCCTTGACCCTCCCGCCGGGCTTCCCGCTTTGGATGGCGGCCGTAGCCTCCGTGGCGGGAGTGGGCATCGGCAAGATGTTCTTCGGCGGACTGGGCTATAACGTGATGAATCCGGCCTTGATCGGCCGAGCCTTCGCTCAAGCCGCCTTTACCGCTCCCATGACCACCTGGGTTCCGATAATGGCGGAGAATCGATTTGCGGAATTCATTCCTTCCACGCTTACCCCGCCCTTTCTCCGACCGGTACCTATCCAAGACTGGCTCTCCAATGTAGCAGCGGATGGCTTCACCGGGGCCACTCCACTAGCTCTCATGAAGTTCGAACAAGTACCGACAGACTCGATACAGTTGTTGCTCGGATCTACGGCTGGTTCAGCCGGCGAAACCTCCGCCCTTCTCATCCTGCTATGCGGACTGTATCTGGTCTTTCGCAAGATGATGGATGGTCGGATCGCTTTTAGCGTGCTTTTCATCGCTAGCCTGACCTCCGTGCTTTTCTACATGATCGATTCCGACCGCTATCCCGGTCCGATCTTCATGCTCTGCTCAGGAGGATTGATGCTCGGCGCGGTATTTATGGCAACTGACATGGTGGCTTCGCCCGTCACCCCGCTGGGAATCTGGATTTACGGCGGGCTCATTGGCTTCATTACCATCATCATTCGGCTATTTGGCGGCCTCAACGAGGGTGTGATGTATGCCATTCTGCTCGGCAATGCCTGCTCGCCACTCATCAATTCCATCACGCAACCACGTATTTACGGAGCCACGACAAAGAAAGGAGCCACATGAGCGATCAGACCACTACGCTTCCTGAGACTCCGACCATGCCGAAAAGCCGCAGTCTGATCATGGCCCTGGCCTCGATCGCCATGACTTCCGGCTTGCTCGTGGTCTTGACCTTTCAAGTCACCTTTCCGCGTATCGCCTTAAACAAGCAGCGAGCTTTGGAGAAAGCCATTTTCGCTGTCTTACCTGGGGCCGCCGCTCATTCCAACTTCCTTTTAGACGGATCGACCTTGGAGGCCCTGCCAGCCGACGCCTTTGACCAGGCGAATGTATTTGCTGGATACAATGAAAGCGATGAATTGGTAGGCCTGGCCATGGAAGCCTCCTCT
>JANQKI010000020.1 GCA_028281165.1 Opitutaceae bacterium | reverse complement strand
ATCATAATTAAAACCCGGTCTCGGTCATTCAAAAGCCCAGCTCCGCGCAGGAAACTGGGCTTTAGGTGATAAAACTAAAACTGCTTTACCCGAATTCGCTTAAAAGTTGTAAGTAGCCGACAAAATCAGGGATCGCGGATCGATCAACTGGAAGCTGCGTACTTCTCCAGTGCTGCGCCTACGGGTTATCTGGATGGTTCCCTGCTCGAACGCGTTTTTGACGTTCAAGCGTAGCTTGACCTGATTCTCGTTTTTCAACCTGAATTTGTATCCAAACTTTAAATCCACGACTTGATAAGGATCCGTGAAGTCGAGCACGCCGCTAATAATCCCAGTCTTGCGCTTGCCATAGTGGCGCACGCCGCCCCCGAAGTCGAAACCTTCGAGCGGACCATCTAGGAATTCATACTTGCCAAACAGTCCCGCTCGTTCCGCGATAAAATTGTCTGGCAAACTCCCGAGTTGCAATTGGTCATCCGCATTGCTCGCCTCCATCAGCGCGACAACATCGCCAATGGTCTGGGTTTCGTCGTTCAAAATCGGCGTATCCGCATTTTGCAACCACAAGGAACGATGCTCTGCTATGTAGGCCGTTACGAAGGGATTTACTTCAGTGACAAGATTGTCGCGATTGGTATAGTTAGCCCGCAAGGTGATATTTGGAGTCGGATTAGCGACCAGCTCATACTCCCAACCCGATCCGGTAGAACTTTTCCCTTTAACTCCGTTTTCTTCAACGAGCATATCGGTCATGTTGAGTGTCGACCAGATGCTGTTCGCCCGGTTAATGGTGGAAAAGTTGCTGCTGGTCTGGTTATCTACCACTGTTTCAAAATAGTTAGCAACTAGATAAACTCTGTTCTCGAACAGATCGAAACGTACTGAATAGTCCTCTCCAGTGGCCGTTACGTGACCAATATTCTCGTTGTAGACATTGAAGCGCGTCTGGGGTTGAAAATTCTCGGACTCGTTGGCGGTAAACGTTAGCCAATTGGTTGGCTTGTAGGCGAGACCGAAGGTTTTAGTATCCCCATCGAAACTTTCCGGATCTGCTAGACCAAAATCGAGAATCTCGTCCTGCATGATTCCAGGATTCGCTTGAGCGTAAGCCGTATCCGCTTTGGTTTCCCTGTAATTTCTTTGAGTCAAGTCGTCCTTGCGAAGGCCCCAGGTAAAGACAAGGCTATCTTGAAAGAAGAAACTCTGTCCTGCGATCATCTTACTGGTGATGTCACGGGTGTTTGGACGCGCCCTATCTCGAGCCCAATCGCCGGTGACCGTCCCAATCACCTCGCCCGTTACCGCATCATGCAACTGGAAAGGCTCCAAAGGATTAGTGAATGGGTCGAACTGGTAAGCCGTCGGCAAATCTCCACCACGTATATTCGAAATGTAGGTTCGGCCGGTTATGCGGTTTTGGTCGATGCGCAGCCTGTTGGGATCGAGTGGAGTGCGATTCGTGTAACGATAACGATTAAACTGCTGGTTATAATTTTCTTCCTCCCAAAGCGCAGCGAGCTGATGGCGCCCCAGCCACTTGTTTTCCGGATCGATCACGTAGGAAGCAGTCACTCTCTTCGTCTCGAAATCCTTGAAGAACGGATTCCACTGAGGTCGCGATTCGATATAGTAGTCACCAAAATTTGGATTCACTGAACCATCAGGAAGGTATTGAGCGATATCGACTCTCGGCTCGATGTCGCCGTGATTCAATATGCCAACCACGTCTCGATCCTCGTGCTCTTTCTTGAATGCTAATTCAATATAGAGCTTGTCTCCAATTTTCTGCTCCAAGAAAGCGGAGTAATTATAGAAATCGTGATTGGTCGTATTCGTCGTACCGGCAAGCGCGTGTTCAATATCCCAAACATCGAAAGTCGTCAGTATATCATCTCGAAAAGCAGTCGAATGTGTCGTCCAGCGAAGGTCGCGATACTCGCGAGTCACCCCATTGTCGATAACGCCGGGAGTGGTATTGCGATTCGAGTCTCCGCCCACGCTGCGAGCGAAGTCGCGAGCGGCGTTAAAATCGATATCCCCTTCATCATTGGCGAAATCATTGAAATCAACGGTCTGACTACCGAAAGATTCCCATTTCGACACGCCATCGCGCGCCACCCAGCGTCGCTGGGAGACCTTGTCGGTCGTACCATCTTCGTAGCCAGCTCGAAACGTCGTATTCTCTGCAACCTTCCAGGTAAAGGCTAGATTCGCCCTCATTGTTTCGTCGAATTCAATATCTCGATACGAGAGTTTGTCTCGATACAGAAAATTGAGACGCATCGCGAACTTACCCTCAACAATAGCCTTGTTATAGTCGAAGGAATAGCGTTGCGAACCGTACTCGTCTGCTTGTAGCTCAACCTGACCGAAGGTGCGATTCGGCCGCGCTCGCTTTGTAATAGCATTAATGATACCTCCTGGATTTCCGATACCGAACAGCACGGAATTAGGCCCGCGAGAGAACTCCATTCGCTCCACATTGTAGCGATCTTGAGCCGTTTCCGACTTAAAGAAATCACGAGACGTCCCCTGCCCTAAGCTGAAGCCTCGAGCCACAATGTCGCCTGGACCAAATTGCTCGTGATTACCATTATCTTGGCGATTGTCCGTGTTAAAGGCCATGGTATATTCCATGGCGTCGCGAACGCTGTCCAAACCAGCGTCTTCAATGAAGTCCAATGTAAATACTGAGACCGAAGCGGGCGTGTCTTTCAGTGAAGAATCGAAACGCGTACCCGCAAGCGTGTTAGTGGCCCGATAGCCACGGTCATCCGCAGCATTCACTTCGAATGGGGAAAGGGTAAATACTTCTTCATTTTCCGCGTCTTGAGCGAAAAGCGCGGCCGAAGCGCCAGCGAGAAAAGCGCAAGTGGTCAATGCCGCGCGGCGAGATCTTCGGGATCTCTTAGGTAGCTTGTGGGTTTTCATCGTTAGTTATCTGAAGTTTATAGTTATTGGCAGGAGATGTGGGTCCGGCCCTAAGACTGAAAAGAGCGATGGGGGCACCTCAATTCACTTGCCGTGTTTACTGTACACTGTATACAGAAAACGTTTTAACGATCTTCAGCAAGCGATTAAATGTGATACTATCTTGCAATTTGTGACATGCTGCGAAAATATTGATCATTTCTTGAGCCAACTAAACCAAGCAATCGATACTATAGCGAAATTATGCATACGGCCCATCCGGCTTAAGAAAGGAAGCGCGATGGTCCGAAAACTTCTAGCTGGAATGCTCCTGTGCTTAGATTCAAGCAGTTTGATTTTCGGACAGGAGGATTCGAAGCTGATTAGACCTAATGTGATTCTCAGTGTAGTCGACGATCCTGGCGGGCGAGACTGGGAAATCTGCGATGGAGCCCTCCACCTTGCGCCAAGTATCGGTCGCTTCGTCTCTAAAGCTACTCCATCCGCAGACGCCTACCCTGCCCCTATTCTTTCTTCAGTAAAAGGCGCGGATAATGCCAACCGACTTCCACCGCAGAGCATTCCATGGACTCCTTCTTGAATCGTCTTTTCGTCTGCGGTCGTGAATCGCGTCAAAACGCTTCCTATTACTTCGATAATCGCTACAAGGGCGGCTCCTCTCGCTGCGTTATTCAAAGAACTCTGGCCGGCCGATGCTTCCATGATAGAGATGGCGAACGTCGCTTTGTCGAGTCTAATCAGGCCATGCTATTTCGGCATTCGGAAGACACGCAGTATGGATATTTTAAGGACGACACGCAAGTCTACCAGCTTGAGTTTATCGAATTCCTGGGCGATCCAGCCGAAGCCGCATTTCAAACGATTCGCGATACATACGGGGATATTCTTAAAATGCCTGACAACTGCGAGTCGGCCATCATCATGCAGTCCATCGTAGACAAGCAGAGCAAAAGCAAATTCCGCGACCATTTCGAGGCCTCCCAATTGATCTACGACCTGCTCATCTGTCTTCTAAGGGAACAGAAAGAAGCTGAGTACAATGAAGATCCAGTGCTTGAGCTGCGCGAAATCATCCAATTCCGTTTCCACGAGGATATCTGCATGAAGTCGGTCGCCGACGAGCTTGGCCATAGTCGCGAGCATCTGACGCGCGCGTTCAAGCGTCGCTACGGCATCCCTCCTGGAGAAATGCTCCGCCAACGACGCATGCGACACGCTCAGGAACTTATCAGTAGCTCCAAACTTTCAATACAGCAGACCTCACGTCGCTGCGGATACGCGGATAGCAATGTATTCAGCCGCGCCTTCAAGAACTACTTCGGCCATTCTCCCACCGAGCTCCACAAGCGGGAAAAATCGACTATTCGCGACGCCAAACTTTGAGGCCCGAGAAGGCAGGACCGACCCAAGTGCCAAAATCGCCGGCCTTGCCGATGAAAATCGTATCCAAATTCTCCTGCTGATCGACCCAGGCGAATTCGTCCAAAAGAATCTCATTCACGAAAATCTTCAAGGATTCTCTTTCGGCGCTCCACTCCACTCGAAACCAGTAGCTTTCGTTCTCTCGCCAACGCCAGCCATCCGGCATCATGACCTTGCTTTCATGATACAGACTCCCCTCGCTACGCTTGGCGCCGCGCGAGCTCCATAAAACCTTGAAACCATTACCGTACCTCGGCTTTCCGTCCCGAATGCCGACACGCAGCGTCCAAAGAGCATCAGTGGCGGTCCCGCCATCTTCCGCATGATGATCGCCTATCTCGTTGGAAAACATATTCAAAAAATGGATCTTTCGATTCGCCACTCCGGGTGATTCCGGATCATCCCAAACGATGCCGCTAACGATGATTTCCAGAGCGCCCTCTTTCATCGCCGTTTTCAATAGGCCAATCTTCAATGCATCTCCCTGCTTGCCTGCCTTCCAGCCTCTTTCATTGAAAGCTCCCCCTATATTCTCTTTAGAGCTCTCGCCGGAAACGATGTCGCGATCAGTCAATGGATCATCGATCAAAAGCCGCCATTGATCGCGAGCGTAGGAAAAGGGAGCCACGGGAACAAGCGCACCCAGCAGAAGCCTGGCTGCACAGGCAATATCAATGACTGAGCGAGAAATAATCATTGCTACTCGAAGAAACTATAGTCAATGTTTCTGTATACAGTATATCAATGATCAAGAATAATCCGTAGTGAAGCCTCGTAGATGATTGCCCGCCTTTCCATAGCTTTCTGGTTCCTCTCCCATACTGCCACCCATGGAGAAATCGTGCTGGAAGCGGTTAAGGATTTCGAAAGCGTATCGGAACCCGCCCTTTTCGCGCCGCATTATGTGGAAAGCAAATCAGCAGATCCTTCCACTCATGGACTTGCGGTAGATACGAGCAAGCATTTCGGCTCTCCAGCTGCCGTCACCACCATTTTTAAAGGTCCTTCACTCTCCTACAAGCTTCGACTGCTCGCTGTATCCGAAGAAGATGGACAAAGCTTGTATCAAATTTTCCACAACGGAGAGCTGGTTGCTGGACGCCGATCTCCGCCTTCATCCGAAAAACGGGAATCGCGCTGGCTCTCCTTTGGAGAGCGATTTCTCGAAATAAACGACCGACTGACCGTCGTGTTCAGGGGCCATAGCGACATGACGGTGTCGGAAGGCGCCGGCTATGCCTGGTCGCGTGGACGCTGGCGATCGCTTTCGTTGAGCCCGACGACTTCCACCTCTCTATCTTCCTCGTCTACCCCCATTCGGCTTCCTGAGCTTTGGACCTTCGAATCTCTATCCATAGAAATTCCAGGCACTGAATCCGACGGAATCTCGCAAGTGCCGCCCGAACTTCTAAGGCGTATCCAAATCACGAATCCGTATGCGGAGGAGGTGACTCCCTTGCTACTACCTCAAGAAAACGGGAGTTGGAAGCTGCGCAATTCCCTCTACCTTAGCGGCGACTGGCACATTCGTATAGGGGAAGACAGCTACATCTGCAACGTATCGCCCGGCAAGCCCACCGGTCCACTCTCGCGATGGTCCGAAGACCCGACACGTACTGCGAACGGTAGCGATCGTCCGCTCGAACTTTTGGGAATCCGCTGCAAACCGGATCAAATACTGACAAAGTCTATAGAAGAACTCCGGCACAGGATATTTCCGCTCATGGAAGCGCCTTTCAATTTCATTCGCTTCACGTCACCGCTATTCAATGATACTGAGACTAGCGCTTGGATAGGCAAAGACGGCTCCCTCGAGGATGCAAAAGTCCTAGCCGCTTTCGCGAGTATCGAACCAGCTCTCGACTTCATCGGCAAGCGCAGCATCTACCTCGATTTTTCGTCCAGCTTTTTTCCAAAAGATTTTCTCGACAGCTTGAGACCTGTCGACGAAGAGAGGCTAGTAAGCTTCGCTCGGAATTTCTTTCGAGCTTATTGGAATTGCTATCTGCCTGATTCGTATTCTGTTAATCCATACGACACTGGCCTCGCCGGCGCGAATAGCGCTCTCGCGCGCCCCTTCGATTTCGATCATAGCGAACACGCTAAGATCGTCGCTGATTTTCCCAAACTGCCGAACGACCACTTAGCGACAGAAACGCTTCTGCATCAACTAGCAAATGAACTTCTACAGTCGTCCCTTATGACGGACACCAAAGCCGCCATCCCAATCGCATCCGGCTCCTACCCCGACTTGGTCGCGGACGATGCCGGAAACATTCACCTCGTCTATGCTCGCGAAGGGTCGCTTTTCTACCGTAACTACTATCCAACTACGGAAATCTTGTCGGACGAGATCTTCACAGGGATTCGCTATAAAGGAACCAACGAAGATGGCCCGCAACGAAGCGATCCGGAAATCGCCATCGACGCCAAGGGTCGCCTGCATGTTCTTTGCGGGAAGAGCTATGCCATTTACGACGGCAAAGTCTGGGCGCCAGTAAAAACGCTCTTCACGCGAGATACCGCCCTCGCCATCGACAGCAAGGGCAACGCCTTTGTCTGCAAGCGCGGAGGAAATCACAACGGCGAAGTCGGCTTCGATATTCTCCCAGCAGGCGCGACGCAATTCGTCCCTAGCCTACGCGACCCAGACGTCGGAACGCCACAAGGCGAAGCTTGGTCGATTGGGAAAGACCACCCCTACGGTCACGTGTTTACTTCGCCAGACGACACGGTATATCTGGTTTATCGGCAAGGCGCTCCCGACTACATAGCCTGGCGAGCTACCAGAGATCTAGGAAAAACATGGTTTGGCGGCGGCGTGTACGGAAAGGAGCGTTGGCAACCCGAAGCTCCGAGCGGCGTAGCCAATGCAAGAAATACGGCGTTCGTTGTTGGGCCAACAGGTTCTGTATTCACGAAGCTGACCCAATGGCCTTCATTTCATGAAGTCGGGGACGCCCTCACTTGCGGGAACCGAGATCTGCCGATAATCGTGTCAATACAAGGCTCGCTGGCTATAACCAGCCATGGCGGACGCTATGCCTTTCTTTCAAACGGGCGATTCACTCCGGAAAAACGGTTTTCATCGCCAGATGGCAATCCGATCGGATTCGTAAGTCTGACCACCGCGAAAGATCGAATGGTCTACGCCTTCTTCGAGACGGGAACCGAATTGGACAAAGAAAACGAAGACCAGCAGCCCTCTGGAACAGCCAAGCTGTGGCTCACACGCTTGGACCAACCGGATTAGCTAAGGGCTCCCGATGAAATCCAGGATTTCTTTACGAGAGCGTTCGATGCCTTGTTTTAAAATCCGAACCGCGCCTTTATTGTCGCCAGTTTCGATCGCATGAAGAAGCAGCTCGTGATTTTCAATCGAAGCGCTCTTCCATTTCTTGATGTCGCGAGCGTAGGCGCGAATGAATTTGATCCGTCTCCAAATCATCGAAAGATGCTCTTCCAATTCGCTGTTGCCGCAACAAGACCAAAGTATGCGATGAAAAGACTCGTCGATGTCCAGCAGTCGATCAAATTGGTTGCGACTCAACTTGCTCTGTTCCTTAACGAGCTGTTTCGCTTGTTCAATAGCCTCCGCTTTCAAACGCGGTAGCGACTTGGTCACAGCGTAGCTTTCGATCAGAAGCCGCAGCTCGAACAGGTTTTCGATCTCTTCGACATCGATTCTGCGAACTTCGACGCCCTTGCGCGGCAAATTCGCCACCAATTCCTTCTTTATAAGCAACGCGAAGGCATCTCGCACCGGCAAACGAGATACGCCGAAACGCTCCGCGACCTCCGTCTGGATCAAACGCTCGCCAGGCTTCATTTCTCCATTCAAAATAGCGGCTTCGAGCTTGTCCGCTATGAATTGGGAAATGTTTTTAAGTTGATTAACCTCTTCGATCAGTTCGCTCATGACAGTCTCGTTAAGCAGATACAGGGCCGACCGGTCGCCATCGTCCGCCGCTCTCATCCTGTATACCGTCGTACAAGAACCAATCGAATGTCGAGCCTAATGTTCACCTATACGAGGAGCTCGAACCAACTAATCCATTCGCCATCTTCAACTTATAGCGGTACGCGCATCAATGCTCGCCAGATGAAAAGAGCTGCTAGCGAAACTTGAAATTGACCTGCTACCCGCTTTTTGTATACAGTATAACAATTGCAACCTTTTCTCTGAAACGATTATGCGTGGACTTTTTGTAGGAGCTGGACAATTCGCCCGAGTGCAGCTGGACGGATGGAAGCCGATGCCCATTGACTGGGTCGGCATCTGCAATCGCACTCCTGAAAAAGCCGCTTGCCTGGCTCGAGAATTCGACATTCCCAGCGTGAACTCCGACTTGGCGGCGATGATCGAGGCCTTGAAGCCTGACTTCGTGGACATCTGCACCTCAGTGGAAACCCACTTCGATCTAGTAAAGATAGCAGCAGAAAGGAATACGCCCATCCTGTGTCAAAAGCCTATCGCGCCTACTCTGGAAGAAGCGAAGCGACTAGTGGCCTACTGCAATGCCCACGAGGCGCCTCTCATGATTAACGACAATTGGCGATGGCAGGCCTGGTATCGCGAAATCAAGAAAATCCTAGCGGAGGGTCGTCTCGGCAAGATCGTCAATGTCTACATGAAAATGCGGACAGGAGACGGTTTCGGTCCTGACGCCTACGCCCAGCAACCCTACTTCAAAAAGATGGAGAAATTTCTCATCTTTGAAACCGGTATCCACTACATAGATACAGTTCGCTTTCTCTTCGGGGAGCCCGAATCTCTCTGCTGTTCGACCAGACGACGCAATGCTGACATTCGCGGGGAGGACAGCTGCCTTCTCAGGCTTAATTACGACGACGGTCTAGCAGTGACCTGGGATGCCGATCGCTACGCTTATTCCGAATGGCATAAACCGCCCGCCAACGGTTTTATGACGATCGAGGGTTCCTTGGGAAACTTGCATTTAGACCCATTTGGCAAAATCATGATCGAGCTCCGCGACTCGGTACTACAAGAGCATAAATATGTGATTCCGACCGGATACAGAGGCGGAAGCGTTGTTAGCGCTCAAAGGCATTTTCTGGAATGCCTGAAAAGCGGCCAGCCCTTTGAAACGGAAGGCGATGAGTACCTGAAAACCGTGGAAATCGTTTTCGCTGCGTATAAAGCGGCGGAATCCCAAGCGCCTCTCTCCTTGAGCTCTCCCTTAAAGCAATCATGAGTATCGCCCTTTTTCATGCCACCTCTAAGGCGATCAAATCAGTAGTTGACGAAGTACGACTCAAGGTCCCGGAAGCAGAGCTGCTTCAATATATGGACGAGGGGTTGCTGCAGCTAGCAAAAGAGGAGGGCCTCAGCGAATCGTGCTATCAACGGCTCAGAAACTGGATAGGCCTTTCGTATCAGGATGGAGCGCAAGCCATACTTCTCACCTGCTCCATCTTCACTCCCTTCGTCGAAAGACTGCGTCAGGAAGTCCCTCTTCCTGTCGTCGGCATCGATGAGGCGATGTTTGATCGCGCAGTCAGTCTAGCAGGACGTATCGAGATCATCGCTACGATTGAATCAGCCGCCAAAACGACTAGAACTCAACTAGAAGAGCGAGCTAAGCCGTCCGGAACCGAACTCGATCTCAACACGACCTTCGTTCCACAAGCATTTGAAGACCTCGATGCAGGTCGCTCCGAACGCCATGACGAACGTATCCGTAAAGCTATTCGAAATTGTATTGAAGGCGCAGATGCCGTCATATTAGCCCAAGCTTCAATGGCTCATTTAGCGTCTGATTTTCCTGAATACAAAATTCCGATCTTGTCCAGCCCACGCTTGGCGGTGGAACGCTTGCTATCCTTGTCAAAGCCCGTAGAAGCTCAATGAAACTTGCCTACCCCGTAACGACACCTGAGATCGAGCAGCCCCTTCTGGCTTTCTCGGGAGAACCGGAAAAGGTTTTCGCCGATCTTAAGCCAATCGGCTATCAAGGTATCGAACCTTTCATTAGCGATCCCAACCGATTCGAAGCTGACGGTTTTCTTCGCGCTGCTGAAAACGCTGGACTTGAAATTGCCGCAGTCGGGACCGGTCCCGTGGCTGTCATAGACGAGCTCGTTTTCTCAGACCCTAATGAAAGCCGGCGACAGCAATGCCTTGATCGAATCAAGTCGATCATCGACTTCACGGCCCAAGCCGGTTCCCAGCTTAACGTAGGGAAATTGCGCGGACCGGTTGGCAACGATAGCGAAGCCATAGCTCGACGCGACAGCGCGTTTCACGAGATATGTCGATACGCGGCGAAAAAAGGAACCATCATCACCCTTGAGCCGCAAAGCAAATCGGTAATCGACAACCTGAATGGCTCGCAAGAGAGCCTCGACTGGATCGAGCAAATGGACGAGCCCAACCTTCACATAATGTTGGATACGTTCCACATGCGAAACGAGGATCCAGATCCTCTATCGGGATTCGAAATGGCAGGGCATCACCTACTGCATATCCATTTTAGCGATACGGATAGACTCGCTCCAGGCAGGGGAGGAATCAATTTTCCGCCAATCGTTCAGAAACTGCGAGATTTGAATTACGACCGCTACATAACGCTAGAAATCAGTCAAAAGCCCAATCAGGGCGCGGCAGCGACCGAAGCATTCCAAGCTACCGTCGGATTTCTTCAAGCTCGCTCCATTACAGGATGAAAGTCGGTATCATCAAAGGCAACGGCATCGGTCCGGAAATCGTCAAGGCAACTCAGCTCGTTCTAGAGGCGACTTCGTTGCAATTCGAATGGATCCCAATTCCCATTGCCGACGAGGGAATGCGGCAATACGGACATCCTCTTCCGCCCGAGGCCGTCAACCTGCTAAAGGAAATCAAACTTGCCATTAAAGCGCCGCTCATCGTCAACAAGCT
>JANQKI010000002.1 GCA_028281165.1 Opitutaceae bacterium | reverse complement strand
GGTTTTACGCCTTCAGAACCGGGACTCTACGCGGTCTTTGACACAAGCGCAGGCGAATTCACCGCCTCGCTCCTGTACAACGAATCGCCCATGACGGTTGCCAATTTCGTCGGGCTGGCCGAGGGCACCCAGGTTTGGGTGGACGAAAATGGCATCTTTAGAAAAGCTCCTTTCTACGACAGGCTAACCTTTCACCGAGTCATACAGGATTTCGTCATTCAGGCTGGTTCGCGCAATGGCCAAGGTACCGATGGCCCAGGCTATTTCATTAATGATGAAATCAACGTCGATCTTACCCACAATGGAGCAGGAGTTCTCTCAATGGCCAATAGTGGGCCCAATTCAGGTAGTAGCCAATTTTTCATTACGTTAGATCAAGCTCAGTTTCTCGATCTGAAGCATGCCATTTTTGGATTTATTGTCGAAGGTCTCGGAAACGTGAACGCGATCGGAAACGTCCAAGTAGATCAAAACGAGAAGCCTATCAATGACATCGTGATCAACTCGATCAAGATAGTTAGAGAGGGAGCGGAAGCGGAAGCTTTTGATGCGAACGCGTGGCAATTGCCCAAACTGACCGATCCGAAAGCGACATTCAGTTTCGGCCAAGGAGAAGCCAAAGTGGAATTCTTCAGGCAGCCGATTTCGGAATACTTTATAAGGCAAACTTCAGATCTGAAAAACTGGGAGCAGACCGCTTACTTTCCAACAAGCAGCGAAGCCACGCCATCGGAAAGCTTCGATTTCTACGACGAGCTGCTGCAAAGCGATCGCCAGTTTTTCCAAGTGAGCGAATTTACCGAACCAGAGCTAATCGATAAGCCCGGATCAGTAGTTACTTTAAACTTGGGCGGATCCCCTATCACAATCAATCTTGGAGAGGATTTTGGCGGTACCTATTCTTTCGAAGGCCAGACCTGGGCGATAGAGGGCTATCTATGGCTTGAAGTTGGAAACTTGATACAGCTCTTCATTTTCTATCAAGGCGATCTCGAGCTATACCCGATGCAGATCTACTTCGATATAACGACGTCGAACCAAGGCAATGTCCTAGCCTACGTTTTCGAATCTCAACCGGGCGCGGGAGACGATATTATCTTCGAAGGCACCTTCACATTCACGCCTGCGCAGTAATCGTTTAGGATCTGTTCAAATAGATCAGATCTAATCGAAAGCAGGACTCCATGAGTTGATTTTGATTGCTCTTCCATACGCCCAACTCTCTAGATTTTACGACGAGAGAACACGAGCATGGGAAACAGCCTCCACTCCATCCTAACAGAGCAAAAAGCTAGAGTCCACTTCGCTTGCGCTGGAGCTGGGGCGGATTTCATCCACAGGCTTTGGAGAACACCAGGATCCAGCGCCTACCTGGCAGGAGCCTCAATGTTGCAAGCTCACGAGGCAGTAGAGCGCTATATCGGCTACAAGCCAGAGGAAAGCTACGCCAGCGAGAGCGTTGCTACTGATATGGCCATAAAAGCTTTTATGAGCAGTGTTCAATCAAAGACGGGAAACTCGGACTGTCCCGTAGGAATCGCAGTAACCGCCTCTGTCGCCAGTAATCGAATACCAAGAGGCGAGCAGCGAGCCCACATCGCATTGGTCCAACAGAATGGTTTCTTCCAGCAAAAACTGGGCTTAGAAAAAACGGAGGGAAAAGCAGCGCGAGCCGAGCATGATCAAGTGATCGCCGATACACTCGAAAACCTTCTCGTAAATCATATCGGAGAAGGTGAAGAAGAAAGCCAAAATAGGTTGCTGGAACAGCTAATGAAAAATCCGGTTTTCTGGCCGAACGGCAAGAGAGGCTCGAACAGATCCGATTTAAACGTTTTCTTCCCCGCCAATTTCAATCCCATTCACGACGGTCATCGACTCGCTTGGCAGGAGGCGGAGAGACTAACAAATCAAGTAGTGGCCTTCATGATCGAAGCGCGCCCCCCGAATAAATCGCCAATCCCAGCCCAAGAACTTCTCAGGAGAATTGCCATCCTCAAGAAAGAGGATGAAGGTCTTGGGCATCCGATGGTCATCACAAAGGGCAAGCCAAACTACATCGATAAAGCGAGAGCCTTCCCGGGAAGCTCCTTTGTTCTTGGAGCGGATGCTGCTCTTCGTTTGTTCGACCCTAATTGGGGCTACAACGTCGAGGAAATGCTTTCTGAACTCGATAATCTGGATACGAAGTTCCTCGTACTCGGACGAGAAATAGATGGCCGCTTTGCTTCGCTAGAAAACATGAATCCCCCTGAGAAATTTCGCCACTTGTTTCAAGCCCTCGAAGGGAGACGCGACGTTAGCTCAAGCGCCCTACGATAAAAGTAGTATGGATTAGGAGCCAGAAACATCTTTTTAGATCTTGCCCTACTTTGATGGATTTACATGAGATAAACCTAACTGAAAACAAGAAACCAGTAGCCCAAAGGCTAATTCGTATTGATTAATCAACGACAAATTTTCTAAAATGAAAAACTCTTGCTACGCATTCCAAAGGCTGTTTACCAGCCTTACCATCGTCCTGTTCGGCTCCGTGTCCCATGCATTCGCAAACGGCACCATTTTTCAAGGAGAAGACGGCACTATCGTCATTGATACTGATTCTGCTGTGGAACTAGGTAATTGGGTTTTGCATACAGATAATTCTCAATTCGATTGGCTAGAAGGATTTAGCGACTCCGGATGCCTGCAATTCACGGGAAATCGCGAGCATAGCGGTCCACCGGATAGCGTATTGACTTTCAAGTTTCTCATAGAAGAACCGGGAAACTACGTTCTTAGAGCAAGAGGCCTGGAAGCGCCCATCGAAACGAAAGAAGGAGACAAGGCCAACGATTGCTATTTGAGAATCGTAGGCCAACCGAGCTACAAGGGCGAATTCACGAAATTCGTCCTGCTTGGCGCCAGCTACCAATGGAATTGGAACATTAAGCTTGAAGTAGAGCACCACGTTTTCGAAACGCCTTTCTACAGCCTTGGCCCTGGCGTGCATCAAGTACAGATTGCGGGACGATCGAAGAACTTTTTCCTGGATCGGCTTACATTGAGCCGTGTTTCGGAAAATGAACAATCGATAAGTGTTAGTTCCGCTCCTGCCACCTTCGAAGAACCAGCGTCAAGCAAGGGTTATACCCTTAAGGCTACTGAAGATTTTAAAGGTCATACGGCAGAAAGTCTTGGCGAAATCTACTTCGACAAGAATCGAGACGCGATCGCCATTAATGCTGCCAACAAAGAGCTTCGAAACGTCTTCTCGGCCGCTACAACGAAATTTCAAGGAAAGTCTGGTCGCTACGACGTCACTCTAAAGACTCTAACAGAGATTGATGGAGAAAGCGTCTATCTGTTTCGTCTGAATGGCGAAAGAATCGGTCGTTTTGTGAATACAGCTTCGGAAATCGACTACAGCCCTTCTTATGGCACCTGGAAGGGAATCGAAATCAGCAAAGGCGACGAAATTAGGGTCGATAGCAAGCCAGCCACCAATGGGAAAATTCCCGAAGGAGATGAGACCGCTTGGTCTAGGGGTCGCTGGAGCAGTCTGATTCTTACCCCCAGCCAGTGACGAATAAAAAAGTGGACGACTGGTGAATCAGTCGTCCATACTTTTGACGGCCGCAAAGCGGCGGATTCATAAATGTGAAACGATTAAAAAGGAAGCCTAACTAAGCATCTGTCTGGCTTTCTGAGTCAGCCTTGTTTTTTCCGCCTCCATGACCTTTGCCTCCACCTCTGTTTCGGCCACCTGGTCCGCCACGGCCCATAGGCATGTTGTCAAACTCCTCTCTTGAGAGCTCGCCATTTTCATCAGAATCAGCTTCTTCGAAAGCAGCAGTCATCCTCTCTGTCAGCCGCGCTCTTAGCTGAGCGGGATCGCCGCCTCGGCGATTCTGGCCTTCCGATTGGGCTCGCTCCATTCTCCGCTCCATTGCCTTCATGCGGCTGTCGACTAGCTCTTCCAAGGTCACGCCTCCATTTTCGTTGATGTCGGCCAAAGCGAAAAAGTCTGGCCGTTCGCGAGGACCTCCTTTACGCTTGCCGTCTTCGGCCACGGCTTGATTGACGGAGCAGATAAGAAAAGCGGGGATTAACGAGTAGATGAGTTTCCGTGTATTAATCTTCATGATGTTTAATTGTTAGAATTGAAGTAGGCTTATGATCAGCAAACGAGGCCCAACCAGCTAACGCCACAACTGCAAAAAAAGTTTCACAATCTATCAGGCCGCCATTAAGCGCGGAGAAGGCTAAGCGGGAAGGAAACTAGCTTCCTCCATCGACTCTCAGCGAGCTTGCAAAGGCAACCTGATTCCCCTCAAATGCCCACAATGGACGACGTCCAAAGCAACGGAGAACTTATTGCCTGCCCGCACTGCGATGCGCTCCAAAAGCTACCTGAATTAGATGTCGGCCAGAAGGCTGTCTGCATCCAATGCGACCATACGCTATCCTATTCCATACACGAAAGCTTAGAACGTCCACTCGCCTGCTCCATTGCCGGAACGATTCTACTCATACTATCGGTGAGCTTCCCCTTTCTTTCCTTCGAGGCAAGCGGTAGAGAACAGTCGATCAGCCTGATGCAAAGCTCTCTGGAGCTTTATAGGCACGGGCATTCCGTCCTTAGTCTTCTTTCCCTAGCCTTTATTGTCCTGGTTCCTGCAACCATGCTCGTCGCTATCATGGCGCTGCTCGGTCCTTTAATGTTTAAAAAGCGCCCCGTGGCGGGAGAAGCTCTCGCCTCGACGATTTTTATGCTTAGCCCCTGGGCCATGGTCGATGTATTCCTTTTGGGGGTACTGATCAGTTTAACAAAAATCGCAGAACTAGCGAATCTGATTATCGGAACCTCCTTCTGGTCCTTTTTACTCTTCGCCCTTGTTTTTGCAGCAACCATTGCAAGCCTGGACAAGCGCACCATTTGGAAACGTTTGGAGAGCGTATCGAATGTCTGAATTCGCTGAAACGGCAGCTGACCATGGTCTTGCGAATTGCCGCCATTGCGGGGCAGTAGAGCCTTACCATACCGATAAATGTACCCGTTGTGGCGCTACACGACACCTGCGAACCCCCATGAGCGTTCAACGATCGCTAGCTTGGCTGATTGTAGCTATCGTCCTTTACATTCCCGCCAACACACTGCCAATCATGAATACGGTACAGCTAGGTCGTAGCGCGACCAGCACCATAATTGGCGGAGCCGTTTCGCTTTGGGAGCATGGCTCCTATGTGATCGCCATCATCATCCTTACTGCTAGCGTCTTGGTACCATTGGCAAAAATTTGCTCCTTGGGATGGCTCTGCATCACGGTTATGCAGCAACGCTCCTGCGCTCGAAAGGAAAGAGCTTTCCTGTTTCAAATAACGGAAATCATCGGCCGCTGGTCGATGATCGACGTTTTTGTAGTCGCCGTATTGGTCGCTCTCGTACAATTGGAAAACATAATGTCCATCACTCCGGGACCTGCGGCTCTCAGCTTTTGCGGTGTCGTCATCGCCACTATGTTTTCCGCCATGTCATTCGACTCTCGACTGATCTGGGATACGCAAGCGAGACTGGAGGAAACGCAATGAGCCCTCCTCAAGCGAAAGTGAAGCAGCGCAAGATTTCCGCCATCTGGTTCGTCCCTCTTTTGGCAGTAGGTGTTGGAGGCTGGATGCTGGTAAACCATTTTCTGTCTCAAGGTCCCGAGATAAGAATCTCTCTAGAAAATGCCGAAGGCATCGTTGCGGGAAAAACCAAGATCAAGTCTCTCAGCGTTGATATTGGAATCGTTGAAAGCGTTACCTTTAACAGAGATTTCTCGGGAGTCGAAATTGCCGCTCGAATCGAGAAGGAGGCGGCTCCGCTGCTGAGAGAAGACTCGCAACTATGGGTCGTCAGGCCCCGTATCGGAGCCACCGGTATTTCAGGTATAAATACACTGCTTTCCGGCATTCATATCGAACTTTCGCCAGGCGAAGGCAGACCGGGGAAACGATTTTTCGACGGTATGATGGACATCCCCGTCACGCCTGGAACGGCGAATGGCAAACGCATCACTCTCGTAAGTGAACTTGTCGGTTCGCTGACCAATGCGGACCCCGTGTCCTATCGCGGCTATCGTGTCGGTAGAATTGAAAGCGTTGACTTCGATACAGTCGAAAATCAGTTTCACTACCAGGTTTTCATCGAGTCGCCCTACGATAAACTTCTAAATAGCTCCATGCGGTTTTGGAAAGCCAGCGGCGTTACCGTCCAAGCTGATACAGAAGGATTGGCGGTGAACACCGAATCGCTTGAAGCCGTGATTTCCGGTGGAGTAGCCTTCGACCTACCCGATCGATCAAGACCCGGCGAACCGGTAGAAAACGGATACGAATATGAATTGTTTTCAAGCCGTCGTGAAGCGGAAGAACAGCCCTTCATCCACTACACCCAATACCTCCTCTTGTTCAACGAGAGCGTGCGCGGTCTCGAGAGAGGCGCCCCTGTGGAATATCGTGGCATGCAGGTTGGCTCAGTAAGTGATGTCTCCTTTGAATACCTGCCAGAAGAAGTGACTCTAGCAAGCGAGCAGATTCCAGTCCCCGTTCTTATCCGCCTCGATGCCGCGCGACTGGGTTGGGAGGATACAGCAGAATCACGACAGCTCCTTGAGACGGACGTCGTCAAGAGAGTGGACGCGGGATTGAGAGGCTCCTTGGCCACCGCCAATCTGCTAACCGGCAGTCTCTACGTTTCTTTCGATTTCTTCGAGGATGCCGAAACCGATCATGTAAGGGTTCTAGGAGATTATCTGGCCTTGCCCACAATCTCGGTAGGCCTGTCCGAAATCGAAAGAAAGATTGGCAAGATTCTAAATACGTTTGAAGAGCTGCCAATCGAAGAAAGCGTAGCGGAAGCCAGACAAGCCGTGAGTCAGCTGCAAATCACATTGCGCTCAGCCGACGAGACATTCAACCGACTCAACAAAATGCTAAGCGACGAAAGCGTGGCCAAGCTGCCAGCTTCGCTAACCGATTCCATTGAACAACTTAAAGTCGCCCTACAAGGGTTTTCTCCTGACGCTAAATTGTACCAAGATATTGGCGACAGCATGGAACGCTTGAAAGCAGCTATAGACGCCTTTGAAGGCTTTGCTAACAAGATAGAAAATCGGCCTAGTTCCTTAATCTTCTCCAAGTCGGCCAAAAAGGATCCAGAGCCTAAAAAGCCATCCCAGTGAAGAAGCTGGCTTCGATTCTCGCTTCGCTATTGCTCGCTTCCTGCGCTTCCACGCCAAGCATAAGTTACTATGAGCTTGTCGAGGATCCATCGAAGAAAAACGAGCAAGCCACCAGTGATGGAATAACAATTGGTATCGAGGCAGTTCAGCTTGTCGATGCGATAGACAAAAAAGGCATCATGCTCGAAACGAATGAAGGAGAAATGCATGTCGCCCAATACCATCGATGGCGTAGACCTCTCCATGAAAGTATTCGACAGTTCATTACGAATGAATTGAATGGTTCTGCTTCGAATTACAGGTTTCAACCCCATAGTACCACTCCCGGCTCTTGGAGCTATCGAATCCAAATCGAGTTCGATGCGTTTTACGGAACCGAGAACGGAAATTCTATTGTATCCGGTTTTTGGAAACTTATCGATGCTCAAGACGAAACGGAATTGGAGAAAAAACGCTTTCTCTATGAGTCGGAGATAGAAAAGGATGGCTATTCTGGACTCGTTGAAGCCCAAAGAATGCACTTGCGTATGCTATCGTCTGCTCTGGCCCAAGCCATCCCGTAATTGGACAATAGAAGAGGCCGCCAGAGCTGATTTAGGCAAATCGGCCAGAAAGCCCTCCTAAAATGAATAAGGTTCATTTGAAAATCGTCTTATCCGGCGAAGGAGACAGTTCACAATGAAAAACGCCTTGTTTGCCATTTCACTCGCTACGATTTCAGCCAGCGCCCTGTTCGCTCGCCCTTGGGAAGAACCAAGTAGCCGTTGGGGCGAGGATAAGGGATTTTTCCGAGAGCAGCATCAATCTTCGCGAATAGGATATCCAGATCGTGGTTCAGACCCGCGTCGCAATGCGCGCTACGAATACAATGAGCGTGTGTCACATAAACATCACTACGGCTACAGGAGGCCTGCAGCTGTTTTCTTTGAACACGCTCAACACCATGGAGCGAGTATTGCGCTAGATGTAGGCGAAGAAATTCCCGACCTAGCTCGCGTATTTTCACACTACAATTCCTGGAACGACGAGATTTCTTCAATCAATCTGAAGGAAGGCGTATCCGTAATCCTCTATGAACACAGTCACTTTCGAGGACGCCGCATCAAGCTAGACCATTCTACACGAAGACTTTCCAGCGCTCGTAGTCATTTCGGATCCTTCGAAAATTGGAATGATCGCGTTTCATCGATACGCGTCATCAGATCAAATCGCCAAAGAGAGAGACGAGAAGACGACTTTAGTCGAGATAGAGAAAGAAAAGATCGCTCGAGAGTCGGACACGCTTCAGTCGTTTTGTTTTCAGACTCCGGATACTCAGGAAGAAGACTTCCTCTAAGAGCAGGCGACTCGATCCCTAATCTTTCAAGGATCGACTGGAATGACTCCATTTCTTCAATACGCATGAATGACAATCTTCGTCTACAGTTATTCGAGCACTCGAATTTCCGCGGCAGGTCGATCGTAATTAGCGCCAGCCAATACAATATGAATCATGTGAGCCCCGACCGACCCTACGGAAGAAGCGAAGGCTGGAACGATCGCGTGTCATCTCTACGTGTAATCAGTAGCGAGAAGCTTTCTAATACCACTTCTCCAAAAATTTGGAACAATGGTGCTGGCTGAAATGAGAGCAGCGCAAGGCGGCGACGCGCTTGCGGCATAAGTGCCGGATGCGCGTCGCCAACGCCGCGAGCTCTCATTTTCAGCCGCATCCCTTGCAGAGACGGGTTCGAGAGGATTCAGAACGGCGTTGTTTGTCTCCGCCGGGTCTTGGCCCGCCTGGAGACAAGCCGCCTTGCTCTGAATCCTCTCGAACTCCGCCATTGTATCAAACTTCTGGAGAAATGGTATTATGTTGAACCAAAACGTTTCGAAAAACAGTACGCCTGGAAGAACAGGTACTGAGAGTCTAGCGGGAGGCCCAAAGAGGCGCCTCCCGCCTTCCTCGCAAGATGGCTAAAGAGAAGACAAGATCACGTTTCTCACAATCAGCGATCCTCGAAACTCGATAGCAAGACGCGTCGCCAAAGAACGGTAGTCACCGGCCGCATCGACAACCGTCTCATCGCCGATTGAAAAGCGTAAACGATTTTCTTCAACAATCAGGCGATGCTCTCGCCACTCGTTCATTACTTCTCGATAGGCGAAAGGAATGTATTCATAATTTTCCTTCAGGGGATCCTTTAACGCTATGCGGCTTCGGATGAAATGAGCTGGCATCTCGATGCATCCATCGCCAAACAGAAGACTCCATCGCCCACTGAGAGGCTTGATCTCCGCCTTCCAGGAAAACGGGACAGAGCGAAACGAGAGGAACAGGAGTCCGGCTCCACGACCATTTAATTGGACGCCTCCCTCCCTGTATTCAGACTGCTCGTTGAGGTTGACAAATTCGAAGTTCACATCACCCGATCCGGAAATCGGCAGGGGCTCCAAATTGATCTCTTCGCTGCTCTGGACTGCAGTCTTCATTTTGGCCTGCCTGATGTATCCAGCAGGCGGAGGCTGGAAATTCACTCTGACATCCGGTCCAAAGGCTTTGAGCGAGTCGCGCGACACGGCCAGATTCTCCTGCAAATCGATTGATTTGAGACGAGGAAGTGTCGCCAGCATTCGAATACCTTCATCGGTAATGTCTCGACGATAGAAAAGCAATTTCTCGAGACTTTGAATGCGGCTGATAGAAGCGCAGCTAGTGTCGGTGATATGACCAGACCAAATCGACAAGTCTCTCAGTCGTGGCAGGCCCTCAAGGGCTTTAACAGCGCGATCCGTTACCTGGTCGCAATACATGATCATAATGCTCTCCAGCGAATCGATCTGGGAAACCGCTTCGAATGCCTCATCGCCAACGTAATTCGGATTGAATTCCCTCAATCGCTTCATCCGTCTCAAACTATCGAAAGCCTCCACCGGCAGATCGTGAATACCCAGACCTAGACGTTCCAGATTCTGAATACGACTGATAGCGGAAATCCCTTTCTCCGAAATGCCGCCGAAATTGGAAATAGCGAGATGGGAGAGCAATTTCGATTTCGACAGAGCCTCGAAACCCGTGTCGCTCGCGCTTCCGCTGCCCAAGTAGAGAGATGAGAGGAGCGGCATTTCCCCGAGACACGACAAAGCGTGATCATCGATGATCTTGCCCCCGGTCTCGATGCGTTCCAGTCTAGCCATACGAGCTACCGAATCCATGCAACGCGAGGTGAGTGGCTCGTCGTCGACTCTGTAAAGCCACAGCTCCTCCACTCCTCCAAGGTCGGAGAGCGCTGCCAGACCTTCGTCACTCAAGCCATTCGTTTTCCCGCAGTCGAAAAAGACAGCTGAACGCACAGGCGGACTGTACTCGATTATTCGATACTTCTCGGCATCCTCCTGCCAATCCGTCAAAGCAGGGAACTGTCGAAGCTGAGCCACTCCAACATCGGTTACCTGGCAACGAAGGAAGAGATGCGAAAGCCTCGGTTTTCCTTTTAGATAGGATAAAGCTTCGTCGCCAGAATTCGGAGGCGGCTGCACAAGCCGGAGGGCTTGATGTTCCTGCAGATAAAATACGGATTTGCCAGTTGCCTCAGAGCAATTCAAGCGGGCTACTTTCAACTCTGGCATCGACTCCAAACAGGCTAGACCGCGATCCGTCACCTGCGGCAAGCCTCCATAGCCGCCTAGTTGTAGATACTCCAGTCGCGTCAGTCTCCGCAGAGCAAGAATCCCTTCGTCTGTAAGGTCTGGCCCACTACAAATATTGAGATAACGCAAGTCGTCAAGATCGCCGAGGACATGGGCTATCTGGTCATCAATCGGCAGACGCAGACACAGACCAGGAACATCGGACGCTTCGATCTCTTCCGCGAGAGCCTTCCAATCCGCCAAACCATCGACCTGATCCGGCTCTAGAAACCAAATGCGACAATCGGGAACATCGACAAAGCCCCGGCCCGCCGTCGAAGCTCCCGTAGTATGCTCGCCCCCTGCGCAGGGATCGTTATCACCGTCGCGATCAATCCAGCCTACTTGAAGAGATCGTCTCGAACTGAAGTGGCGCTTCTTATAGTATCGGATTTCTGGCGGAAGGCTAGCCACCAGCTTAGGCCAGCTCTCAAAGCCATATTCTCTCGCCAACGCCCACTGAATATCCGCCAATCGAAGAGATTCGCCAATTACATCGCCAGTAAGTTTTGGGTGGTATTCACGAACGCGTTGCCTAGCAGCAGCGTCGCCGTTTCGACAGGCTTTAAGAAGATTCTTAGCCTGGATTTTAAGATTTCTCAGACTCGGCTGAGTCGGGAGTTCTTTTGACATATGGTACCTCCATTGCAATCAAGTCTGCGACCCGCCAACAGACAGCAATAGAAGCTGTGTAATGAATGGATATTAGATTGGTGAACTTAGTCCTTCCCGCGGGTCCGGCGGCTCCCGTCAAGCCAGTTAGGAGGCAATGGCATGCAAAAGGCTCTGTCAAGTTTTGCTCTGATTAAAATAACCTATTCTGCTATAGAAGATCCAAAGATTGAATACGTCTTGGCCATTCAATTCCTTTCTTGCCAATCTAGGAACAAGCAACTTGGCTGTCGCCAAGCTCCTTCTTCCATGTCCTTTTCTTTGGCCGATCTGCAACTTGCCACTCTCCCTTCGAAAATCGGAGCGTACTTTAAATCAGATGCTCGAGCTGATGTCGTAGCAGGCCTCACCGTCGCTGTAATGGGAGTTCCGCAAGCCATGGCCTACGCGTTGATCGCCGGTCTTCCACCGGTCTGGGGCCTCTACACAGCCATTGTGACCTGTACGGTGGCGGCGATTTTCGGCAGTTCAAACCACTTGGTAACGGGTCCTACTAACGCCATCTGCATGGTAATTCTCAGCCTGACCGCGCACCTGCCAGAGCGATACGGCATTTCACTTTTGGAAATCGTCCTTCTCCTGACATTTCTAGTCGGACTGATTCAATTTCTCTTTGGGCTGCTTCGTCT
>JANQKI010000291.1 GCA_028281165.1 Opitutaceae bacterium | reverse complement strand
GACTTTCTCTTCTTCAGCTTGCAGCAGCATCCTGCCAACAGTTGGGTCAACGGGAAGTCTTGCGAGTTTTCGGCCAGTAGCGGTCAATTCTTTTTCTTCATCTAAAGCTCCCAATTCTTGCAGCAATTGATAGCCCGATTTGATAGCTGCCGGGGTGGGTGGATCGATAAAGGGAAACGTTTCAACCTCTCCTAGACGAGATGCTTTCATTCGCAGAATAACTTCCGCTAGATTGGCTCGTTGAAGTTCTGGTGTAGAATATTCGCGGCGCTTTGCGAAGTCGTTTTCCGAATACAGGCGTATGCAGATACCGTCTTGGACCCGTCCGCAGCGTCCTTTTCGCTGGTTAGCGCTGCTTTGAGAAATGTTCTCAATGGGTAGACGTTTGGTGCGGGATCTGGGGTTGTACCGGCTGATGCGAGCTAAGCCGGTATCAATGACAAAGCGTATCCCAGGAATGGTTAGCGAGGTCTCCGCGATATTCGTAGCCAGAATTATCCTACGCTTATTGGATGGAGCGAAGATACGTTGTTGCTCGGCATTGGACAATCTGCCAAAACAAGGCAGGATTGATATCCGATTGCCGTATCGACCGATCAGAAGATCAAGTCCTTCGCGAATATCCTTTTCCGCCGGAAGAAAGGCAAGGATATCTCCATTGCCGAATTCATTTACTATCCGATCCACTGCTTCAGCTATGCCATCGATGTAGGTGAAATTGCCTTCGTCTTCTTCAAGTTCGTCGAGTGGAGCGTAGATGACATCCACAGGATAAACACGTCCTGAAACTTCAATGACAGGAGCGTTGTCAAAGGCTTTAGAAAACTTTTCGATGTCGATGGTCGCCGAAGTGATGATGATTTTGAGATCGGATCTTTTTTTACGCAGCAGGTTTAAGTGGCCTAATAGGAAATCGATGTTCAGGCTTCGCTCATGGGCTTCATCAATGATGATTGTATCGTATTCGCTCATACGAGGATCCGTTTGAGCTTCCGATAGGAGCATGCCATCGGTCATGAATTTGATCAGCGTATTTCTGCTCGTTTTGTCATTAAAGCGGATTTTGCTTCCCACTTCTTTCCCGTAGTCGACTTTCAGTTCCTCTGCGACGCGACGAGCGACTGAAAGAGCGGCCACGCGTCGTGGCTGGGTGCAAGCTATGCGGCGCTTCCTGCCTCTGTTCGCCTCTAGGCATATCTTTGGAATCTGCGTTGTTTTGCCCGATCCTGTTTCTCCGGAAAGTATAACGACCTGATGAGCTTTAATGGCTTCTAGGATTTCATTTCTCCTTTTGGAAATCGGCAGATCTTTGGGATATTCGACTGGCCTTTCGTCCCAGGGAAATCGCTTTGGAGACCTGGTCTTTTGCGGCTTATTCACTCTCGCTATTCAGTTTTCGAGCAGATCGAGCTAAGGCCTGATAAGACTGCCGGTCCGTTCCCACGAATACTGTTCTTTGGCCACTCAGATTTATCTCCGAATCCGTCGCAGAGCTATTTGAAAAATCCTTTGTAACGGAAAGCAGAATACGATTTCGGGACAAGGGGCTTTTGAAGCGTTCTTGCAAGAAAGTTCTTGCAGCTTCTTGACGTATTTTCGATTCAGGAAGGGCGGCTACAATGAGCCAATCTGGTTTGGTTTTGGGATCGAAAGATTCGATAAGAGTGACTGCCGTGAAGGCGGCTTTCATGTCCTCTTGATTTTCGACAATCATCAGGAGGTTCCCTTGC
>JANQKI010000213.1 GCA_028281165.1 Opitutaceae bacterium | reverse complement strand
TTGGCTGAATAGAGTACCTTGTAGTATTTTGCCGTTGGTACCCAAAATCGGTATCCAATATCTATGGACGAATCGCCAAATCCCTGAATGCCGACCTGTGGTTTCGCGTTGTCTGAAACATCTTCGATTTGCGAAACGGCTGCTTCTATTACTGCAATCGCTTTTTCAGGATCAGAGGCGTATTCGATGCCGACAACGCCCTCGACGATAGCTAGCTCTTGAGAATTGGTTAGAATTTCTCCCAAGATTTTTCCATTGGGAATGGTTATGATCTGACCGTCTTCCGTTTTGAGCTGAGTTGTGCCCAGGCTTACATTGTCGACAATACCGGTTAGCCCATGGATTGTTAAGGTGTCATCCACTTTGAAGGGACGCGTAATGATAATGGCAATACCGGCTCCGTAATTCGAAATCGGTCCCTGCAGGGCGAGCGTCAATCCAAGAGTTCCAGCTCCCATCAGGGCGACCATTGGCGTGATCGAAATGCCAATCTGCCCGACGGCCACGATCAGGAAGAGTATGACGACGATCAGCTTGGCTACGCCGGCGAAGAAGCGCGAGAGCGTTATATCGATCTCCTTGCTATTGCAGATTCTGAGGATGAACTTGGAGATCAGTTTCCCGAACACCAAGCCAAGCAGAACGATAACAACGGCTGAAATGATTTGAGGGCTGTGGGTTATGAGATACTCCGTCGCTCGTTCGCCGAGACTCTGCAATTCGTCGAGATTTTGAGGGATCTCTATTTCAGGAGCCTCTTCCGCACTGGATTCTACGGCCTCAGTATTTTCGGGAGCGTCGGTTTCTTCGTTCATAGGACTGCGTTGTAGAAAATTCTAAAGGAATAACAAGACGGAATGGCGTCTCAATGGTTGCGTTTTCGAGCATTCGTTCGAGCCTTGCGTCGGTTGGCTCGCTGCTTCTTGAATACAGGCAATAGTTTCGATTCGATGAATTGATAGGCCGCATCCTTGCCTTCTTTTTCATACATAATCCCAATGTCCGCTTCGACCTGTGTTGGCTCTCCAATACATGCCAGGAAATCGTTCGATGTCATATGGATGAAAATATCGCTTCGATCTTCGATAGGAATATCAGTCTGCAACAGTATCCATTCTCTCGAATACAACGCTAAAACTGCATCGCCGATCCAAGCTTTTGTTCGTTTCTCTAGCTCGTTCATTGAATTGAATCCGATTAGCTAATGTCGAGTAGACTGACCTCTGGTCGACAATTGAAACGAAGTCCATGCAAGTTTCCGACTCCTCTCGTAATGTGTATCCACTTATTGTTACGCCATCGATGAAGCCCTTCCGCGAATCGCTTGTCTCTTACGGGGAGGAAAGGTCTGAGACCGAGAAACGGCACCACCAGCTGACCTCCATGAGTATGGCCACACAGCATAAGGTCCCAGTCGAACGTTTTTAGAAGGTCTTTTGAATCGGGATTGTGTGAAAGCAGAATGATCGGGTCGTTTTCGTTTCGTCTTTCTTGCAAAGCTAGCTCCGGCTTTGCGTCGCCCGCCCAAAGGTCTCCCAAACCGGCTATTGCTAGGCGGTGACCGTTAACATTCGTTGCTTTAGCTTGGTTAAACAATAGCTGTATTCCGCTTTCTTCAAGAAGAGCTCTCACCTCGGCCGTAGTTTTATAGCCATGACTTGAGCCAGCCCATCGGCCTCCATCATGATTGCCGATGCAGGCATAGGTTGGGACTTTATCTGTCAACGTCCTGAGAGTCTTGGCATACGCCTCCTGGTCCTCAAGCGTCCAAGTGATAAAATCCCCCGTCAGGAAAGCGATGTCGGGATTTTCGTTGAGGCCTTTTTCGATTGCTGTTCGAATAGTGTCTAGTGAAACGAATTTCGATCGGTGAAAATCGGAAAGGTGCAACACTCTGAATGGAGCCTGAACACTGTCGATCTGTAGTTTCTTCTTAGTGACTTCGAGCCTCGAAGGCTCTATCAAGCGCATGTAGACCGCTGAACCTAAGCCAAGAAAAACCGCGCTCGCGAATGCTCCCAAAAAGCCCTTTCGCGTGAGCTTCATCGATTACTGCGCCCAAACGGGTACTTCGCGGACGATGCCGAATACGGGTATCGCTATGAGGTACATGATCGTCGTCACAAGAAGGATACCAATGAAGTTAAGCAAGAACCCGCAGCGAGCCATAGTGGGCAAAGCGATTTTGCCGCTGGCGAATACCACGCTGTTCGGTCCGGTTCCTGAGGGCAGCATAAACGCGCACGAGCATGCCACTGTTGCCGGTACCATCAGGAGAAGAGGGTTCATGGATCCCGCCACTGCCATGCTGGCTAAGACCGGAAGAAAGATGTTGGAGGTGGCCGTATTGGAATTAACCTCTGTCAGAAAGCTTAACACCAGGACAACCAGTAGTACGATCATCAATACAGGAAAGTTGTTGATAAAGCCAAGCTTCGCCCCGATCCAATCTGTGAGTCCAGTGGCGGAAAATCCGCTGGCGATGCAGTAGCCGCCCGCGATAATCATGATGACGCCCCAGGGCACAGCGCTGGCCGATTCCCAGTTCATCAGTTTCGGGGCAAATGTGCTGCCTGATTCTTTCGGTTTTCCTGACGGAACGATGAAGAGCAGGATCATGCCGAAAGCCGCTACGGTAGCGTCGTTTACCATGTCGCCCAAGCCGGTTAGCGAAGCCCAGCCTGGAATCGTTATAGATCCGATAGGCAGGTCTTTGCGAAATACCCAACCGAAAATCGTGATGAGGCAGATCATCGCCGTTCGCTTCTCTGCCGAAGTCATAGCCCCTAAGGCTGAAAGTTCAGCGGTTACGGTTTCACGGCTTCCTGGCAAGCTGCCTTTTACTTTAAAGTAAGACACCATGTAGAACCAGCAGATGGGTAGGAAAATGGCTACCAAAGGAAGACCAAACATCAGCCATTTAAGAAAGCTGATTTCCGGAGCTTCTGGATACAGATTCCTTAAGATGCCAGCGAATACTAGATTGGGAGGCGTCCCCACAAGTGTACCCACGCCGCCGATACTCGCCGCATAAGCGATAGAAAGCATCAAGGCCGTCTGAAATCCATCCTTGTCTAGCTTTTCCTCCTCAGGAAGGCGATTGAGCAAAGCGACTCCGATGGGAAGCATCATCAGCGAGACGGCTAAATTGGACAGCCACATGGACAACAGAGCCGTCGCCAGCATGCAGCTGAACATCATTCTTCGACGACTGACGCCTACTTTCTTTATGATGTTCAACGCGATCCGCTTATGCAAATGGTTGTTCTCGATGGCCTTCGCTATGATCAGAGCGCAAAGCAGCATCACCACAAAGTAGTGGCCAAAATTCAAAGCCGTCCCCTTCGCATCCAAGATATTCAGAGGAGGAAAAAGGGCTAGTGGCACAAAGGCCGTGGCGCAGATAGGAATCGCCTCCGTCACCCACCAGCACGCCATCAAAGCGGTAACCGCAGCTGCGTTTTGACCAGCTCGACTAAGCCCATCTGGAGTAGGAAGCAGCAGAATGATCAGGAATAAGCCGAGACCGAGGAAAAATCCGAAGCGTTGTCTGTTCATCAAGAAAACAAGCAAGCTAAGCGCGGAAGCAGACAAGGCGACAAGGATTTATTCAGGCCATTTATCAGTGGTCCCTACTGCCATCACTTGCCGGCCCTAGCCAAAACTCTGCTTTACTCGCGACCCCTTGCCTTCATAACCTCCTCAACTTCAATATGAAAATCAAGCGTCTCTTCGCCAAGCAATTGAACTTCCCTATGTTTGGGAAGGTGTGGAATCCATCATTTAAATTCCAGAGGAAGGAAGTCATACTTGTATTCGTCGAAACGGATACGGGAGAATTTGGCGTTGGCGAAATCTGGGCCTTTTACGGTTCGTCCGCTTCCATCTGCTTCTTGATCAATAATGATTTTGCTCCACTGGTCGAAGGCCAGGATCCTTATTTTACTGAGAAAATTAGAGCTCGTATAGACAGTTTGGCGCTCGTCGGAACCATTGAAGGGATCATGATGAATGCCTTGAGTGGAGTCGATATGGCCCTTTGGGATCTTAAGGGCAAACTTCTTCAAGCTCCTCTTTATAAGCTTCTCGGCGCGTATTCGGAAAAAGTCTACGCTTATGCTAGTGGAGGCCTTTATGGCAAAGGGAAGACCTTGGACAGCCTGAAAGAGGAAGTCGGGGGCTATGTTTCCCAAGGTTTTACGGGCGTGAAAATAAAGATAGGAGGCGTTTCGCAAGCCGAAGACCTTGAAAGGGTCAAGGCGGTTCGTGAAGCGGTTGGGCCAAACGTTCGATTGATGGTGGATGCTATCCACGCCTACAATGTTCCTGAAGCCTTGCGCATGGCTGAGGCCATGAAGCCCTACGATATTTACTGGTTCGAGTCTCCCGTCGCTTTGGACGACACTGAAGGTCATGCCATACTCAATACACGAAGCGGGATTCCTGTGTGCGCCAATGAATCTTTGTATGGAGTTGTCGACTACAATGAATTGATGCGACGCAGGGCCACCGAATTCGTCCATTTCGACCTTTGCGCCTGTGGTGGAGTCACAACCGCTATCAAGATAGCTGCTTTGGCTGAGGCTCATGGTATGAATTGCACGTTGCATGCGGCCAATGGCGTTTTGCTATTCGCTGCTAGTGTTCACTTTGCTGCCTCCATTCCAAATCTGGATTCGGTGGAGTATCACCATGTCCATCAGCGGATGAGGGAATATGCGCCCAGCGAAACCATGGAATTGTTCGACGGACCCTATCTCAAGCCGGTGGAGCGACCGGGCTTCGGGATGGATTTTCTGACTCCTGATTTCGCGGATAAGCTAATAGAAGAACTAAAGGAGCAGGCGAATTAGTCTGGCAACGATTTATCGAAACCTGATAGTTTATCCAAATGAACTTGTCTCGCACACTTGGTTTGATTCTGGCCCTCTTGATTGGGCTGATCGGGGCGAGCTGCTCGAATAAAAACATGCAAAACGAATCGAAAATTAAGGTTATGCTCCTAACCGGAGTCGCCAATAAATACCACAGTTGGGAGCTTACCAGCGCGGCGGTCGAACGCCATCTAGATGCGGCTGGAATCTTTGAGGTCGATGTCGTGGTTTGTCCTGATGATAAGGAAGGCAAGGAGGCTTTTAGTCCGGACTGGTCGAAGTACGATGTGGTCTATATGGTCTACGACGATGGCAACTGGGCTTTGCCGGAGGAAGAGCGTTCCGAGTGGTCCCGGGAAACTAAGGATGGCTTGGAGAAATTTGTTCGCGAGGGGGGCGGCTTGGTCGTTCAGCATGGTTCCGACAATTGCTTCCCAGATTGGAAGGAATTCAACGAGATGATCGCGGTTGGCGGGTGGGGTGGCCGCGACGAGAATTCAGGTCCAGCCATCGCCTGGAAAGACGGCGGAATCGTGTACAAAAACGATCCTGGAGGGGCTAAGCATCCCCCTAAACACGACTTCCAAATCACCGTTCGCGATTTGAACCATCCCATTACCGAAGGCATGCCAGAAGTCTGGATGCATCCCCACGATGAAATTTATTGCGATCTCCGCGGTCCGGCTAAAAACGTTTCTATTATCGCCACCGCCTATGCCGACCCCAATTTAAAAAATGGGACTGGCGAACATGAGCCAGTTTTTATGACTATCGCTTATGGGGAAGGACGTGTTTTTCATAACACCTTGGGTCATGCAGGCCCTAAAGACCAGGAGCCGATCGCAGCTTTAGACTGTGTAGGCTTTATGGTCTCCAACCAGCGTGGCACCGAGTGGGCCGCTACCGGAAAGGTGACCATTCCTATTCCAGACGATTTCCCAACCGCTGATAAAATATCCGTCCGGAAGTTTTAGGTAGTGGATCAGGTATCCGAAGTAGCTATGATCGCGAGATTATTGATCTGATGCGTTTTTTTGAATGACCCCACGGTCATTGCGACAAAGCGAACTACTCAGATCTCTACGTATCCAGATCTTCGTGTAGCCAGGTTTTAGCGTCTTCCAGCTCCTCATGCTCGAAATAGCGAATGCTTGCCGTGGTGAAGGGGTTGCAGAAAGTCGCCATCCCTTTTTCCCATTTCCGATCGCCGACAATAGCTAGCCGATCGATGTCATTGAAATGGCGAAACCCGAATTTCGTGTCTTCGATCAGTCCGCTGAATTTCCATCCATGGAAATCGATTAGCTCGACCAGCAGGCGAATTTTTCCATGCTGCTGGATCTGTTCTTCAATCTTAGGCATGAACGCTTCGTAATCCGTTTTATCAAGTTTGCCCGTAAGGGCCAGGCTTACGATTCTAGCTTCAGACTCTGATTCCATGCTGAGGACATGGCTCCCTTGTTTCATGGTAGACCTTTTTCTTGTATTCAATATTTCCTGAGTTTCTCTTTTATTCTTAGAAAGTGGGAGACATAGGCTCTTCCCAGTAGCAGGGCTTGCCGTAATAATCGTAGAACGATTTCTCGTAGTCCCGATTAATGGGTTTGTGCGGATCGAAATGCGGCGCGATGCGGATTTGCTCTTTGTTCAAATTCACCTTCGCCAGTTGATCTGTCCAGCTGAGGTCTTCGATCCAGCCGATATCGATGAGCACGTGTTTTCCCGGCAGCCAATTTCGCGTATCGATTACCGCGTATTGGAACCTCCATGACGTGTCCTCCATGATGATATCGGCAATATGGCCGATTTCGCCGTCCACGGCTTTGATGTGATAGCCGATGACTTCGTGAACCGAACGGAGGTGGCAATGAGCTATGTCCTCTAGACGTTCCTCATGCTCCTTGATTTCCTGATCTGAATGTTCGAATGCCGTCTCCTGCTTGTTTGAATAATAAGGGCCAACCGTTCCTTCCCCTACCATGGGTCGATCCCAGTAAAGGGGGTGCTTGTAATAGCGAGCGTATTCCAATTCGTATTGCCGAGAGACTGGGGCGTCTGAATCAAGTGGCGGGCAGGCTTCGATCTGTTCCTTTGTCAAATCGACAGGGAATTTCTGACCGATCCAACCGAGTTCCGGTTGCTTTAAGTGATCCGGGCTGATGAGCGCTTTTCTTTTGCTAAGCCAATGCCCTGTATCGGCTACGAGGTAACGAAGTCGCCAATGGCGATCGTCGAAGAGGCAATCCTTGACTTTGCCGATGGTGCCGTCGACTGCGTCGATAGGATAGCCGATTATGTCTTTAATGCTTCTCAACATGATGTTGTTCCTCCTTTCGAAATCCGTCCTCGGGGAGGGCAGCCTCTTTTCTCGTATCGGTCTAAAATCGATTCCAGCCTTGCCGCTCCCTGAAAAGTGTAAGCTTTGTAAAGAACAGGCTATAAGTTTGCCCGATGGGCATGTTTAAAGTGTATAAGAAAAATTACTGCTGGCAAGCCTTTTAACAATAGGTGAAATCGACATAAATCGAAAGCCCTTGCCGGGATTAGGAGCGCGATGAATCGGCATGTTCCAAAAATGCCGCTATCTTACAGCATCTTCTGCCAATAGGCCACGTCGATCCACTGATCAAATTTGTATCCAGCCTCTCGATAATGGCATACCTTCTCAAATCCGAATTTCTCATGTAGCCGTACGCTCGCTTCATTGGGCAATGCGACTCCGCCGATGATTGAATGCAACTGCAAATCCGAATCCTTCAGCTGCTTCAGAAGATCTTTCAGCAAAGCCGATCCAATCCCTTGCCCTGAATATCCCTGTCGCAAGTAGATAGAAAACTCTGCCGTAAAACGATAAGCGGCCCGCCCATGAAATGGCGCTGCATAAGCATACCCCAAAACTTCTTCCTCCTTATCTCCTTCTTCATTCTCTCTCCCCACGTATACAATCCAAGGATACTTTTCCGTGACCTTCCTAATCCGCTCTTCAGCCTCGCCAACCGTTAGTGGCTCCTCTTCAAACGTAGCCGTCTCATTACGGATATAGTAGTTGTATATTTCAGCGATAGCAGCGGCATCGACAAGAGTGGCTGGACGGATCTTTTTCATAACGTTTCTTCACTTTGTTCCTCAAGTGTCGCTCTGCTAGGTACATCCTTCATAATTCCCCAAAAAACTCCTTCGCATGATAGATCTCCTCGATTCCCGCTTTCTTGGCTGCTTTAAAGTCTGATTCCGAATCGCCGACGAAAATCGAGTCTGCGAGGGAAATAAAATGCTTGTCTGCTAGAGCGACGATCATTCCAGGGTTTGGCTTGCGAAATGCGGAATCGAGGGTGGGGCATGCCCAGTAATCCTC
>JANQKI010000206.1 GCA_028281165.1 Opitutaceae bacterium | reverse complement strand
GATCCATTGCTGCGAAACGGCGATACCATTTATTTAACGACAGCGGACCGCTGGGGCAATATGGTTTCGTTAATACAAAGTAATTACCGTGGTATGGGTTCTGGAATGACACCGGGAAATTTAGGTTTTGTGCTGCAAAACAGGGGGGAATTGTTTAATCTCAACCCTGGTCACTACAACAGCTTCGCGCCAGGGAAACTTCCTTTTCATACGATTATTCCCGCGTTTGTGACTAAAGACGGAAAACCGTTTTTAAGTTTCGGTGTGATGGGCGGCCCGTTCCAACCTCAAGGTCATGTGCAAATCCTATTAAATATAATTGACTTTGAAATGAATCTACAAGTGGCAGGCGACGCGCCGCGGATGGAGCATGTGGGATCCAGTCAACCTACGGGTGAACACGCTGAAGGCAGTGGGATCGTTCACCTCGAGAGTGGATTTGATAAAAGAGTTGTCCGGAAATTAAAAAGTATGGGGCACAAGTTTGGCAATAAAGGCTACTTTGGTGGCTATCAAGCGATTATGTACGACGAAGAGCAGGGTGTTTATTACGCAGCTTCGGAGTCGCGCAAGGACGGTGCCGCCGCAGGTTATTGAAACGCTATTGTTGATCTATCCGATAGGCTTAATCGAATGAGAATTTTCTATTCTTGTGACCATCAATCACAATGACGCGAGGAGTAGGAAGGTAATACATTCGCCTGTTCATAAAATACATGTGGCCGGTATTCGGATCAATTTTGAATATGGCCATGGTATTACTCCTCATCCCGGCGACCAGAGCCCACTTGCCATCGTCGGATAACGCAATGCTTCGCGATATATGCCCGCGTATTGGCTCTCTTTCTACGGGGCTTAGGGTCCCGTTTTCCTGATCGATTCTAAAGACCGATACCTGGTCAAATCCCCGGTTAATAACATATAGGAATTCGCCGTTTGGATGGACTCGAAGGTGAGATACGTTCGCCCAAAGCTCGTCCTTAGCCTCTTCTGCCGACACCACGGATTCTATTTCGCTAAATCCCCCGGTCGCTTTATCGACCTGGTAGCCCGTCACTTTGCCAATCAATTCATTAGTTAGCCAGGCAAAGGGTAGTGTAGGGTGAAAGGCCAAGTGGCGAGGCCCGGAGCCTGGAGGGCAGTCGACCTTGAAAGCGAATACAATTTTATTGGTCGCTGATTCGACTGAATAGACCCAAATCTCGTCGGTCCCTAAATCGGGTACATAGAGGAAACGACCATCTTCGCTAAAACCTACCCAGTGAGGGTGAGGCGATTTTTGCCGAGACCCGTCTGGTCCAGAGCCTTCGTGCTGAGCTTCAAATACGATTTCCTCAATCGCGCCAGACTTTTCAGTAGAATAGACGCCTACGTAGGAAGAGCCGTAATAAGCTACCGCAACCAAATTGCCGTCTGGGCTAATATTTATGTGAGCAGCGCCAGCAGGGCGCTTATCGATCGCCCCGCTTTGTATCAATGAGCCATCTTCAGCGATATTGTAGGAAACAATCGCAGATGTAGAATCCTTGAATTGGTTAATCGAATAGATAACCGGCAGGGAAGGATGCTGAACAATAAAGTGAGAATCTATTTCCTGAACTTTCTGTTCTATTTCACCTAGCGTCCCGTCTTCATAGGAAAAGTTGGCGCTATAAATGCCGCTTTTTCCGGTTGCGAAAAACACGCGATCGGAGACTTGGGGGTTCTGCGCATTTGCGTTGTTAGTAATCATCACCGCAAAGGTGATATATTGAATCAAAGCAGCTGATGGAATCTTCATTGTTTACCTTCTCGATTGTTGAAAAATATATATAATAGGGAAGTCGATGTTGCACGACGAGTGTTTGCGCTCGCTGTTATATCAGATTGGTTTTGTATCAAAAATATTGATACTATCCAAAAATTCTATGCATTTCCTTCGTTGGAAAGTTCCTGCCAGGGCAAAGGGTAGGATTGATTTCCTTATGCACGAAGAATTTGTATTTTCCAGCAAGCAGATCATCCCCCAGGTATCGCATCAGGCTCTTTAGCGATTCCATTTGTTTTCGAGTAGGCTTTTCCTTCTCAAAGTTCCCCACCAAACAGATTCCGATTCCGTGATTGTTGTATTCCCATTTGCTGACATGACCGCCGTGGAGTTGCTTTGCCCACCTGCTACCGATCTCTATCTCCCCATCTTTTGAATCACGCCCATTGCCTATTACGAAGTGGTAGGCTAAGCCGTTTTCCATTCCGTGCCTGCGGTCGACACGATCGTAGCTCTTCGCGTTTCCGTGCGGAGTCGCGCTATGGTGAACAACGATGTATTTCCACTTTTCTCTGTTCAGCTTGATCTTTGCGGTGGACTTCCGGACGGCTGCGACTTGCGCATTGATGGAAGGAACGGTCAGCTTCTGACCTATTCTGATCAGGTCAGACTTCAGCCGATTCGATTTCTTGAGCTCTTGCACGCTTGTGCCGTATCTTTTTGCAATTCGCGAAAGCGTGTCTCCTTTCCTTACGACATATGTCTGCGAACGCGAGGAACTCGCAATCAAAGACGCAAGAATTCCAATGGCCGAAAGTCGTCCTATAAAGCTGCGGCGGTTCATCTGGTTTCTAACTTCTTAAGCAATGAAAGGCTGGAGTATAACGTATTCAAATCAACAAAACTCGATCTTTTCGCTAGAGTTTGCAGCTCTAGCGAATCGATGGCTAGGCCGCATGGCCGATTTTTTACTCCGGCATTTGAGAAGAATGATGCTCCACAATCATCCATCGCTCGCCATTCCACCGGTATACGAACGTAAACCGCGCAGTAACGATGGCCCCATCTTTGAAAGTGAAAGTATATAGGCCTGAGTTGATAGCAAGTTGACCGAAGGTGCGGACATTCGCTTCATCGATTTTTCCCACCGGTCCTTTCGCAAGAAAGTGTACAAAATAGTCTTCGATTTCTTCGTGATTGTGGCGAACCCGGTTCGACGCTGTAGGAAGCAGAATGCCATCGGATTCATATAGAGCCGCGACCTTCTTGGGATCTCCGGTCTGGAGGGCATTATTCCACTCATCGAAAAGCGCTGCTATTTCATTCGTATTCATATTGATGATATATGGTAAATACCAATTCTAGAAGCTTGCCAGGAAACTCCCTGAACTTCATTCGAATCTCAGGTCGGCTGCGTGAAAGAGCCACTTTGTGTCCTACCCGCCAGACACTGGGATTGTTACCTCGCCCGTTGCTGCCCACTCGACCAGACGCGCCAAGAGTACCTTAAACTCATCGCTTTCGAAAGCCTTCGCATCATGCCCTAGGCTGGTGTAGGCGGTGCGACCTTTTCCGAACTGGCTGACGAAGGTGCTGGGTTCCCACACATCATCCCCCTTGAACTCGCTAGAGGCGTAATTGGAAGTCAGAACGGTGGCGCCCTCCGAAGATACGTAAACCTTTTCCCAAAGTTCATCCCACTTCCTAAAGTTGCTCAATCCCTTCGTCACCGGATGATCCGCTACGTCGATCCTCACTTCGAATTCGTGCTGCGGTCCGTGGTGAGTGCCTGATCTCCAAGTGGCCACACAGATTTCCTGGTAGTCTTCCCAGTCGAAGAATGTCGATGAACCCGCGTGAAGGACCACATGCCCCTTGCCGTTCTTCACGAAATCGACGTAGGCCTCCTTCAGCTCTGGTGACCAGTTGAACTCGTCGGGCATATCTTTGCGGTACTTCCACAGATTCCAGTTGCTCAGAATAACATCGAATTCATCAAGTCTTTCCGGCGGGAAGGCTTCGATCTTCTCGGTGGAATCGACCTCGAACCTCGTGGTGGCGTCCAATAACTCGACGATAAGCGGTGTGGTCTCCTCCCAGTTGTGATTGTTCTGACCAGTGATTAACAGTACTCGTACCGTCGACTCTTCAGTACAACCTGAGCCTAAAGCTAAGATTGAAAATGTGAGGCATAAAAGGAATCTAGTGGCGATGTTCTTCATTTTCTTTTCAATGGAAATACTCCAGAAAAATTTTAAAGAGGAGTGAAAACCGCAAAACGGTCAAACTCAAGAAACACCTCCCGATTTCCCTCAACTCTATGCAAATGCCGCCTCCCAGCTAGCGAAGGGATCTTGAAGGTGAAGCCAAGCTTTTGGCCCTGCCGACATCTCCCCTTCGTCTAGCAAGCATTCGTCGAGCTGAGCGCGTACCCAATCTTCGTCCATCTGGTTCGAAAAACCGATAATCACGATTTCCTGCCTGCGGTCGCCGTAGGGCTCTTGCCAATACCGTTTTGCGAATTCCCGGGATTCCGCGTCCTGCGGCCAGTTTTCTTGCGGGACCGCCGCAAACCACTGGCCGGCCGGGTCCGCTTCCACTTGAGCGCCCGCCAACGATAGCACGCCACAGTACTCCATGCGCGTCGCCAACCAGAAAAAGCCTTTGGCCCGGACCACACCCGGCCACTGCTTCCGCAAAAACGCGTGCAAGCGCATTGGATGAAAAGGACGTCGCGCCTCGTAGATGAAATTGCGAATACCGTATTCCTCGGTCTCCGGCATGGGTTCCTCGTAGATCGCTTTCAGCCAGTCTGGCGTTTGGGAAGCTTCGTCGTATCTAAACAATTTTGTATCCAAAATATCGGACAATTTAGTAGAACCATTGGAACACTCGACGATGCGGGCCTTGGAATTGAGTCCCCTGATCACAGCGATGACCTCTGCCTTCTCAGCTTCATTCACAAGATCAAGCTTGTTGAGGACAATCACATTGGCAAATTCGACCTGATCGATCAGCAGATTGACGATGCTGCGCTGATCGCCTTCTTCCACTTCCAGCCTGCGATCGGGTAGGCGATCAGGAGACGTGTAGTCGCGGCGAAAGTTGTAGGCGTCCACGACCGTCACCATTGTATCCAGACGAGCGATATCTTCAAGAGCGCTTCCAAACTCGTCGCGGAAGAAGAAAGTCTCGGCCACTGGCATGGGCTCCGATACGCCGGTAGATTCGATCAGCAAATAATCAAAACGACCCTCTCCCGCCAAACGCTTGACCTCCGTCATCAGATCCTCTCGCAGCGTGCAGCAGATGCAGCCGTTGCTCATTTCGACCAGTTTTTCCTCCTGCCGACTCAGCTCTGCTCCGCCTTCTTCGACGAGACGAGCGTCGATATTCACCTCGCTCATATCGTTCACAATGACCGCGACGCGCAGTCCTTCTCGATTATTGAGGGCATGATTTAGCAGAGTAGTCTTTCCTGCTCCTAGGAACCCTGAAAGCACCGTAACGGGTAGTCGATTCGTATTCATAAATTAGTTATATTAAGTTTTCGATAAGCGCTCCGCCCCATGCGATGGCTATGCTAAAGCTCACTGCCCAGGCCGCTTGGCGGAGAGCTAATCGTCCAGCAAAGCGTCCACCCATCTCTCGTCCGATGGTCAGGAGCGTTACCAAGCAAGGCAGCAATACCCCTGCGAGGTAAACGGCGGTGAGTACTTGCGACGGCGACTCCAAGGCGACTTTCAGCGAGCCCCAATCGCTGTCCAGCAGACCAATGGCCATTCCGTCCTTGCGTATCGATCCCATGGCTACAGCGACAGCTGCCTCGGCTGGTAGATTAAACAGGACCATGCCTCTCCCGACGGTCTGGGCCAGAAAATTCAAAGCTCCGGAAAGCTGCAAAACGGCGGCGACAACGCAGATGACGATGAATATGGGTAAGGCGACTGAAAAAAACGAACGAAGTGTACCCAACGTTTCAAGACAGATGCCTCTCCAGCTGGGCGAGCGTAGACTGTCCCGTCTGGGAGAAAGTAGGCGATTGTTCGCATCTCTCAACGTCTTCGGCGTTGTGAATCGCAGGTAGATCAAGCTAGTGAGCCCCAGGGCCAAAAGGTAAACCCCTCCCAGCCAGGCCATTCCTGCGGCCGCGAAGACCGCCAGCGTCGCAGGCAATTGATAGGAGCAGGCGGAGCCGAACGAAATCGCCGAAACGCAAGCGGATCGAGAGCACGAGTGGCAACCCCTCGTAGATACGACCGCAGGCACATTGCAGCCAAAACCCATGATGACACGAGTCAAATCTCGCGCCCCCAAACCGAAAGGCAGCAAGTAAGGATGCAAGCTGTGAGCGATACGATCCATCAATCCGGTCGATTTGTAAAACGCGATCAGCAGCGAGAAGAAAACAATCGTGGGCAAGGCGTAGAGCAGCAAAAAAGGCAGCATCGCCACTACGCCGTAATCTCCTCCCAGAATCTCGGCGAAGGGAGTTGGCAGTTTCGCGAGCCAATCCAGCAATCGAGAGAGTACGGATGCGAGCGGATCAAACAAACGGTCTGCCAATGCATTGGCTTGGGTCACCGCGACCACAGAGGGAACGAAAAGCAAACCGAGGCTCACAAGGGGGAAGTTCAAGAAACGCTGCCCTAAGCTCAGCTCCTTGGGCGCCTGGGATCCCCATCCTGGCAGAGTATCCGCTGGAAACGCCCCCATCTCGCTGGCCCTCTTCACGCCTTCGCGCAAGTCGAGCCGATCTTTTTCGGTAACCGCTCGTCCGTCCAGCAGCATCACCGGCACACCCAACTGTTCCGTCCAACGATTCAGACGGATGCGACACTGTTCCGCATTAAGCTTGAGTTTGTCCCGGAAGGTAAGCGCAACCAGTACACGCTTTCCCTTAGTCAAAGGGGCGAGGTAAGCGAGGTCCGATGTGGCCCGATCTGCCCGAGCAACCAGCAAAACAACCTCAATGTCAGGAATTTTGGATACAGTTTCTCGAGCAGCTTCCGTATCCGAATCTCTGACCAATCCGGGCGCATCGATCCAGTCGAGATTTCCGTCTCCGAAGGTTTCGCAAAAAAGAGTCGAACCTGCTATGCCCTCCGAACGTCCAAGGCGTTTAGCCAAAGCAGCCAACAGCGATGTCTTGCCCACGCTCTCCAAGCCGAGAGCCATCACCTTCATTGGCAGCGCGCCCCTTCGAGGCGAGACGAGAGCTTTGCGGAGCATTAGGGAACCGCCTCCTCGACAGTGGAGGTCTCGATCTCGCACTTGCAATCGACGCAGCAGTCTAGGTCTTCGATGAGGAAACCTCGTCGTTCTAAATCGGCCAAGTTCGAAGTATCCAGTCCCAAACGGGTTCCGATCTCCCTAGCGATCACTCCGAAGCGCGCCCGAAACTTGTAGATGAAGCAGAACTTGGAGCCGCGATGGACGAGTGAAGGGCCTGAGTAAAAGAGATTTGGATACAAGGTCGAAGAATCTACTTTGCTGAAAAGCGGTGTTCCATCATGCCATTCGAAGAACGAAGCCACTTGCCGCTTGATGCCCGATTCGAATCCCGTCGCTAAGATAGGAGCTTGGGACGATGCAAAAGAACCTCCATCCAAGGTTAACGTACGATAGCCCGCCTCCTCGCGAATCACTTCTATGACCTCGCGGTCTCCGAACAGTTCGATGCTGTCAGATAGAGCCCGCGTAATGCGAGCGAGTCGCTCCTTTGTGAAAGGGCTCAGCGCTACGCTTGGATCCGGATCGTCGGTCTTCCAAGGTTTCCCGCGCGACAAGACCTTCACCTTGGAGCCACGACCTGCCAAGTGGTAGGCGGCATCAATTCCACTTTCGTATCCGCCAATCACTACAAATTCTTCGCCTTCCAATCTTCGCCAGCTCTCCACTTGCGAAGCCACGCGACACAAGTCGGCTCCGGGAAACACTTCCAAATCGGGGAAAGAGAATTCGCCTGTCGCCCAAATAACGAACCGGGCCCGAATCTCGCCCTCGTCTGTTTCGAGGAGGAAGTTATCGAAATCGGACTGCAGCCTGATTACCGAGTTGCTTTCTCTCACCGGCAGTTCGTAGTGATCGACGACCGCTCCCAAATACGCCGCATACTGCTTTCCTGAAAGGTGCTCCGTCCCGAAAAGATCGCCCGGCGAGGTGCGCGGACTTACCGCGTTGAGGTCGGTGGCGAAAAACGGATTCGAATGAAAAGAGGGCGTTATCAAACGCATTTCTTCCGGCCAGCTCCGAAACGAAGCCCCCACGCTCTGTCTCTCTAGGATCGTGAGACTTTCCACTCCAATTTCCCGCAGAGCCAAAGCGCAGCCCAAGCCCGCTGGGCCCGCTCCCACAATAGCAACATCGAAAGCCGAACCTTTCATAGCTCTTTTTTTGAATAGCATCGCCAAATTTTGAATACCGAATGTACAATTATAGCTGCGTGGGGTTCGGAGCGTCCCCGTAGACCACTTCGGGGTCAAAGGCCTTCTCGTTTTCAATGAATACCAGATTTCGCTGCCCTGAGCTTTCGCCAAGCTCGATGGAGCGATAAAAACAGCTTCGGTATCCAACATGACATGACGCCTCTTCACCTCCTGCAGAAGGAGTGTCTAAGCTTACTTCCAGAACAACACAGTCCTGGTCGTCGTCGATTAGGGCTCGCTCGACCGTTTGTGTCATGCCGGAGCTTTCCCCTTTTTTCCAAAGCTTTTGTCGCGAGCGAGACCAGTAATGGGCCAGACCGGTCTGCAACGTCGCCTCCAGCGCTTCCGTATTCATGTAGGCGAACATCAGGATCTCCTTCGTTTGGACATGCTGGGTCACGCAAGGGATCAGTCCATTTTCATCGAACTTGGGAGCCAACTCGCGGCCTTCTTCCACTTGCAGCACCGATTCTCGTTTTGCAAAATTCATCTGTGCCTTATCTCAAACCGATTGCGATAAGGTCAATATTTATTGCAAATGGTTTGCAATAAGAAATTATTCTGACGAACCTTTGGCCAATGGAAATCGAATGCTTGACCAATCTGAAAAGCCGTTATGACCAAGTAATAAAACGGATGACGAATGCGGGCCTCAGGTGCACGAAATTCCGTCGCAATCTGTTCACGCTCCTCTTCGACAGCGAGCCGTACGCGCTATCGGTCGAAGAAATTCGAACCCATCCGGTCACTCAGCAACCTGACGCCGTCACAGTCTATCGCAACGTCGAAGTTCTAACACGCGTCGGATTACTCAACTGTGTAACGGATGAAAAAGGTCGCGTTCGATATCGACTTAAGGAGAACGATGGTCCGAAGCTGACAATTGCCTGCCGCGACTGCCACGCGACACTGGTGCGCTCATCGCCTATAATCCCCGAATTGGAAAGCGTCGCTCGCGATCTGGGATACAGCGAACTCAACTCAAGATTGGAGATAACGGGCTACTGCGAGGAATGCGCCGAAAAGAGATCATCCTAGTTGAGACCAGTCTTCAGTCAATGGCAGCAACGGGCGGCGCGGCAAAGGCGGAAATTGCGAATGTGCCCTGCGATCAAGAATAGCCCGCCCGTCAAATTAAGAAGCGCTTCCGCAGACAAGGAAGGAAAGGCAAGTGAAGCTGTGGTCTCTCCTTCGTGATTCGTATTCACGGCGCAGCAATCGGCGCAAGCCACTTCATCTGAGTGGGCTGTAGCCTCTGGAGAAGCGTCTGAACCTTCCGCGATTGTGACGTGCTCTGCAGCGAAGCTCTCCATAGCAGTGACAGACGCGAGAATAAGCAAACCTATGGCAGCGCATACCGCTACTACTCGGTCCTTGTGTTTGCGGCAGCCGGAAAAGACCGCAAGCGTTGTCGTCGGGATAACGAGCATCAGCATCCAAAGATGAAAGTCTTCGCTCGCCCAAAACGTTGTACCAATAATGGGCAGGGCGACGAGGAGAACAGGCGTCGCCAAACAGTGGATACCACAGACTGCAGCCATCAATATGGCTATCCTATCTAGCCAGCCTTCGCTTCGCCTCACTGCCCGTCCTGCATCCACTGATTTTGTGGTCATAGAGATTTCATGGATTACTGCTTATTTCGAGGAGTTGGAAACTCTCAAGTTCGTTTTCTATCGCATTGCGATCGAGATCGATTCCGATGAACACGATCTCCTGGCGTCGGTCGCCCGTCTTCGAGTCCCATTTGCGCCAAACCTTCGTAGGGATCTGAGAGCGATCCATTTCGCCGTTCTTCACCAAAGCGTGGATCCATTTGCCGAGGTAGTCGAATCTCAAAATGTCTCCCGCCAGCGAAAGGCAGCCTACGCGATCAGGTTGGCGATCAGTCCAAGCGAAACCTTTCGCTCTAAGCAGTCCCGGGATGCTTCGTCTCAAGTAGCCGACGAGCTTGTCGTGTCTAATCGGATACCGCGATTTATAGACAAACGCCATGAGTCCAAAATCTCCATGATCATGGTTAGTGGCAGATTCGGTTTTCTCATCAGAAATATCGGTCTCTCGCTCAAATTTCAAATCGCAACCCGAACCTTTGAACGCTGTGGAAATTTCGAAACGCTCCTTGTCGAGCAGCTGCTCTATCTCGACTTGACCTTCGCGAGCTTTGAGAATTTCAGCCGACGGGGCGATGGCCGCGAGGGCAGTCTGAGACTTGTGAAGCGACTCTTCATCCACGAGGTCGGTCTTGTTCAGAATGATGACGCTTGCGCATTCGACCTGCATTGTCAGCAACTCGCTGAGCGGTCTTCGGGGATCAGAGAAAAAAAGCAACGAGCGGCGAATCGGGCGATAGGCTTCCTGGACTTTCTTCACCCACCATTCCGCATCGACTAGTGTAATCAAGTTTGCGATACGAACGAAATCCAGCGAGGAGACGCCTTCTTCGTCTCGACTCGCTAGGCTAGCGATAATGCGTTGCGGCTCCGCAATTCCAGTCGCTTCCACGATGATGCAATCCGGGCCGCGTTTGGCCAACTCCACGATCGCCTCGCCGAACGCATCCTGAATGCCGCAGCATATGCACCCATTGCTTAGCTCCACGATCTCGTCAGCAGACCTCGATTCGACCTGAGCGACATCTCTGACCAAATCGGCATCGATATTTACCTCTCCCACGTCGTTGACCAGCACCGCTAGGCGGCGGCCCTTCGCCTCCCTCAACAAGTGGTTGAGAACCGTTGTTTTACCCGCTCCGAGGAAGCCGCTCAAAATCACGAGAGGTATACGACTATCTGCCGTATCCCTTTCGGAAATGGTGTTATTTGAATTCAGGTTCAATCGCTTGAGATTATTATCGCTGCGCTCTATCTAAACCTGAACACTTTCAGCCTAAATGACTATCAGATTCCTGGCATGGCCAGGATTAGAAAGTTGTTCGCACGCCTAGCCTAAGGCTGCGACCTGGCAGCGGAGCGAGATCTTTCAAGAAAGAGGTGTGCGGGCGGGCCTCCTCATCGCTGAGGTTCGTTCCCACGGCGAAAAGGTCGATGGTAGCCGTTTCGGAAACAAGCATACGGTAACGGACGTCCGCGCTCCAAAGCGTATAGCTGTCAGTAGGCAGTTCATCCGGGCCCAGATGCGAAACGCTGTCGTGCCAGTGTCCACCAGCTCCCAAAACCCACGGCCCAGAGATGTATTCGTAGCGGAGTCCTAAGCGGCGGGCAGGTATGCGGGGCAGATTCGCGTTGAAGCTCTCGTTGGTGGCTCGCGTCTGATCGTAGACGAGATCCAAGTGCATGCCACGATCCGCCTCGTCAAGCAGGTGAAAACGCAGATCGATCTCGAACCCATAAAACTTGGCGTCGGCAGCCGTCGCGCGGAAGACGTCAAGACCATCTGTATCCAATTCTCCATACACATCCTCTACCGCTTCGTGGTCGAGAAACTGTAGATAAACGTAATCGCTGAAATCCGAATAAAAAGTCGTGATCTCTCCTGTGACATTTCCTGCTGTCAGTCGGTAGGAGAGGTCGAGGCTCGTGGAGGACTCCTTGCCCAGCGTGGCATCTCCGATCTCGAAAGTTCGAGTGCCGACATGCGGACCAAATGCGAATAGCTCACTTGCGTTAGGCGCTCGTTCGGCGAAGACTAGGTTCGCCGAGAGGACAGAGCTCTCGTCGAGACGACGTACGAATCCTGCCGAGGCATTGATGGTGTCGAAGCTTCTGTCTGAGAGGGTGCTGTCGACGGGATCGATCTTTACACTTTCCAGACGGGCGCCGAACTCCCATGCTCCCCAGTTCTGATTCAGGCGTTCCATCGCGAAAATTCCGTACTGAGACGTTTCAGAGCTGGGGATGAACGCTTCTTCTCCCACCGCCGCGAAATCGTCTACCTTGGCATGGAAGCCAAAAGCTCCCGTATAATCGCCTATCGGGCTGTGCACGCCGGTGAGTCGCAACTCATAACCATCGCGATCATAGGTGGTGCC
>JANQKI010000129.1 GCA_028281165.1 Opitutaceae bacterium | reverse complement strand
TCGGACTTTAGCACGAAAAGGTTTTGTTCAAGGATTTCGCGATCCGCTTTCCAAGCGTTTCTCTCATCGGCAATTTTCTTTTGCAGCTCGATCCACCTGGAAATGTTTTCTTCGATTCGCTCAAGCTCATTGGCAGTGGCAGCCGCAAGGAACGTTGAACCCAGAATCATTCCTCCAGCCAGCGCTCGAACGATTCGCCGGCGAAGATCCGTTAGTTTAATAAGCATAGATATTGGGAGAGGCTTTGAGAGAGAAACAACAGTCTTCAGCCGATAAGTGGAGTATGCTTGAAACTCGCCAATGGCGAACGGGTGTCAAGAGCGTTGTTCCTTGAAACCGGCTAGAAGCAGATCAGCGAATTCCAAGATCTTGATAACCGTCCAAAAGGCAGGTCTAATCGCCTAGAGCAAAAGCGACATAGGAATCACCGCTTTTCGTGCCCATTTTTCCGCCGCCACAAGCGATCACCACATATTGCTTGCCATCAACACTGTAGGTAGCTGGCGTCGCGTAGCCTGCAGCCGGAAGCTTGAACCTCCAGAGCTCTTCGCCAGTGTCTCGATCAAAAGCTCGCATGTATTCGTCCATCGAAGCTGCGATGAAAATCAATCCACTGGCCGTAACAACTGGCCCTCCGTAATTCTCGGCTCCCGTTGGAGGAATGCCTTGCTCGATCAATTCAGGGAATTCGCCCAAGGTCCGCTTCCAAATGTATTCTCCGCTGTTTAAATCGATGGCGTTAAGCGTTCCCCAAGGCGGCTTGACCGCAGGATAGCCCTTGGAATCATGCCATTTATGGTATCCCGTATGACTATATCGAATACTACCAGACTCATCTGAAGATTCTCCTTCTTCGTCGTCATTATTTTCCTGGTACAAGAATCTAATGAGATCGTTAATGTCCTTCTCAACCAAATGGCCGAAAGAAGGCATAATGCCAACGCCATTCTTTATTTTCGATATAGCCATATGAGGCCGAACCCTTCGCTCTCGCAATCCCGCGCGCGTCAATGGAGGAATAATCTGACCCTGAGTCTCGCTACCCTCGCGATTCTGTCCGTGACAAGTCACGCAATTCAAAAGATACAGCCGCTGTCCATTCGACGATCCAGCCCGGACATTAATCATCGTCAAAACCCACGGCATCTCATTTGCGTTGACGTAAAGAATGCCATCCGGAGTCGCTGCCGCTCCGCCCCACTCCGCTCCACCATCGAAGCCTGGAAAGATTATGGTGCCCTGTTCGCTCGGAGGAGCAAATGGCATGTGAGGTTGAAGGGTAACAAATCTATCCATGACTTCACGATAAGATTCAGGCGAAATATCGGTAATTTCGTCCGCCGTGAACTGCTGTCGCGAAAAAGGAGCAGGCTTTGTCGGCAGCGGTTGAGTCGGCCACGCTTCCTCGCCAGGTAAAGTAGAGGCGGGATAGGGGCGCTCCTCAATCGGGAACAGAGCCTCCCCAGTCACGCGATGAAAAAGAAACACATGACCCGACTTTGTCGTCTGAGCTACGGCAGGGATTTTTTCCCCATCACGTTCGACTTCCAGCAAGACGGGAGAGGAGGGCAGATCGCGGTCCCATAAGTCATGGCGCACGACCTGAAAGTGCCAAAGCCGTTTTCCCGTTCGAGCCTCCAGAGCGATAAGACAGTTGGCGAAAAGATTCTCGCCCTTTCGATTGGCGCCATAAAAATCCGCCGCGGCCGATCCTGTAGGACAAAACAGGATACCTCGCTCCTCGTCAACAGTCATCCCTGTCCAAACATTAGCCCCACCGATTTCGATATAAGCGTTTTTCGGCCAGGTTTCGTATCCAAATTCGCCGGGATGCGGGATGGTATTGAACCTCCAGACCAGTTCTCCGCTACGAATGTCGAATGCTCGAATATGACCTGGGGCCGCTGGCAATGCTTCGTTGACTCGTCCGCCAACGATGATCAGGTTTTCGAATACAACCCCAGGCGTATTGGAAACGTAATAAAGATGATCGACATTGCGACCTAGCCCCTTCTTCAAGTTCACCCGTCCACCCTCGCCAAAAGACGAGATCAATTTCCCAGTAGCCGCATCAATCGCATGAAGGAATCGACCCGCGCTAAACAGAATCCTATCATCACCTTTTCCATCGCTCCAATAAACGAGCCCGCGATTGAGACCTCTCTGCCCAAGAAATCTAGGATTCTCTGCCGGATCAAAACGCCAAATCTCCTCTCCGGTACCCGCGTTGAGAGCAATTAGCTTTAGCTTAGCATTCGTACCATAGAGCACCCCATCGATGATCAGAGGGTTGCACTGAATTTGCGATCGATTGTTCGCATCGGCTTCGCCACCACTCCACGTCCAAGCAACCTCGAGTTGAGAGACATTGCTTTTGGTTATCTGATCAAGTGTAGAGTAGTGCGTGGCTGCTTTATCGCCAAGATAGACCGACCAATTAGCATCTGAGGCTGAAAACGAAAAGAGAGGGAAGAGAAAAAGAGAGAGTAGTAACGAAACCAGCTTTAGTACACGATCCATCGCCAAAGTGTGGGTCATAGAAACCGCGCCTGCCAAGTTGAAAAGAGCTCAAAGAATCGGCAACAGCTGTTGGAGACTGGCGTATCAACAGCGAAGCGCTGGTTTAGGAAATGGATCCTAAATCAATTTATTGAATACAGAAAGCGCTCAGAAATGCCGACTATGAATCGTCTGAACCCAAAGGCCTAAAAGCTTTGGAACGCTCAATAATCGAAGAATGGCCTCCCGGCTTGACGACTAATCTGATTCTAGCATTAGCGTATTCCGCCGTAGCTTTTTTGGCCGTGCTTGAGGACTTCGACTTGATCACCAATCTTCTAGTGCCGTCGGGATTGAACTTCTTGGCTTTAAATGGATCCGGCCAAGAATTCTCCTTCTTGGTCACGTTCTTCGGCGCGTCAAAGGGTGGCGGGAAATCCACCTTTGCGTCTGAACTTTCTCCAATGTTGTTTGTGATTTTCTCCATCGAACTTGCTATTGTCGCCCATATTTTAGCAGGTTCTCCTACTCATGGATATAGGGGAAGAGGGCTCAGCGCCTCGATTGGAGAATAAGCTCTATCCCTAGGCGCTAGAGCTTACCGTCGTCGTAAGCCTCTGACTGGGAGGCATAAACGCTTGTCTCTAATTCGAAAATAAGTGTCATAGGCCCCCGCAACCCTACCCCTACGTGACACAAGTTGGAATCGAACGGCCACCACTGCTGGAAATGCGGCATATTCGCAAATCCTTCCAAGGCGTCCAGGCTTTGAAAGGCGTGTCGCTAGAACTTCAGGAGGGAGAAACGCTTGCCGTGGCTGGCGAGAACGGGGCGGGGAAAAGCACCCTCATCAAAATACTAGGCGGAGCTTTGGAGGCAGATGAGGGAGAAATGTATCTATCTGGCCGTCAACCGGAACTGAAGGATCCTCACGCCACCCAGTCTGCAGGGATATCGATCATCTACCAGGAGCTGAATCTCATTCCGGAGCTCACCGTTAGAGAGAACATTTTCCTGGGCCGCGAAAGAACACGCTACGGTTTCATCGACCGGGAAAGCGAGCTAACGGCGGCTAAAAGTCTTTTCGAAAGGATTGGCATTTCGATTGATCCAAATGCCAAGTGCTCCGATCTCACCATCGCTCAACAGCAAATCGTGGAGATCGCCAAAGCCCTGTCGATCGAGGCGAGAATTATTGTCATGGACGAGCCGACTGCCCCGCTTACGCAACAAGAAGTGGAGCTGCTCTTCAGAGTCATTGAAGAACTCAAGTCCCGCAAAATCGGCATCATCTATATAAGCCACAGGCTGGAGGAAATCTTCCAGATCGCTGATCGCGTCCTCACGTTGTGTGACGGAACCCTGGTTGACGACTCCCCCACAAAAGGGATCACGAAAGAGTCCTTGATCGAAAAAATGGTTGGGCGACCGATCGAGTCAGAATTCCCCAAACGCGCTTCCGTATTGGGAAAAACACGACTGAGAATCGAGAATCTCGGTCGTAAAGGAGTTGTGGAAGACGTCAGCTTTTCGGTTCGAGCGGGAGAGGTTGTCGGGTTCGCCGGTCTCATTGGATCGGGAAAGACTGAACTGACCCGATTAATCTTTGGGGCTGATGAACATGACTCGGGATCCATCTTCGTAGAAGATAAAGAAGTTTTTATTTCGAGTCCCAAGGATGCCATCTCGCACGGCATTTGCCTGCTAACGGAAGACCGAAAAAATCAAGGGCTCATTCTACAACGATCTGTAGTTGAAAACTTCGGACTGCCAAACCTGAGATCGTTTTCCAGTAGAGGATTTTTAGACAAAAAACAAGAGCAGTCGATCTACCTGCAATTCGAATCGGATCTTAAGATAAAAACGTCAGATCCAACGCAACCGGTTGTGACGCTTTCCGGAGGCAATCAGCAGAAAGTCGTCTTGGCCAAGTGGCTCGCCCGCAACGCTGATATCATTATCTTCAACGAACCGACGCGGGGTATCGACGTGGGCGCGAAGTATGAGATCTATCTTCTCATCAATCGATTGGCAGAAAAAGGTAAAGCCATCATCCTCGTCAGCAGCGAACTCTCCGAGATCCTGGGCATGTGCGACCGTATCTTTGCCATGGGTAACGGCAGGATAAAAGGAGAAATAAGCGATCCCCAGAACGCAACCCAAGAACAAATTCTCTCTATGGCGGTGAGCTAATCATTCGCGTGGAGTAACGGAATTTATCATACATTTCCTATCATGAGAAAAGCTTTAGAAAACTATGGAATAGTCCTTGTTCTGATTGGACTCTGCATACTCTTCAGCGTTCTAACTTTAAACGAGCAAACAGCCTCGGGTGACGCAGCGGTGCAGGAAATCCAGAGGACAATATTGGAAGACTACGGTGGGGACGCCACGATTTTTGTCGTAGGAGCGGCCAACACGGAATCCGAAGACTTCGCCAAGGGCTTGTCGAAATCGCTTTTAGAAAGCGGTTACGCTAATACCATAGCAATAACAGGAAAACCTCCCGACCTCAGAAAAGCCCTTGAGACTCAACACCAAAATGAGCGACCACTTGAAGCAATCGCTACTACTCGATCTCTACTCAAATGGCGAATTATCAATCAGATAAAAGAAAAGTATCCAAATTTTAGTGATGCTAAAATTTTAGTGCCGGAATCCTATGTCTGGCCAGACTTCCTAAAGAAGTCTAATCTCTTGGCAATCGTAGACCGAATCGTCGTTATCGCTATAATCGCCATTGGCATGACGATGGTGATTATGACCGGTGGCATCGATCTATCGGTTGGCAGTCTCATCGCGCTTTCAGCCGTCATCGGTACAAGCGTTATGAAAGGAATGGGAGGTTTGGAAGCTGGAGCCGATGCAGTTTGGCTTGGTTTTCTGGTTGGGATCCTAGCTTGCGGTCTAATCGGAGGATTCGGTGGCTGGATTGTACATCGCTTTAAGGTGGCTCCGTTCATCACGACTCTCGGCATTATGATGATGGCAAGGGGGCTAGCTTTCCTGATAACCGGAGGCTTTTCCATCTACCAAGTACCCAAGAGCTTGACCTGGCTAGGCCAAGGCAGACTGCTCGGCGTACCCAATACAGTGATACTGCTAATCGTCCTCTATGCGGTAGCCCACGTTTTCATGAGCTACACGCGCATGGGCCGCTACATTTACGCAGTCGGAGGAAATGAAGAGGCGTCTCGACTATCTGGCGTCCCGATAGGTTTCGTAATTCCTTTCGTCTATGTCATCAGCGGCTTAGCTGCTGGGCTAGGAGGAGCTATCCAGGCATCTCAAATCAACACAGGAGCTCCCAACATGGGGGTCATGTACGAGCTCTATGTCATCGCCGCGGTTGTTGTGGGAGGAACGAGTCTATCTGGCGGCACTGGCCGTATTCTAGGCACTTTGATCGGAGCTTTCATCATATCCGTCCTCCAGAATGGCATGAACCTCCTTGGAATTGAAAGCTACACGCAACAAGTGGTGCTAGGAGGCGTGATCCTTGTTGCCGTATTGCTAGATAAACTACGAAGTTCCGATTTATCTCGCAAAGCGATAGCTCGTAATCCGCAATTCGCGAAAATCGCCATAGCCGGCGCAGGCGCGGCAATCCTTCTTCTAGCAGCCATTTTTACGCCTGCCTTCGGAAAAAGCGAAAGCAAGGGAAAGATCGGGATGACTTGCATGGACCTGACGAATCCGTTCTTCAAGCTGATCGCTAATGTCATGTCGGAGGAAGCCGCAAAGTATGGATACGAAGTCGTGGCCCTGAGTGGCGAGATGGACGCAGCTAAGCAAAATAATCAACTCGCCGATTTCGTTGCTCAAGGATACGATGCCATTTTTCTCAATCCCGCTAATTCAAAAGCAGCAGGAGAAGGCGTGAAAAAGGCTGCCGAGGTGGGTATTCCTGTATTCACATTTGACATTCAAGTAACCGACGAAGAAGCCAATGCCCTTCTGATTTCCCATATTGGGAGTGACAACTATCAAGGGGGATTGCTAGCAGCCAAAAGCATGATGGAAGCGACTGGAGATCGCGGAGAAATCGCCATCCTTTCCTATCCCGAGGTCACATCCTGCATCTATCGAGCTAACGGCTTCAAGGACTACTTGAAGGAAAACAATAGCAAACTTAAGATTGTCACCGAGCTTTCCGGCAAGGGAAATCGAAACGATGGATACGCCGTAGCCACCGATTTGCTGCAGGCTCATCCGAATATCGTGGGCATTTTCGCTATCAACGACCCTTCAGCTCTGGGAGCTCATGCAGCCGTGACCAAAGCCGGCAAGCTGGATCAGATTACAATTGTTGGCTTCGATGCTTCGCCAGCGGGCAAACAAGCTGTATTCGAAAAGAAACTATACGATAGCCCACAGCAATTCCCTGCCAAAATGGCTCTCGGAACCGTGGAAGCTTTTATCAAATACCTTGAAGGCGAGGAAATTCCCAAGGACATTTTCATACCTTGCTCCCACTACTA
>JANQKI010000095.1 GCA_028281165.1 Opitutaceae bacterium | reverse complement strand
GGACGATCAGCCGGTTTGCGGCTACGGACTTCAACGAATGCTGTCGGATAGCTCCGAATTCAGCATCGAATCGCACGTCCGAACGATCGATGAAGCTCTTAGGCAGCAAGCTCCGGATATCATAACCATTGATATCTCAACTGCTAAAACCAAAGGAATAGCCGCTCTCAAGGATATGAAAGCCAAGTTCGCGGGGGCTGCCATTCTCGTAATCACAAGCCACGACGAAGTCCTTTTCGCCGAGCGTTGCCTCAAAGCAGGAGCCTCCGGCTACATAATGAAAACGGCAGAAAAGGACGAAGTGATGCTTGCTCTCATGGACGTAGCAAAAGGCAATTTACACGTCAGTTCCCGTATGAGAGAACGCATGCTGAATCGGCTAAGCGGACAAACTCAGTTAGAGGAGGAAAAGAATTTCGACCGCCTTTCAGATCGAGAACTGCTTATCGTCCAACATATCGGGCAGTCAAAAAACAATAAAGAAATAGCGAACGAGCTGCAAATCAGCGTAAAAACGATAGAATCCCACCGTTCACGTATTAAGGCAAAGCTAAGACTAGGGAGCCCAAACGAGCTAGTCCGGTTCGCTATGAAGCTGCAAAGCGCTGTATATTAGTTAAATAACGCCCTGGCTATTCAAATGGCCGACAAAGACGAAAGTTCAAAATCCACCGCATTGATCGCAGAGGACGACGCAATGATACGCGAACTCGTCTCTCTTTATCTCGATCGAATGGGGTATGATGTCATCGAGGCAAGCGACGGCAGGGAGGCCATTGAAATGATAGCAGACCAGGAAGACGATGATCTGAAACTGATTGTCACGGACCTCATGATGCCCAAAGCAGGGGGAGCCGAAGTGGTGAAGTCCGCTCGCTCCACTGGCAAGTGCGACAAGATTCTCATCATTTCAGGCTTCACCGAAGATCTGAAATTTCTCGAGCAGACAATTAGGGATGGATCGGCTTTCTTGAAAAAGCCATTCACCTTCGACGACTTCGCGGCAAAAGTCGAAGGCTTGCAAGAGATGGCCAGCTAGGCGGTAGGGGTTCTAATCACTTGCCGATTGGAAAATTGTGTTGCGCCACAACGAAAAAAGATTCTTGTGATCTGCTTCGCGCTAGAGGTCTGCGGCTACACCGCTCTCCTCCTCGGAATTGTCTGATCTCTTTTCAGGCTCCAGCGGCTAGCTCAGCAAAAAGCTTGGCTAGCGGTTCTTCAAACGAAGAACTGAATTCCGTGAACTTCAACAAGTACCTAAATGGCAAAAAGCAAAGCTATCGATAAATCTCAAATTATCGGCGACTTCAAGACGCACGATTCAGATACTGGTTCATGCGATGTGCAGATTGCTCTTCTGAGCGCTCGCATCAATCATCTCACGGAACACCTCCGCACGCATCGCAAAGACTTCCACACACGCCGGGGCCTACTGGCAATGGCTAGCCGTCGCCGCAAGCTGCTCGACTATTTGAAGAAGCACGACCTCGACAAATACAACGAGATGCTGCAGCGACTGAATCTTCGCAGATAATTGCGAAACACATCACAGGCTAAGCGCTACCTTTCACGCTTCGTCGTTTGCAAAACGAGCGCGGCGTTCCCACTTTAACGGACCTGCCGAATCCCTGTTTAAACAACACGGATTCACAGGTCTTTTTCATATAACCAAAACCCACAATGCGCTGAATGGCGCCACGATTGAGAAATTTCCGAATGCAATCGGCACAGGTCTTTCGGACACGATTCCATCCGGAAATCTCTCTAAACATCGAGCCCATTCAGTCGCCAAACTGTTAATACAGAAATGATACAAAAACATAGTGTAACAATTGACGACTACGGAATGACACTCTCGGCAGGCGATCTTGCCCAACTCGCAAGCGGGGCCGTCACTGTCATGATTGGCGAAACGAGCCTCTTCGTATCCGCCCAAGTCGCCAGCTCGGTTAGAGAAGGCCAGGATTGGTTTCCGCTAACCGTTGACTACCGCGAGAAATATGCTGCCGCCGGACGTATCCCAGGAGGCTATTTTAAACGCGAAGGCCGACCAAGCGAGAAGGAGATTCTCACTTCTCGTCTATGCGACCGACCTTGCCGCCCGCTCTTTCCAAAAGGCTTTTTGAACGAAGTGCAGATCATCGGCTTTCTCCTCTCGGCTGACCAGCAGAACGAAGCAGACATCATGATGATAAATGGAGCTTCCGCCGCTCTCGCCATTTCCGATATCCCTTGGAATGGCCCCATTGGAGCGGTGCGAGTCGCCAGAATCGACGGCAACTTCGTGACAAACCCGACGATCGAAGAGCAATACGAGTCCGACCTAGACCTCATTTATGTCGGTACCAAAAAGGAAATGCTCATGATCGAGGGTAGCGCCGACCAACTTCCTGAAGCAGATTTTATCGACGCTCTGGAATTCGCTCACAAGGCAATCCAACCCGTGATTGAGGGAATCGAAGAACTCGTGAGCATCGCCGGTAAGGAAAAATCGGAGTTTCCATTGGTGACCCTTGAAGACGATATTCGCGATCTCGTAAGCGGCCTTATTGGCGAGCGTATCACGGAGGCAGCTCGACTAGGGGACAAGCAAGAGCGTAATAGTACCATGGATACACTAAGGGAAGAAGCCGAAGCCGCTCTGATCGAAAAGCTCGGCGAAGACGAGTACAATCCCGCTCAGCTTTCGATGGCCATGGAAGAGCTTCAAGAGCACGCTTATCGCTCGGCTATTCTTAGCGAAGGGGTACGAGCTGGAGGTCGTGGGCCCGACGAACTGCGAGAGCTTAAGGGGAGCGTAGGCATGATTCCAAGAGTTCATGGTTCCGCTCTCTTCTCTCGAGGAGAGACTCAAGCCCTCGTCATGACGACACTCGGTCCGACAAACGAATCTCAAAGTCTGGACGCTATCACGGGTGGCCCCAAAACAAAGTCATTCATTCTTCACTACAACTTTCCCCCCTACTCCGTTGGCGAGACCGGGCGTTTCGGCATCACCGGGCGTCGCGAGATTGGACATGGCGCGCTTGCCGAGCGATCTCTTCTGCCCGTGGTTCCTCCTGAAGACGAATTCGCTTACTCAATACGCATCACTTCGGAAATCATGGCCTCAAATGGATCGACATCCATGGCATCGATTTGCGGTGGCTGCATGTCTCTCATGGATGCTGGCGTGCCCATCAGTGATCCGGTGGCCGGCATTTCTTGCGGACTAGTGACAGAAACCGACGACGAAGGAAACATAACCAAACACGTCACTCTGACCGATATTCTCGGCGAGGAAGACCATTTTGGCGATATGGACTTCAAAATAGCAGGTAGTGAAAAAGGCATTACCGGTTTTCAGTTAGACCTGAAAATTAACGGTCTGCCATTCGATATCACTAAAGAAGCCATCAAGCAGTCGCGTGAAGCTCGTCTCAAAATTCTCGAAGCCATGGCCGAAGCTATCCCGGCTCCAAGAGAAAATGTCAGCGAGCACGCTCCGCGTATCACCACCGTTCAAATCAATCCTGAAAAGATCGGCGCTCTCATCGGCCCTGGCGGTAAGAATATTCGCCGTATCGTGGACATTACCGGAGCTCAAATCGACATCGACGAGGACAACAGCGGCAAGGTAAACGTCTACGCCACAAGCCAAGATGCGATGGATCGCGCCCTACAGGAAATCGACCTCGTTTGCGGCGAGATCGAAGAAGGCAAGATCTACCGTGGTATTGTAAAAGGCGTCAAAGACTTCGGCTGTTTCGTGGAAGTGCTTCCTGGCCAAGAGGGTCTTGTGCATATTTCAGAACTAGCGGACTTTCGCGTTCGCCGAACGGAAGATGTCTGCAAGCCTGGCGATGAAATGGTCGTCAAATGCATCGGCATCGACGAGAAAGGACGCGTCCGCCTCAGCCGTCGAGCAGCTCTCGAAGAATTAGAGCAACGCAAGAAGGCAAAAGAGGAGGAAGAGCAAGAACCAGCGGAATCCGAAAGCTCCGACGAGCCGGAGGAAGAAACTGCTCAAGCGTCTTC
>JANQKI010000221.1 GCA_028281165.1 Opitutaceae bacterium | reverse complement strand
TCGAGTCCATGATCGAGGGCGTTCCGGATCATGTGGACAAGGGGATCGCCAATTTCTTCAACCACATTGCGATCCAATTCCGTATCTTCTCCCGCAACTTCGAAACGCACCTTCTTGCCGGACTTGGCAGCGAGATCGCGTACGATACGGCCCATTTTTTGGAAAGTCGGTTTGACCGGAATCATGCGCAGCGACATCGAAGTGTGCTGCAGTTCCTTGGTAATGCGGGTCAGCTGAGACATGTTGCGTTGGAACACGGAGTTGTCCAACTTCTCGTCTTTCGAGCATTCTTGCAGCTGGCTTTGAACGATAACGAGCTCTCCCACCATATCCATCAGATTGTCTAGCTTCCAGGTGTTGACGCGGATCGATGAGTTCTCCGTGGCTTTTCTCTTAGCCGGATTGCTGGATGTTGCTGACGACTTGCTTTCCGTAACTGGAGTCGTTTGAGCAGGCTTGGGATCAGCTTTTTCACTGCTCAATTCCGCCAGAGCTTGATCCATAGCAGCCAGATCTTCTTCTGAAGATCGAGTTTCTTCATCATCAACTGGTTTGCCCGATGAAGGGCTCGGAGCTTGGGAAGTTGCTGCTGAAGGTTCGCCAGTCAGTTGGGCATAATCATCTGGGCCTTTCATTGCCCATCTCGCCTTTACCATAAGGTGGCTTACGGGAATAATTTCCTCTGGGAGGGTTCCTTCAGCTAGGGCTTCTGAGATTTGCTCTATAAGTCGTGAAATGGTGTCTTTCGATTCGAGGACGAGATCGATGATTCCTGTGAAAACTCCCAACTCGTCGTTTCTAACGAGATCCATCAAGGACTCGACTTCGTGAGCGAGACGATTGACCGGAATAAGATTAAGAAAGCCAGCGACGCCTTTGATGGTGTGGAAGGAGCGAAACATCGAGTTGATGGCATCTCGATTGCCGACGTCCTGCTCCAGTTCTAGAACGGCAGTCTCAATTTGGCCTAGATGATCGACTGCCTCGGTATGAAATTCTTCGAGGAGCTCTTTATTCTCCTCCATGTTGAGGTCCATCACAACGTCGAATTCCGCGAACTCGGCAGCGAGATTTTCCTCTGGATCTCCTGTAGCTTCCTGCTCGGCTTGAGCCGTCTCCACGTATTCAATACTCGGACTAAACGGCATTGGCTCAACGTCGCTCTTTAGTTCATTGAGCGAGGATTCCAGCCAGATATTGAACTCAGTTAGGATCTTCATTCCCTGGCTGTCCATGGGCTTTGCATCATCAAGCAAAGCGTCCATTTTCAGCAGAACTGGCTCTACTGCCGTCAATACAACCTGTTGTGACTCAAAAGTTGTCTGAAATTCTTTTAGGAGGCTGTAGATCGGAAGCATACCCTCATCGCTTCCATTTTCAGCAATTAGCAGTTCCGAAGAAAGTTGGTTTGCCAAGTGGCTGAAGTCTCTGATCTCGATCTCTGTCCAGCTAATCTTGCCCCCTTGAATCTCTTCTTTCGCTTCTTGGAAGGCAATGGGTTCGTCCGCCTCGGGCTCTGGATCAGCAGGTATTTCGATTTCGGTTAAATCCGACTGAATCTCTTCTTGAGAGCTATCGCTAGAGGCAATGTAGGATTCTAAATCTTCTCCATCGCGAAGGCGGTAAAGCGAATCGGCGCACCAATTCGCGAAGGTTTTCATCGCCTCTATGGTCGCTTCATCGAAAGGTTCGGCCGTATCCAGCATGGGCTGAAGCATATCGTGAATCGCTTCGATCGCTTCGCTAAGAGCCTGCTCTTCCGGCAATGAATCGATGATTTCGTTTACTAGGCTGAAAATGGGTATAAGACCATCGTCCTTGCCAGGCTGAGCCAAGTGAGCCTCGGCCGCTAGCCTTGTGACGATATCTTCAAACTTGCTGATTTCTTCGTGGGACCACGCCATAGTGGGAATCGTTGAGTGGGGATTTAATAAAGAGTCGCTGCAGTATTTAGTAGAGTGTTCATCGTCTTAGACCCTTTATGGCTTGAGTGGAAAGCTTGGCTGAAAACGTAGGAACGGGGCCAATTTACCTAGGGTAAATGAACGCCAGACGCTATTTCGCGTCTCTTTTACAGATATTAGAAGGAAATGGAGCCCGTTTCCCTCTTTAACTCCTGTTCGGTTTACGAGCGGATTTGATCTCCCAATCAGGCTTCTTTCGCTTCCTGTAGAAGCTTCTGAACTGTCGATAGGGCGCTCTTCAAGGCGAAGGGCTTTTTCAAAAGAATAGCGTCTTCCGGGATGTTGAATTGATGCACGATTTCCTCTGAATAGCCGGTCATGTAGATCACTTTCATTTCTGGATTTTTTTGCAGCAACCTATCCGCCAGCTCCGATCCGCGCATCTTAGGCAGGATGAGATCGGTGATGAGCAATTTAATATTGGCATTGGATTCCTCGAAAAATTCCAGGGCATCCTCTGCCTGATTTGTGGAAAATACTTCGTAGTTGTACTGGACTAGCAGGCCTGACAGGCAATCGCACCAGATTTCGTCGTCTTCGACCACAAGTATGGTTTCACGCGACGCCGAAACGAGATTCTCGACTGGCAGCTCAGAATCAGAATCTGCCTGATTTCCTTTTGAGGCGACCTGAGGAAGGAATATGCGAAATCGCGTCCCTTTGCCGATTTCACTAGCAACTTCGATGTGGCCGTTGGCCTGTTTGACTACTCCGTAAACCGTGGCCAGGCCAAGGCCTGTGCCTTTGCCCGTTTCCTTGGTTGTGAAGAATGGCTCGAAGATGTGACGCTGCGTTTCCTCGTCGATTCCCATACCATTGTCCTGAAAGGTGAGAATCATATATGGCTTGGGCTCCATGTATTCGGGAAGGATTTCTTCTGCCTCTTCGCTGGTGCAGCCAAGCATGTTGAGCGAGATCTCTCCTCCGTTCGGCATGGCGTCCCGAGCGTTGGTGGTGAAATTAATGAGGATTTGCTCTAACGCGGTTCGGTTGATGTTCACGTAAAGCGGGTCTTCCTGGAAATTCAGGTGGAATTGAATGTTCTCTGGTATGAGCCGGCGGAGAATTTTTTGCATGTCGCGCGTGACCTTAATTCCGTCGAGTACCTCCGGCTTGAGGTTCTTATTACGACGGCTGAACGAAAGTAGCTGCTGTGTTAAGTCGGCGGCTCGCTCGGCGGCTTTGCGAACTTCGGTTAGGTATTTCCGATTCGGATCGTCGTCGGAAGCTTTGTCGAGGATCAGATCGGAGAACGAAAGAATGACGGCCAGGATATTGTTGAAATCGTGAGCGATGCCACCAGCCAAGCGTCCCACGGCTTCCATTTTCTGTGACTGAAAAAGATCCTGTTCCAAGCGTCGGATCTGGCTCACGTCTCGCTGGATCACCACGTAGTTGGTCACTTCCTCGGCCGAGCCGTGAACAGGGAAGATTTTCCAAGCTAGAATGAATTCGCTGCGATCCTTCTTATAACCAACCGTCTCGCCCGCTGCTACATGGCCTTCCTGGAGGTCTTTGACCATCTCTTCGATCACCGAAGTATCGGTGTTGGGGCTATTTAGAATGGAAATGCTTTTCCCCACCACTTCTAGATCTCGATAGCCCGTTATCTCGGCGAATCCATCGTTGGTGTAGAGAATCTTAGCTTCTCCGTTTTCCCAGTGCTTGTCTGTAATGATCACGCCCTCTCCAATGCTTTTAAGGGCTGTGGCGATGAGGCGAATCTGGTCGTTGGTTGATTCCTGAGCGCTCAGATCACTGAGATAGAGCAGGGCGCCGGAAAGCTCTGGGTTAGCTGTGTTAGCATTTGGCTTTAGCTGAAAGCTGATCGGAGCTTTCGAACCGTCTTCCCGTTTTATGTAAGCTCTAGATGGAGAAAGCTGCGGGTTGCGATACTTGCTCGATGCTAGATCAATGCGTTCGTCAGTCGTTTGATCGAAAGCTACAAACACATCATTGATCCGGGTTCCTTCCACCTCTGCATTATCTATTCCAAGAAGCTTCTCAGCCAACGAGTTGCACTTTTCGACATGCCCATAGCGATCGAGAATTACGATTCCGTCTGTGGAGGATTCCAGCAGCGAGTCCATCAATCCATGTACTTTGGCTAGCTCCTGGCGAAGCTCCTCGCCGCTCGCGGAAGAAATATTCTCTAGGGAAAAGTCAGACATGAAGAGAGAGCTCGCCGATTTGGGAGACGCTGATGAATATTTCCGCTGATGGCAACGTTAGGTTTTCACGAAAACATCCCTCACGTAATTTAATTTTCGTTACGCTAAAAGGGTTTTTCCTGATACCATGATAGAGAATAGACGGTATCCCTTATCGTTCCCAACTTTATCTCCAAAAGCCAGGAAGCGTATTCAGTATTTAATGCAGCAGAAAAAGTATTGTGGACCTTAAGAGGGTATCTCTCGCATCAGTTTTGCTGGATTTCCTGCGTAAATGCCTGGTTTATCGATATCTTTGGTAACGACGGCTCCCGCTCCAATGACCACGTCGTCGCAGATGTTCACAGGAAGAATGGTTGCGTTGCTCCCAATAGATACGTTGTTACCAATTTTGGTGGACTTCCATAGCTCCTTCTTGCCGTAAGCCGGGCCGCCGATCTGAAAGAGGTCGTTAATGAACATTACCCCGTGAGCGATGAAGCATTTTTCGCCAATATCCACGTATTCGCAGACGAAGGTATGAGATTGGATGCGGGTACCTTTGCCGACGGTGACACTGCTCTGGATCTCCACAAAAGGCCCCACAAAGCAGTCGTCACCCAACTTGCATCCGTACATGTTAACCGGCTCGACGTAGGTAACGTTCTCCCCGAATTCGACATCCCTAATCTGAGCGCTAAGCTTTCTCGGTTCGTTTGGCATGTTGTAGGTGTAGTAGCTCAGCTCCTAATTTCGAGAAGGAAATGCAACGGTTCTCAGAACTAGCGATGGTCTAGCGATAACGTAAGTGAAATATGGAGTCGGAGTTTTGGCGGTATGCAACAAAGGCTTGCACGAGATTAGGGTGGCATCACTGTACTTAATCAACGCTCCCTCCTTTAATTCTCATGTCAGTAAGTGAAACGGCCAAGGAATACATCCATCTTTTAACCACTCAACTAAGCGAAATTCAGAATACGGCCATTGAGTCTTTGGGCAAAGCCATCTTAACGGCTCATACGAATGGGAATCGGATCTTTATCTGCGGCAATGGAGGAAGCGCGGCAAACGCCGCTCATATAGCGAATGACTTTCTGTACGGAGCGAACCCAAAGGGTAAGGGTTTGCGTGTTATGGCTTTGCCTTGCAACGAGTCAGTCGTTACTTGTTTGGGCAACGACTTAGGTTATGAGCAAATCTTCGCGCGCCAAGTGAATGATTTCGGCGAAGAAGGGGATATATTGCTCGTCCTTTCCGGAAGCGGGAATTCTCCCAATGTTATCGCCGCTTTGCAGACTGCTCGTAATAGAGACATGGCGACAGCGGCAATTCTAGGATTCGATGGTGGACGATGCAAACAGCTTGCGGATATTGTGATTCATTTTCCAATACAAGATATGCAGGTATCTGAAGACATGCAAATGATAGTGGCCCACATATTGACACGTTGGATACGTCGAAGATTGGAAGGCCAAGATCACTAAGATGAATCGCTACTTGGTTTTGGCGAGCAACTCCTTTACCGGAGCCCATTTCGTGGACTTCCTGCTAGGCCACACTGATGCCGAAATTCTCGGAATCTCACGTTCGCCTGAATACGACCCCGTTTTTCTGCCCTACCGCTATGGAAAGAAGGTGAACTCCAAACGATTCGTCTTTAAACAGCTGGACGTCAACAGGGATCTCGATGAAATCCTAGAGGCTGCCGATTCATTTCGTCCTGATTGCGTGGTCAATTTTTCTGCTCAAGGAGAGGTACGCAACAGTTGGAAATGGCCTGAGCAGTGGTTCGAGACCAACTGCTTGAGCGTCGTACGTTTGACTGACGCAATTCGCCAGCGTGATTACCTTCAGCGGTACGTGGCCATCTCCACTCCCGAAGTTTACGGTAGTACTGGATTGGATACGCGGGAAAATGAAAACTATCGTCCGAGTACGCCCTATGCCGTTTCCAAGCTTTCTGGTGACCTGCACGTCATGACGCTCGTCAAGAGATACGATTTTCCAGCCGTTTTCACCAGAGCCGCTAATCTTTACGGAATACATCAACAACTTTACCGGATCATCCCCCGAACTGCGATTTTCCTTAAGCTTGGCCGAAAAATCACTCTGCATGGAGGAGGCGAGACCGAGCGAGCCTTTATTCATGCTAGAGATGTAGCTAGAGCGACATTTGCTGCAGTGAATATGGGTAGGACGGGCGAGGTTTACCACCTGGCGCCACAGGGCGCACTAAGATCGATTCGTAGCGTGGTGAAAAAGATATGCGAATTGATGGGTCGACCCTTCGAAGATTCGGTTGAAATGATCGATGAAAACTTCGGTCAAGACGCTCGTTTTAGTCTCGACGCTTCAAAGGCCAGGGACGAGCTGGATTGGCATCCTCAAGAGAATTTCGAGTCAGGCCTACAAGAGGTGGTCACCTGGGTTGAGGACAATTGGGAAACGATTTCCTGTCAGCCACTGGAATATAAGCATATTCATAATTGAGATTGCCTAACAAAGCGCTTCCTTAGACTTCGAATGTCTCGAATCCGGAATTTTCTCCCCCAGCAATACGAACAGACTGGCGAGCTGCCAATCAATCATAACTATCTGAGGCAGCAGTTTAGCGACTATCCGCAAATTTTAGAGAAGATAGGAGATCTGGTTAGTCGATGCGATTACACTCTGGGGTCGGAAGTGGATAGATTTGAATCGCGTATCCGCGATTTGACTGGGAGCCGCAACGCCATTGGAGTCGGAAGTGGAACAGATGCTCTTTTCCTGAGCCTGAAAGCATTGGGTATTGGCCCAGGAGATGAGGTGATAACGACTCCGTTCACTTTTTTCGCTACCATTGGAGCGATTTCTACCACAGGAGCTCGTCCAGTATTTGTGGATGCCAATTGGGACTATAATATCGATGCGAGCAAATTAGCCGCTGTTCTGACAGAGAAAACCAAGGCTGTGGTGCCTGTGCATTGGGGAGGCTTCGCCTGTGCCATGGACGAGATTACCAATTTTTGCCAAGCCCATAAACTGTCCCTCGTCGAAGACGCCTGCCACGGAATTCGAGCGGAATTTCGAGGTAAGGCTCTTGGGACCTTTGGAGATACAGGATGCTTTAGCATGCATCCTCTCAAGAATCTCAATGTCTGGGGGGATGGCGGCTACATCGTCACCGATCAGGACGATCTTGCCGACCAGCTGAGACTTCTCCGCAATCACGGTCTAGCCAATCGGAATGAAGCAATCATTTGGGCTTATAATTCCAGACTGGATACGCTTCAGGCGATCGTCGCGAACCATCTTCTGGAGAAAATCGATGAGATTACGACCGCTCGAATCGCTAATGCAGCCCTCTACGATAACCTGCTTGCCGATGTAGAGGAGATAGATGTTCCGACGCGCCCAAACGATATCAAGCAGGTCTATCATCTTTATGTAGTTCGGGCTCAACGACGCGATGAACTCCAGGCCTATCTGATTTCCAAAGGAGTCGATGCCAAGGTTCACTATCCGATACCGATGCACCTTCAACCAGCGTCATCAGAATTTGGTTACAAAATGGGAGACTTTCCGGTAGCCGAAGAATTATGCCGAAGCGTCATTTCTCTGCCCGTCCATGAATTCGTGAGCGTGGACCAGATCGAATTTGTAGCTCAGGAGATCAAGGCTTTCTATGCTTAGGGTTGAATTCGTGAATCTTGGGCGTCAGTATGACGCTCTTCGTGACGAGATCTTGGACGCGTTCGATCGGCTTTCACGTCAAGGCGCCTATGTTTTCGGATCCGAGCTTGAAGCCTTCGAAAACGAATTTGCCAGCTACTGTGGAACGCGACGAGCCGTTGGCTTGGGGAATGGTTCCGATGCGATTCACTTGCCCTTGCTTGCCCTGGGGGTAGGGCTTGGCGACGAGGTGATTACAGCGCCCAATTCATTTGTTGCCTCGGCTTGGGCCATAGCTCGAACAGGAGCGAAGCTTGTTTTCTCTGATGTCGGAGATGACATGAATTTAGATCCCGAAAAGGCCGAACAAGCTATCACGGATAAGACGAAAGCCATCCTTGTTGTGCATTTAACTGGTCGTATTGCTAGAATGGAGGTTTTCGAAAGTCTGAAGGAAAGGCATGGAGTGGTTATTCTTGAAGACGCAGCCCAGGCGGTTGGGGCTCGTCGAAATGGGAGGAAAGCGGGAAGCATCGGTCTCTTCGCTGGATTCAGCTTGCATCCCTTGAAGAATCTCCATGTCCATGGCGATGGAGGCATCTGTGTTACGAATGATGAAAAGCTTGCAGATTCTTTGACCAGATATCGCAACCATGGTCTTGAGAATCGAAATGAATGCCTTTTCTGGGGAGTGAACTCGCGTCTCGACAATATCCAGGCTGCGATCGGGCGTATCAAGCTCAGGCGCCTGGAAGATTGGAATTCCCGCTACAGAGAAATTGCTCGGTATTACAACTCGGAGCTGTCGGGTGTAGTGGAAACGCCAACACTTGAGGATAATGAAGAGCCCGTTTATCATCGTTATATGTTGCAGTGCGACCAACGCGACGAACTTATGAAGCATCTTGATGATAGGGGAGTGGGTTCGGCGATCAACTATCCTGTTCCTCTCCACCTGCAACCTGCCGCTCAAAGCCTTGGATACAAGAGAGGTTCCTTCCCGGTCGCGGAGCGTTTAGCTGACCGAATTCTTAGCATTCCTCTGTACTCGGAACTTGAAGACAATGAAGTTGAGCATGTAGTTGCTTCTGTAAAAAGCTATTTCCAATAAATTCATGAATAGAAAAGTATTAGTGACTGGTGGCTGCGGCTACGTTGGAACGCTGCTAACGCGTAGCCTGCTGAACGAAGGCCTTGAGGTAGTGGTCTTTGACATACAGTGGTTTGGCAATTTTCTTGAACCCCACGAGAACTTGACGGTAGTCAAAGGGGACATTCGGAATATCGACCAAGTGCCAATGGAAGGTGTCGATGTGATCTTTCATTTGGCTAACGTTTCCAACGATCCTTGTTCCGATTTGGATTCCAAGCTGAACTGGGAGGTCAATGCTCTGGCTTCGATGACCCTCGTTGAAAAGGCGATCTTATCTGGAGCTCGGCAATTCATCTTCGCCAGCTCAGGCAGCGTGTATGGCGTCAAGGAGGAACCTGAGGTTACCGAGGATCTGTCTCTGGTGCCTATCTCGGATTACAATAAAACGAAGATGATCAGCGAGCGCGTTCTGCTTAGCTACGCCGACCAGATTGCAATGCAAATCGTTCGACCGGCGACGGTTTGCGGATACTCGCCGCGCATGCGATTAGATCTGTCGGTCAATATTCTTACTTCGCTGGCCTTGAAGAACGGCAGTATAACCGTTTTCGGAGGAGATCAGACTCGTCCCAATATTCACATCAAGGATATGATACGCGTGTATCATCATTTCTTGGACAACCCTCAATTAACGGGAATATACAATGCGGGATTCGAGAATATTTCCATCATGGATATCGCTAAACGAGCCCAGGCGAAAATACCTGCGGAAATAATCGTCACTGAGTCTAACGATCCTAGATCCTACCGACTAAGTTCAAAAAAGCTCTTGGCCACCGGCTTCGAACCTAGGCATGGAGTGGATGACGCCATTAGCGAAATCAAAGAGCTCTGGCAAAGCGGTGAGCTGCAAGACGAGGAACGATTCTATAATATCAAGACGATGACTAAGCTTATCGAACTGGGCTCTATTCAAAGCTAGCTATTTAATGTTTCAAATCGAAACCATTGCATCCGAGAGCGAAGCTGAAAAAGCGGCCTGTAGTTTTCCTTTTTGGAGAGCGCTTTTTCTTAGCGATCCCTTCAAGGAACTTCTGAAAGACTACGGCCCCATAACTCTGGCAAGTCGTTCGCCTGCCCAGTTTCGCGCGGATGCAATTGATAGATCGATTTCATCGTTGACCATTTGCGGTTTAGGGACTGGTTGGAGAGAATTATCTAATGTATTCAAAAATAACGTACATATTACCCGTTTGCCTCCAATAATTGAATTTAGTCGTTTTAAGAAGGCCGAACCGTTGAGCGGGCTGGTTTTTGTAGATGAAGGAGCTCGTTTATCCGAATCCTACCAAATGGTCCTCGAGAGCCTGGATTTTAATCTTAAAACGATTGAACTTTCCAGTATCGAGGTTTTGGAAGAACTTTTGCCGGAGGCCACTTTTCTATGCTCATTCAGCCAGTCTCTGGAATGGAATATAGTTCTGAAGTCAATGGCTAGGCTGGCCGGGATCGATTATCTTCGCCCGGACCTCGATAGAAGCCTTTGGGATGGACCGGAAGCCATTTACGGCCGCCTGGATTTGGAGCCTTTACGGCCAAAGCGTCTGAAAAATGCCTGGGCGAATATACGCGGCATACTTGGATCCGAAAATCGGTCGCATCCTCGCTTAACGAAATGCCCTCTTGATTGGACGATCATGGATCCAGAGGAAGCCTCTCAGTTTCTTAGGGAAAAAATGAATACTACTCTTTGAGGATTAACCGTCTTCTTCCCTATCTGAAAAGATGCTCCTCACGATTTCCGGCATCAGGCTGTTTGCTCTCTCCTCCTGTTCATTGCTGTAGAGGGACCTCCATTCATTTGTGCTGCCGGTTCGAAAGTGCCGCTTCCCTTTCTTTGGCTTTCTATCCAGTCCAAGGAAATTGCTAGGGATGCACAAGTAGGAAGCGATTGATTCGTTGAAATGGCGAGGACGCTTCACGAGTTGCTCTTGAGTCGTTAGCAATGGGGCTCTGCCTGAAGGCCAATTGTCGATAGCTGTTTTCCAATTATGTATCCACTTTATGGCTTGCGGCAAGTAGTGATCGATCTGGTAGTCAAGTTGCTCTGCGAAACTCCATTCCAGATAAGATTCTGGCAAGGAGTGAAGCTCGAGCTCCATTTTTCTGTAGCGATCGTCGTAGGGAGGTTCCCGGAGCTTTCTATTTAGATGATACGTCCACGAGACGGTCCCTTGTCGCGGATCTCTGATATGAACGATTAGATTCAAATCTAAAGTCGAACAGATTTGCCGATTTTGAAGCGATGCATCCATATGGCAGGCGCATACGCCTCCTTGTGTCATCATCTCGTAAGCTTTGTCCTGGTTAAGCCTGAGTCCTTCGAGTCGGTACCAGTCTCCTCCGTATATAGTTCGTGGCTGGCTCCAAAGGGCGCGACCGATGTTGTCTCTAAGCCAAAGAGTTCCACTCTTGGGCAAGGTCGCGACCAACGCATGCTTCAAACGTAGTTCTTGAATCTCGTCGAGCCGAGTCATCAGGTCAAATTCAGAGTTGTACCCAGAAATTCGATGCGTTGAGATGTCGAAGCGATTAAGAATATCTAAATACAGGTCAAACGAGTCCGAATAACAAATTATAAATTCGTCGTCTGGCTTACTCTCTTCTATGAGTTCGGAGAGAGATTGTGTCTGACCATACGTATTGAACAACGGTGAAGGGAATTCGGAGCAGACACAAACGAACGTTTGGCTTTTTGCTGCTTTTCTTTTCGAAAAGAATGCTAAGAGCTGTTCTTCTTCGCCTATAATTCTTAGATTTGGGCTCTGTAATTTCCGAGCTTCAGAAGGTCCGATCGTTTCTCTATCTTTGTTCTTCCTATATATAGTCACAGACTCTCTGTCGTCAGATGTATACAATCGATGGATGTTAATCGATTCAGGTAGTTCGCTTTCGAGAAATTGGAATATCTCCTCTTCATAAGCCTGCGAAGAAATGAGAATATCTTGAGCGTAATTCGCTATTGAATGGATCGGAATGTAGGGCTTGCCGAATCGGTATTGACCCAGTTCTTCCGCCTCTCGGTCAGTGAAAACAGCTGCTATCGAGACTATTGGCGTCACGCTCAACAAAGTCGAAGTGTGTCCTCCCGTTCCATAAATCGCGAGTGGTCGATTCCCCAGTTGCTCGACCAGTTTTTCGATTTTCGGCCAAATTGTCTTTAGCCAAAGAGAGTCTTCCGTTAAAGCCTTGGCAGGTTTAGGGGCTGATGGTGACTTGGGATAGGCTATTTGTTGCCAATAGTGTCTTTTAATTTCTGATACGCTTGAGATAGCAAGATTTTCGATATTCGAGAATGACTCGCTAGAATTGCCTTTGATAATGTATCTTCTATTGAAGAGAGCCCACCTCGTTTTGGAAGGTTGAGAATCAGCAAGATTTTGGGCGAATTCCTTTGCATTGAATGTTCTATAATAATCCGATTCCGTGTTCTCCTGGGGATGAGTAGTGGAGAAAAGAGCGTTTTCCGAAGCATCTTCGAATGTCGCAACGAGATTTTCATCCTCCGTCACGCTTTCAATGAATCTCGAGCTGTCTAGCGTATACCCATTCAATGTTGAAGTTGGCGATGGGATGCTTGCTACTGGAACCAGGCGAGTCGTATGTCGGATATATCCAGAATATGGAGAGAATACTATAAGATTTTGGGAGTTTATATATTTATTCGTTAAAATATTCCGCCTAAAATTTTCGCTGTGCATTCGATCCAGAGCCATTTGAGACAGATCTGATGCAGGGCATGCGATGACCTCTTCGTTTCTGTAGTCTCTCTGCAAATCCTCAGCAATGGTATCTTCAATACGAGGAACGCAAGCTGCGATGACCTTTGCTCCATTTCTCAGTCTCTTGTCACAGTTGCCGAGAAATTCATCACTGAAGACATAGTCTGCGCAAAAGAGGAGCAAGCCGCTTTTTCGCTCAATAGCAGAAGCGATTCCGTATTCATGAGCTGAATTCATGCGAATCCATTTTTTCGGATACTGCACTCCACAGTCGGGTTGACTTGGCAGACTATCTATATCCGTAAAGGATACCGTGGCTAGCGTCTTAAGTTTTCTTAGGGTTGGTGAGGATCTAATCACTCCTTCGGATTCATGATCCGTTGCGATCAGGTAATGAATTTCGCTTTGGAGAGAGAGAGCTGGCAGATTTCCTGAAGCGAGTTGGCTTGGCAGCGAGATTTCCGTAAAGGCGCGCGTGGCGGCTACACCCCAAACGGGTACGGCGATAGTGTATCTTTGAGGCAAGGTTTTCTGTTTAATAGATTCTTGGAAGCGCTTCCGGCATTTCAAGAGGCCATTGCTTAAAGGGTTTTTTGGATACGCTATCCATCACCCGCTTCTGTCTCAAGAGCGGGTCTGTCCATCCTTGATTCGCGTCTGGCACTGGGGTTCCAATATCTAAGCAATCCCACGGCGAAATCGGGTACTTTGCGCCGTACCCGGAATGGAAAACCGTCAAATCAGTCTCGAAAGCAGGGCAGGTCGCTATTTCTAGAACCAGACGATGGCCTACTGTTGGCGCGATGCCTCGATGTTGCAAGTAACCGCTTTGAAATAGGCACCATGTCCCTGCTGTCCCGTGAGTGATTTGGCGCGATCCGTCATGCAGTTCGATTTCAGTGCCGCCTACCTCAGGTTCGATGTCGGTCAAATATACCATGATCTTGTTGACTGGCCATGGAAGTCCGTCTCCATGCCAATCGTTCGATCCAGCCTTTGCCCCGGGAAATGTTTTCCAGCTGCGAACGTTCACGATTCGCCAACAGGATCCGTAAGCTTCCTCAACCTCTTCTTTCAAATGAGAAAGGGCCGGTTCGATAGCCTTCTGATCTTTTTGGGCAATGCGATAGAAGTCGCGTTCGCGATTCAGGTCATTGGTCACCTTTTGCGGCGTGTAAGGTTTGGCAAAGGTTTCGGGACACTCGTTCGAAATGTCCGCCGTATGTTTTGGCAGACTTTCTATGTATTTTCGCAACCCGGTCGCCAGGTCGGCGGGCAGGTTTCCCGCAGTCATTCCTTTTTCCAGGAATTGCGGATCGCGTTTTCTATGCGGGTAGCGGACGCTCCATGATTTCATGCAGGCTTCCGCATATATGTCCCAAAGCGCGTCCGAAGCTATCTCGAATACAAGATTCTGGTCCTTTGAGATGCGATTTGTCTTTGAAAGGACGAATGGGGATACTTGTGGAGTGATGTTGGACATTATGAATGGGACCAATCGTAGAAAGATGCTAGTGAGGAGGGAATCTTCTTCTGTAGTTTGCCCTTTTGAGTTTCACTAAAGACTTGCCGCCATTCGTTGATGGATCCACTGCGATAATTGCTTTCTCCTTGCTTGGGAGTTGGCATATCCTCTGGGAGCATTTGAGGTAGATTGTAAGCATCGCAGATTCGCTTAAAGTGGAGTGCCGCGTTTTGCTTTAGATCTTCGAACCGTGTCAGGATAATCTCGAATTTCGTTTTCTTTTCGAGCAGGCATTTCCACCATTGATCGAGCCAATCGATTTGGAGTTGGAAATAATTGTCGATCTGCCAATCAAGCTTTGTTTCCCATGACCAGTCGAAATACTCATGGGGAATCCCCATCAGTCGAGAGTACACGTCGTCTCGCATGTGTTCGACATTGTTAATCCACGACAGCAATGCCTGCCTAGGGTCTCTAACGTTGAGCACCATTTTTTCGAAGAAGGTCTCCAAAATAATAAGGTTGTGCCTAGATGGGGGTTGATGTCCCTTGAAAATGCAGCCGTGGCCACTGCGCTCTCCTGCCTTGATACAATCCTGAAGCTCGAAAGAGTTTATCTGAAATTCGGGAAACGCGCCGGCATTAGCCCGAACATGTTCGAGTTGGAATTTCTTCTTTAGACGATCGACCGTATACATACTGCCTGACTTTGGTAAGGAATTTATGAATATGCGTACGGGAGACTTAAGCATGCTTTACTCTATTGTTGCTAGCTCTCGATCTTCTGCAAGCGTTTGCTCTTTTATTGAAGATATCATAGTCGAGGTGACTCATTCTCCGCGGTCTTGTTTTAGTGTTGCGCGCCAAAAATGCCTTTCCTAGCTTGCAGCATTGTCTCTTGCTTGGCCATGCCGCCCTCGGGTGAGCATGGCCGCTTTGATATGGATACCTCCTTTTTTCTCAATGATGATCATGCCCTGCGAATAATGGGTCGGGAAACGATGCCGCGATGAACGACTGGAGAGATTCGTCCAAATACGCCTCAATCGAAAAAATCGGCAGTTCTCTTGAGCCTTTAAGGCAGTCGGGCAAACGCATAGTCCAATGTCATGGCACCTTTGACCTGCTTCATCCTGGACATTTGATCCATTTCGAGGAGGCCAAACAATTGGGAGATGTCCTTGTGGTCAGCTTTACCAGCGAGGCTTTCGTCGATAAAGGTCCTGGGCGTCCTTATTTCAATGACGCGCTTCGTTTCAAATCCTTGGCCAGCTTGGAGTGTGTCGATTATGTGGTGCCGATTCCCTTCCCAGCTGCGGTCGAAGCCATCAAGGCAATCCAGCCTAACGTTTACTGCAAAGGCAAGGAATACGAGAATCACTCGAACGACGTGACTGGAAACATTTCTGACGACGTCAGAGCCGTTCAACATGTCGGCGGTGAAACGGTTTATGTTGGGTCGGTAGTGTTCAGTTCGACGCGTTTGCTCAATAGGAATTTCGATACCTATTCCTCTAAAATAGGTGAATTCTGCAGCTCCCTCGCCCGAACTTGCCCTCCCAACGAATTAAGGAAGGAAGTAGACGCATTTGCCCGGATTAAGACGCTTGTCATTGGAGACGTCATATTCGATCGATACACTACCGTAGGCGTTCAGGGATTGACTTCCAAGAATCGCATCCTTTCAGCCAGACACATGACGGATGACACCCAAGCGGGAGGGGCTCTCGCCGTTCTCCGGCATCTGAGAGATTTTTCCTCCCAGGTAAAGCTAATTGGTCTCGTAGGAGCTGAAGACTGGGTGGAAGACGAGCTGAAAACATACATTTCGCCTGAGGGTGACGGCTTGATTCGTGATGAATTTTTCACTACAATCGTTAAGCAACGTTTTATCGAGGAGCAGAAGAGCGGAGCAGAGCTTTCCAAGCTGTTTTCCGTAAACTACATCGATAAAGAGAACCCTCCTAGACAGGTCGAAGAGAAGCTGCTGGCCTGCGTATCCCGTGAAATTGAAAATTATGATCTCGTTTTGGTTATGGATTTCGGACATGGCGTCTTGTCCGACAGGCTGCGCGATTTGGTGCAGGAGCGAGCCCGCTTTCTCGCCCTGAATTGCCAGACCAACAGCAACAATTACGGCTTCAATATCATTAATCGTCGCTATTGCAGGGCTGACTCGTTTAGCCTGGACAATGCTGAGATGACCCTGGCCCACGGACGGCGGAGATTCGACCATAGCGATGTCCTGACCCAATTAAGAGAGGAGTTGGGAGCCCGTGCCGCCTGGCTGACTAGAGGGGAAGTTGAGACCATAGGTCAAGATGTGGATGGCAATCAGGTACGATTGCCGCCATTTGAAAACCGGATTGTGGATACGATTGGAGCTGGTGATGCATTTTGCTCTTTAGCTTCTCTGGCAACCGTCTCAGGATTGCCGATAGAAGTATCCACATTTCTAGGGCAATTAGCGGGAGGGCAGGCCGTTCGATATGCAGGCAATCGTGAGCACATCAATAAGGCCAGCATTTTGAAAGCCGCCTTCGCCATGCTCAACGTATAAGGCATGTACGCTCTTTGGCACTCGACCGCCTCATCCTTCGCGCGACGTTTGGCTCCTAATCTGCCGGCGCTTTGCCAGGCTCATGCAAGCGTTTGCAGCAACACTTTGAATCTAAAAGATCCGTATTGGATTACTGACTGGATTGCCTGGATTGCCCAGGCCGATTCAATTGAGCAGGAAATCGCCTTTCGAGATGGAGCCCATCTCGTTCTCGCTTTTGAAGACCACCCACTTTTGGATCTTTGCTTCAAGAAGCTGTTAGCTGTTCGTCATGATTTTCTGGATATATTTCTGACCGTATACAACGAGCACTGTGAAGCCAATAGTCATGCGAATGGGCTGGCTGATCGTATGGTACGGTTTATTATCAAGGCTGCTCTGTGGGAGAATTGCGAGGATGCCGAACGAAGGATTGCCTCGCTTCAACGAGCCCAGTCCCTGCTCAAGGACCGTCAAAACTGGCGCGAGGAACGATGGTATTACATGGAGGTCGTTCTACCGCTTTTACTCGAGGCTCTAGATAAGAAGGGCGAAACGACACTCGATTTTTCCGCGATTGAAGGTTTGCATTGGATATTTCTTTGCCGGGAGCTTGAGAATTTTGGATACCATCGGAGTGTGTTGGATGCTCGAAAGCGATATCTCGCGATGGACTTTTCCTCCTCTTCTTTCTCCCTTGAATGCCTTGTAGCCCTTATCCAAAGCGGCTATAAGGACTGGCCCGCTGACTGGGAGCGCTGGAAAGACCGATTCGAACCAAGTCCGCAAGATGCCGGAGCCTTACTTGCGCTGCTTTATTTGAATTCGGTAGATTCGGACCGCGGTGAGTTTAGGCGTTTTTTCTCCCAGGCTTTCGATTGGATTTATTCCCGGTGTAAGGTTTGGACTGCTTCGCTTGGAAAGGCGATTTGTACCGGATTCTCAAACCAGAATAATAGCATTGAGCCGATTGACTTAGCGAGCTCTGCTGTGGCTGCGTTTTACAATGGTCGACATGATGAAATTCCTAATTTGGTAGATCGACTGCCAAGCGATGCCGTTGAGACTCTGCCAAACAAGCTACGTTACCTCATGCGACTTTCACTCCGCAGTTTTAGCTCTTATGGAGGACTCCTGAAAGGGTCAGCCCTTGATCCTGAGGTATTGACAGATGAACTACCCATTGTCTTTGAACTAAATAGCTTTCATTGGCTTGCTCGCTCGGCCGATTATTTAGGCCGGAGTCTTGGTCGGAGAATAGTTAATCGTGGAATTTGGAATGCTCCGGAATACGCGCGAATGGCAGCCTCTTTAGTGAATCAATCGTGTTGCGAAAAGAATGATCAGAAGGATGTCGAAAACGGAGATCATCTTTTCGCTGAACCGTTAATTGCTTCATTTTTTGAGGTTTCCTTCAGGCCGCCGATGTTGGCGACCGTGCCAGCTGAATTGGATTGATGAATACAGAAAAGCTTTTTGATCTTTATGTCTCGATGCTACGGATTCGAATGGTTGAAGAGGCGGTGGCCGAGGCCTATGGCGATCAGCAAATGAGATGTCCCGTCCATCTTTCGATTGGTCAAGAGGCGGTGGCCGTAGGCGTCTGCTCGGAATTGAAAAATTCCGACGGAGTGTTCAGCGCTCATCGAAGTCATGCTCATTACCTTGCCAAAGGCGGTTCTCTAAAGCGGATGCTCGCGGAATTCTATGGCCGGGTCACTGGCTGTTGTCGAGGCCGAGGCGGATCCATGCATTTGATTGATCTCGAAGCTGGATTTCTCGGAAGCGTGCCTATTGTCGGCAGTTCTATTGCAATCGCTACAGGAAAGGCTCTTTCCGTGAAGCTTCAAAAATTGAATGAGGTGATTGTCGTTTTCCTTGGCGAGGGCGCAACAGAGGAAGGCGTTTTTTATGAGTCGTTAAACTTTGCGGCTCTTCAAAATCTGCCGATCGTTTTCGTTTGCGAAAACAATCTCTACAGCGTCTACACGGGGATGGAGGCCAGGCAGCCCCAAGGGCGCTCACGTGTTGGTATTGCAGAGCAGATGGGCCTTGAAGTAGGCGAGGCCGATGGCAACAATATCTCTCAGGTTTGCAAACTGGCTAGCCAGGCCGTCAATTCAGCGCGTCAAGGCGGCGGGCCTTATTTTATTGAGTTTGATACGTATCGATGGAGAGAGCACTGCGGTCCAAACTATGACAATAATCTAGGCTATCGCAGTCCTGAGGAGTTTGAGATCTGGAAAAAGCGCTGTCCTTTGGCAGCTTGTGAACGGATGCTGAGCGAGTGGCCCCAATTCGATGAGAATAGAGCTCATGCGCGTTCAACCATCGATTCGGAAATTGCTGAGGCATTCGAGTTCGCTCGCGAGTCGGCATTTCCTACGGTTGAAGACAGTGGAGGTGTCCTGCATGGCTAATGTGGAAGAGACCGTGAGCTTTGCCGAAGCGATTCGTCAAGCGCTCGCCGAGAGTCTGGAAGGTGACAATCGCACAATCGTATTCGGGTTAGGAGTACCTGATCCGAAAGGCGTTTTTGGAACGACTCTCGGCCTGCAAGAGCGGTTTGGAGTCCAACGCGTTTTTGATATGCCATGCTCAGAGAATGCAATGATGGGTGTGGCTTTAGGGCTAGCTCTAGGCGGTTTCCGACCTGTTATGGTTCACCAGCGCTTGGATTTTTTTCTTCTGGCTATGGATCAGCTGGTAACTCAGGCGGCTAAATGGCGTTTCATGTTTGGTGACGAGATCGAAGTCCCTCTTGTTGTTCGCCTGGTTGTCGGAAGGGGTTGGGGGCAAGGACCTCAGCATTCCCAGTGTCTTCATAGCTGGCTTATGCATGTGCCGGGTCTCAAAGTTGCTATGCCGGCATCGGCTCGGGACGCGAAAGGCATGCTGCTGGCAGCGATCTCCGATCCTAATCCAGTTGTCTTCATTGAGCACCGGTGGCTGCATCATTCTCAGGGTGCCTTGAGTGCCTTGGACGATGTCGAGGGAGCTCGCGTAGCACGTGAAGGTTCGGATATAACTGTATTGGCTATTTCCTCTGCCGTCGTGGAGGCTCTTACGGTAGCCGAGGCCTTGGCTCAGTCGGAAAAGGCTGATGTTGAAGTGATAGACGCGCGATGGGCGCGCCCTCTAGATGTGGATACGATTAACCGATCCGTTGCCAAAACTGGAAGACTTCTTGTTCTAGACTGCAGCTGGCCGTCGGCCGGTTTCGCTTCGGAAGCCATTGCCATTGTCAACGAGACGTGTTGGGATAAGCTGAAGATGGCTCCTCGGCGGCTGTGCTATTTGGATACGCCATCTCCTACCTCCTGTAGTCTAGCTGCGGATTTCTATTATCAAGCCCATGACGTGGAGCTGGCTGTTCGAGAAATCCTAGGCATGTCCCATGAGTGCTTGATTCCTAAAGAGACTGATCCTATGAAATTGGATATTCCGCACGCAGGTTTCAAAGGGCCTTTTTAATGCATGACGAAATATGGCTGAAATCAATTTACTGGATACATTGCCTCAACCGAAGCGAAACTTAAGTAAGCGAGCCTCGATGAAAACCGCAGAAGATGTGGCCATAGCGAAACGCTATGACAAGGATTTCTTCGATGGGGAAAGAAAACATGGCTACGGTGGGTATCGATACGATGGTCGATGGATTCCTGTCGCTAAACGGATGATTGAACATTACACTTTGCCTTCTAGCGCTCGGATTCTGGATATCGGCTGCGCGAAGGGCTTTCTGATGCACGACTTTAAGGAAACTCTCCCGGATTGCGAAGTACGCGGATTGGAAATATCGACTTACGCGAAAGATATGGCTCATGGGGCGATGGGGCAATTCATTGATCTCGGCTCGTGCGTCTCCTTGCCTTACGATGACGACTATTTCGATCTAGTCATATCCATAAATACGATACACAATGTCGGTCTATACGACGTACAAGAATCGCTCAGGGAGATCGAAAGGGTAGCCAAGGTAGACGGAGAAAAATTCATTACGGTCGACGCCTGGCATACGGATGAAGAGAAGCAGAGACTTCTCGACTGGGTGCTTACCGCCGAGACCTACATGAGTGTGGAGGATTGGATAAAGCTGTTTAGCGAAGTCGGCTATTCTGGAGACTATTGGTGGTTCATTCCTTAAAATTCACCTGATTTATGAAGACTAAAGCGGCGATACTTGCCCAAAGCCGACAACCTTTAGAAATAGACGAAGTGGAAGTGCCCGCTTTGGGTTTCGGCCAAGTCCTCGTTGAGATCAAAACGACTCGAATTTGCGGATCTCAAATCGGCGAGATCGATGCAGTCAAAGGACCGGATCGTTATTTGCCTCATCTTCTTGGACATGAAGCCTTCGGGATTGTCAGGGAACTTGGTCCGGAAGTCCGACATGTCAAGGAGGGTGATTCCGTTGTTTGCCACTGGCGTAAAGGTATCGGAATCAATGCTTCCCCTCCCAAGTACAGTCGTAAAGGTACTACAGTTAACGCAGGTCAAATAGCTACGTTTGCCGAGTTTGCCGTGATTTCCGAGAATCGATTGACTCCTGTCCCTAAGGATTTGCCCAAGGACTGGGGAGCTCTGCTGGCTGACACCTTGACCACCGGTTTCGGCTCAGTCAACAGAATCGCCCAAGTGTCAATTGGACAAAGCGTGATCGTGATTGGCGCCGGTGGCATTGGGTCTGGAGTGATCGCCGGAGCTTCCTTAGCTGGAGCCTTCCCCATTGTGGCCGCTGATATCCATTCCTGGAAGCTTGAGAAGGCTTGCAAGATTGGAGCAACCCATAGTTTGGATACGAGCTTTCGTGGCTTAATGGAAAGTTGGAGGGCTTTGGATTTAGGAACTAGCGTTGATGTGGTATTTGATTTAACAGGACGACCTGAGGTTATAGAAGAAGCCTGGGAAATACTTTCTCCAAACGGTATACTAGTTGAAGTGGGGGTCATGCCTGTCGACAGAAAGCTGGCCATTAATACTCTGCCCATGCACTTCGGGAAACGCCTTACGGCTACCGAAGGTGGAGATAGCCAGCCAGGTCTAGATATCCCACGCTATGTGAGGATGATGCAGAGCGGTCGATTAAGCCCCGACGGATTCGTCAGCCATCGAGGAAGTCTGGAGCAGGTAAACGAGTTGATTGATAAAATGAGAAACGGTGAAGTTTTCCACGCCGTAATTGATTTTCAGTAACAAACCGATACGTGGCTAAACAGATCGTTATACATGGTGGAAGCGGTGTGATAGGAAAGTCGTTGGCAAGACAGCTGGCGGCGGCCGGAATCCGGTTGGACTCGCTAGATTCACGTCAATGCGATTTGCTTGATGG